>NZ_WTPX01000195.1 GCF_013036045.1 Alienimonas chondri
GAAGCCGTCGCGTCGTGATCGTCCGTCGTCCCCCCCGCGACTCCGTTCCCGGCGGCGCAGGGGAGACGACGGACGATCACGACGCGACGGCTTCGCTGCCGGACGTCGCCGCGTTGTTCGACGGACTCGACGCGCCCCCTGACGTGGGCGGCTTCGACGGGCTGCTCCCCGATCCCAGCGGCGCCCCCGACGACCGTTCAGGCTCGGAGACCTCCCCGTCCGATTCGTCGACGGCGGACACCCTGCCGTTGGGCGGCGCCTCCCGGGAGTCGCGTACCGCCATCTTCGAACCCGGCGACCTCCCGCCCGGGACGGAACTGGAGCACTTTCGCATCGAGGCGCCGATCGGGCACGGCGGCATGGGGGCCGTCTATCGCGCGCTGGACCTGTCGCTGGAGCGGTACGTCGCCGTGAAGGTGATTCGCCCCGATCGCCACGGACACGCCGCCGCCCCCGGCTCGGATCTCGTCGCGGCGAGCGGCCTCCACGTGCGGGGTTCGGCGCGAAAAGGGGTGCGGGTCGAGGACGTCCGAAGCGACGACTTCCTGAACCAAACTGACCCGGACCCGCACGCCGCGACGGCGCTTCCCCCATCGGGCAACCGGTCCGGTAACCGGTCCGGCAACGGGACGGGCAGCGGGTCGGTCGCGCTGGATCGACTGTTGCAGGAAGCTCGGGCGCAGGCTCGGGTGAACCATCCCAACGTCGCGCACGTCTATTTCGTCAGCCCGGACCCGGACAAGCCGTTCCTGGCGATGGAGTTGGTCGACGGGCCCACGCTGGCGGACAAGCTGAAAGCGGGGCGGTTGCCCTACGGGGCGGTCACGCGGATCGGCGGGCAGATCGCCGGGGCGCTGGATTGCGCGGCGAAGTACGACATCGTGCACGGCGACGTGAAGCCCTCCAACGTGCTGCTAGCCGGCGCCCGCGGCGACCGGCCGGGGTGGATCGGGACCGTCAAACTGAGCGACTTCGGCCTCGCCCGCCGGACGAATCTCGCCCGCATCGGGGGTCTGGAAGGCACGCCGAACTACCTCGCCCCGGAGATCGTTCGCGGCGGATCGCCCACGGCTCGCAGCGACCTGTATGCGCTGGGCGTCACGCTGTTCGAGATGACCTTCGGCCGGCTCCCCTACACCACCCCGCGGCAGAGCCTCAAGCAGCGGCTGCACGCCCACCTGAACAACGCCCCGGAGTTCCCCGAACCCTGGCCCGCGGATCTGCCGCCCGGCTGGCGGGACGTGCTGGCCCGGTTGTTGGCGAAGAACCCCGAGGACCGCCCCGCGGACGCCGCCGAAGCCGCCCGCGAGATCCGCCGACTCGCCCCGCAGTCCAACACCCCCGCGGGCCTGCTGATTCGCTCGATGGCGGCGCTGACGGACCTCGGTCTGGCGACGGCGGCCGGCACGGCGCTGTTCGCCGTGATCTATCTCCCCGGCGTGGTGGAGGTGGACCGCTCGGTCGCGGGGCTGCGGGCGATGCTCCCGCTGGCGCTGTTCGCGAAGGCGGCCGCGTGCGTGCCCGCCCTGCTGCTGGCTTGGCGGCAGGCCCGAACGAAACGAACCCCGGGCAAGCGGCTGTTTCAGATCCGCGTGGCGGACCGGTACGGCCTCCCGCCGGCCGGTCGCACGCTGCTGGTCCGCGGGCTGGCTCAGACGTTCCCCATCTGGGGGTTGGTCTTGGCTCTGCTGGCCGAGCATCTCACCGGTCAGTTGTGGCTCGAACAGTCGCTGACTCTGTTCGTGCTGACGCTGTGGACGATCGACGCCGCCTTCGGGTTGTTCACCGGGCTGTTCAAATCGGAAGCCCGCGCCCTGCACGATCGATTGCTGGGCACCCACGTCGTCCTGGACACCGCCGCCGGCCCCGCCCCCGGCGCCGAGTAAACCGCTCGCGGCAGTCCGAGGCGCGATCGAGAATTGCATAATTGGCTGGCAGCCCGAGGCGCAAGCCGAAGTTCTCCAGCGCGGCAGGCTCACCCGGCCTCGGCTCGCGCGTCGGCCTGCCGGACGAACAAGGACAGACGCCGAGAACTCGAGAAGCGGGCGGCGATCGGCGCCGTAGGGCTTCCCGATCCGCCGTGCTCGTCCCGGATCTGGCATCGACGCCGCTTGAAGGGTTGCGGGCGGGCGGGCCCCGCACTGTCATTGACGAAGTCCACAAGCCCCCTTCGCCCCCGTGCCTTCCCACACCCTGTTTGCCGTCGCGCTGGGCGCCGCGTTGCTCGCGTCGTCGTCGGCCTCGGCGCAACAGATCGTCGTCGCCCCGCCGAGTCCGATCGCCGACGCCGCCCCGACCGGCGGAGCCGGGTTGTTCGTCGGGGTGAACGAGTTCAGCGACCCCAGCGGCAAGGTCGGGAACCTGCGATTCGCGGTCAACGACGCCGTCGAACTGGCGCACCTGTTCGCCTTGGAACTACGGCTCATTCCCGCGGCGAACTGCACCCTCGCCCTCTCCGGCGAACCGGAGGGTGAGACGGCGAAGGCCCACCTCGCCGCCCTCAAGGCCGCCGGGGCGACGGTGACGACGGCGAAAGCCGTGGCGATCCTCGACGCCCTCGACGCCGTCAGCCGCAGGGGGCGAACGGAAAGCGACCTGCTGATCATCGGGTGCAGCAGTCACGGCTTCTCCGAGGGCGAACGGGCCTACCTGATGCCCCAGGACGGCCGGTTCGCCTTTCTGGACCGCACCGCCGTGCCGCTGGAAACCTTGGAAGGAACCGTGCGGCGCTCCAAAGCCGGGCACCGGCTGCTTTTGATCGACGCTTGCCAGGATCGCGTCAGCGCGACCCGGGGCCTCGGCGGTCGGCAGGCGGCGACGGCGATGAGCAATACGTTCGCCGCCGCCCTCGCCAAACCGACCGGCCAAGCAAAGCTGGCGAGCTGCGAGGTCGGCCAGTTCAGTCTTGAGCTGCCGAGCCTGCAGCAGGGCGTGTTCACCGCGGCCCTGCTGGACAGCCTCCGCGGCGGGGCCAGCGACGCGGACGGCGACGGATTCGTGCGGCTGGCGGAGGTCCAAACGGCCACCACGGCCCGAGTCTCGTCGCTAATCGCCGACTACAACCGCGACCTGCCCGAGGCAGACCACATCCGGCAATCGCCGACCTATCACGGTCCCGAGGCCACCCGCGCCCTGCCGCTGGCCGTGCCGGCGACCGACGTCGCGATTCTGATTGAAAAGCTCGCCCGCCGCATCGGCCAGCAGGGCTACACGAGGGAGCTGCACGCCCGGCTGGCCGACGTCCTGAACGACAGGACGGCGCCGGCGGACCTGCGGCGGGAGGCGGAGCGTTTTGCCGACCGCGGCGGGCGGTTCTTCGCCTCGATCGCGACGGTCGAACTCGGCGGGGCGATGGCTCCCGGCCCGCTGGTCGTCGCCGCGGACGGGTCCGGCGACCACCGCACGATTCAAGCCGCCCTCGAAGCCGCCGCAGAGGGCGCCCGCGTGACCGTGAGGCCCGGCCTGTACCGCGAGAACGGGCTGACGATCGACCGCGCCGTCACGCTGGAGGGCGTCGGCCCGCGGGAACAGGTCGTCATCGAAGCGAGCGAAACCGACGCCCTGCACCTCAAGGCGCCCGTCGCGACGGTGAAGGGACTGACGCTGCGCTGCACCGCGGCGCCGGAGGCGAAGATGACCGGCCTGTGGATCAGCGCCGGGACGCCGCTGGTCGAAGACTGCGTGGCGACGTCCAGTTCGATCGCCAGCATCTACGTCGCCGGCGACGGCACGGCCCCCACGCTGCGGAACTGCCGGGCGGAGAACGGAGCGTCCTACGGCCTCTATATCCTCGAAAAGGCCGCCGGCGCCTACGACAATTGCGTATTCGCGGGGCACGCCGACGACGGCGTCGCGGTGAAGGACGCCGGTACGAACCCCATATTGCGGGGGTGCCGGGCGGAGAACGGGGCGGCGGACGGCTTCGTCGTGTTCGATCAGGCCGGCGGCACGTTCGAGAACTGCACGTCCGCGGGCAACGCGGTCGACGGCATCGCGGTGCGCGGGCCGGGCACGGCGCCGACGTTCCGCGGCTGCCTGGCGGAGGATGCGGGACAGGACGGCTTCTTTATTCACAAAGCCGCCGGCGGGACGTTTGAACGCTGCGTGGCCGTCCGTGCCAAGAACTCGGGCGCGTACATCCTCGATGCCGGCACGGAGCCGACGTTTCGCGAGTTCCGGGCGGAGAACTGCACCAGGGGTGGCCTGCTGGTCCGCGACGCCGCGGCCGGGACGTACGACGACTGCACCTTTATCGACAACGGCACCGCCGGCATCGGCGTGATCGAGGGCGCCGACCCGACGGTCAAGCGGTGCCGGGTGAAAGGCAGCGACATCGGATTGTTCGTCGTCAGCGCCCGCGGCACGTACGAAGACGGCGTTTTTACCGACGCGAAGACCCACGGTCTGCACATCGGCCGCGCCGGGGCGAAGCCGACGCTCCGCCGGTGCCGGTGCGAGAACGCCAAAGGGAACGGGCTGCTGGTGAACGAAGGCGGGTCCGGCGTGTTCGAGGATTGCACCCTGACCGGCAGCGGTCAGGCCGGGATCCAGATCTCCGGCCGCGGGACGGACGCCGTGATCCGCGGCGGGGCGTCGACCGGCAACGCCTGGCAGGGCGTGGGGGTCGACGACCGCGCCCGCGCGACCGTCTCCAACGTCGATCTGCGCAACAATCGCCGCGGCGCCTGGTTCATCGAAGCCTCCGCCGGCCCCGTCACCCGCACCGGCAACAAGGAATGACCGCACGTCGCGTTCAGAATGTTTCCCAGAATTCCAGAAGCAGCCCGCCGTCGGCGGCGTATCGCCTGACGTCGTCCGCCGCGATCGACCGCCGAATCTGATCTCCCCCGTGTCCCGCACCCCGCCGTTCGCCGTGTTCCACAAACCTCTGTTCGCCGCCGCGATCGTCGCGGGTCTGGCTTCATCGCCCGTGTTGGTTGCCGCGGAGCCGGCGGCCGTCGACCAGACCGACGTCGCCGCGGCGGCTCGCACGGTCCTCAAAACGCATTGCGCCCGCTGTCATAGCGGGGAAGGTTCCGAGGGGGGGAACTTCGATATGCAAAGCGTCGCCTCCCTGCGGGAGCACGGCATCGTCGACGCCGACGCCCCCGCGGACAGCTTCGTCCTCGCCGCGATCGAGGACGAATATATGCCGCCCACCGCGATTCGCTCCCGCTCCCCCGTGCCGGAGGCGGATCGCATGGCGCTCAAAGCCTGGCTGGACGCCGGCGCCCCGGACTTTCCCACCGAGGCCGACCGCCAGCACGTGATGCTCTCCTCGGTCCTCACGGCGATCCGCGACGATCTGCGGGACGCCGACCGCGACGATCGCCCGACCCGGCGGTACTTCACCCTGCACACGCTGCACAACACCCCGAACGTGCTCGCCGGCGACCTGCCCGCCTATCGGGCGGCGCTCTCCAAGGCGCTCAACAGCCTGTCGTGGGAACCAACGATCGTGCCGCCCAAAGAAGTCAGCGGCGACGGCCTGCCGGACGGCGTGCTCTATTCCATCGACCTGCGGGACTACGGCTGGGACTCCGCCGACTGGCAGGCGGTGCTCAAGGCGTACCCGTACGGCCTGAGTTACGGGAACCTCGGCGGGGACGAAGGCGAGGCGCTCGGCCGGCTGGGCGAGGATCTCGAAGAGCTGTCGCACACCACGCTGCCGATGGTGCGGGCCGACTGGTTCGTCGCCGCCGCGGCCCGTCCGCCGCTGTATAACGCGCTGCTCGATCTGCCGACGACCGAAGCGGGACTGGAAAAGCTCATCCGCGTGGACGTGAAGAAGGGCTTCATGGACCCGCGGCCGCAGTCGATCGCCCGGGCCGGGTTCTCCCGCAGCGGCGTCAGCGCCCAGAACCGCCTCGTCGAACGCCACGCCGCCCCCTACGGCACCTATTGGAAGAGCTACGACTTCGGCCCCGATAACGGTCGCGGGAAGCTCACCCGGTTCCCGCTGGGACCGGACGGCGCCTTCCCGAAGTTCGATCGGCTCTCCTTCGAGCACGACGGCGGCGAGGCGATCTTCAGCCTCCCCAACGGCCTGCACGGCTATTTCCTCTCCGACGGCGCCGGCGATCAGTTGCACGCCGGGCCGATCGCGGTCGTCGGCGACGCCCTCAAGACCTCCGGCACGCCGGCGATCGTCAACGGCGTCTCCTGCTTCGCCTGTCATAAAACCGGCATGATCGACCTCGCGGACACCATGCGGGAGGGCAACGGCGTGTTCGGCGACGCCGAGGATCTCATCCGCCAGCTGCACCCCAAACGGGAGGAGATGAACCGCCTGATCGAAGCCGACCGCGCCGCCTACCTGCGGGCGCTGCGGATGGCCGTGAACGAGTTCGACGACAGCGACCCGACCGCCGAGGGCTACGTCGACCCGATCGGCCACGTCGCCCGTCAGCACCGGTTGGTGTTCCTCGACGGCGACGCGATCGCCGCGGAGCTGGACCTGACCGGCTTCGACGAACTCCGCCGCCGCGTCAGCGATCGCGACCTCAAACAATTAGGCCTCGAACCGCTGCTGGACGGCGGCGTGGTCGGCCGGCCGGAGTGGGAAGCGACCTACCGCGGCGTCTCCCTGATGCAGGAACTCGCCCGGCGGCTGCGTTATACGCCCGTCACGCCGTTGTGACGTTTCCTCCCCTCGCCCCCTTTTGGGGGAGAGGGGTCGGGGGTGAGG
>NZ_WTPX01000196.1 GCF_013036045.1 Alienimonas chondri
GCGCTGCTGCACGCGGGCAAGGAGGACCCCGGCGCCCCCGCCAGCACGACCGCGGCGATCGGTTCCTCCCCCGGTGTTCCAGAGGACGGGCGAGAGCCGATCAGCGGCACGCCGAGCACGACCGCGGCGCCCTCGCCGTCCGCCAAACCGCGGAGGCTCAGCGGGACCGCCCCGCCGGCGTCGTCGCCGTCCGCCAGCGGCCAACGGGAGGGTTCGGGGCGAAGCACGGTTTCTTCCAACGCCGCGCGAAACCGGCGGGCGGCGTCGGTATGCCGTTTGAGGACCGGCCGGCCGGACACGGCCCGCGGCTCGCAGCGACTCTTCCGCACCCAGCCGGCGACGACCGTTTCGGCTCCGGTGACTCGCCGCAGTCCGTCGACCAGTTCGTGCAGGGCCGCACGGGCGTCGTCCGCCCGGCCGACCGCAGCGATCAGTTCGATCGCGGCGGCGGCGGCGTCGCGTTCGGCGGCGATCTGCTCGGAGCGAACCCGCAGCGCCGCCACGTCCGGGGAGACGGCGGCCGGGGGGACGGCAGCGGAACCGGCCGTGCCGGCGTCGATCCGCAACCGGCCGACGGCGGCGGACCGGCCGGACTTGGCGGACCGGCGGGGGGCGCTCTTCTTGCGCAATTTAGTCTGCGAGGGGGTCATCGCCGATCTCCGGTGCGGCTCACGTCGTCTGCGGCGACGGCTCGAGGCGGCTCGCCCTCCGTCAGCGTGACCCGCGACCCGGCCCGCAGGCGGCGGTCCGCGTTGGGGATCAATGCTTCGATCCGCACGGTGCCGCTTTCGGCGTCGGTGATCGGAGAGACAAAATCGACCGTCGCCCGCACCGTGCGGACCGGTTCGCCGGCGACCTCCGCGGGAATCGCGACGGCGACCGCGTCGCCTTTTCGCAGTCGTGAGGCACGGCTCGCGGACGGGTGGAAGACGGCCCGCAGTGTGTCCAGCCGGGCCAGCACGAGCAGGGCCGGATCGCTCGCCGGCACCGCCTCGCCGATCTCTTTGCTCACCTCCACGACCGTGCCCTCGAACGGCGCCCGCACGGTCCGGCGGTCCAGATCGGCGGCGATGCGGACGACCTCCAGCGCGGCCAGCGCGGCGTCCTCCTCGGTCTGACGCACCCGCACTTCGGCGAGGGCGGCGTCGGCGCGGGCGGTCTCCAGTTCGTCACGGCTTCCCAACCGTTCCGCCCCGACCGCCTCGAACTTCGCCAGCCGTCGGCGGGCCTTCTCGCGTTCGATGACGGCGGCGTCTCGGGCCGCGGTGGCGGCGGCGCGGGCCTCCGCGATGCTCTTCGCCTCCTCCAATCCGGCCGCGTCGAGCCGGCCCAGCGGCGTGCCGGCGGCGACCCGGTCGCCGGGCCGGACGAGCAGTTCGGCGAGGATCCCGCTCTCCGCCGCCGCGACGGCCACGGTGCGTTCCGGTTCCGTGAACCCGGGCGTGCCGATCGGTTCCTGCGCGAACACGGGGGCGGCGGCGAGCAAGGCAGCGACGAGGATCATCGGGCGGGCGGCGGCGGGCACGGGCGATTCGGGGCAAGCCCGCTCGGAGTGGGGCACGAAGTTCCTCGCGAAATTTCGTTTCGCGCTACGAGCGGCGGGTGGGGAAATCGGCAAACGACTCACGCCGCCAGCGCATCCAGCACGCCGCCGAGCCAATCGTCGGCCGCGGCGAGTTGGCGTCGGGTCTCGGCCGACTGCTTTTCCAGCGACGCCTGCAACCGCCGCACGACCCGATCCAGCGCCGGCGATTCCGCGCCGCCGGGCGGCATCCGGCTCAGGCGGGCGACCAGCCGCGGGGCGTGGCGGGCGAACAGTTCGTCATCGGCGGAGAGAAAAAACCGGGCCGAACCGGGGTCGCCCTGCCGGCCGGCGCGGCCGGCGAGTTGGCGGTCGACCCGGGCGCTGGCGTGCCGTTCGCAGGCCAGCACGCACAGCCCGCCCGCGAAAAGGGCCGCGTTGTCCGGGCCGATGTCCGTCCCCCGCCCGGCCATGTCCGTGGCGACGGTGATCGTGCCCGCAACGCCCGCCGCGGCGACGAGTTCGGCTTCGTCCGCGTCCTGTAACCCGTCGAGCACGGCGTGCTCCAGCCCCGCATCCGTCAGCGCCGCGGAGACCTCGCGTCCCGCGGCCACCGTCCGCGTGCCGATCAGCACGGGCCGTCCCTGCGCCGTCGCCCGGCCGGCGGCGACGACGAC
This sequence comes from Alienimonas chondri, assembly GCF_013036045.1. Classification (GTDB taxonomy): domain Bacteria; phylum Planctomycetota; class Planctomycetia; order Planctomycetales; family Planctomycetaceae; genus Alienimonas; species Alienimonas chondri. The sequence continues at coordinate 2,200 of NZ_WTPX01000196.1, forward strand.
GGCCCGGGTGCGGTCCGCGGCCGTCGGAAAGTATCGGGACGGGCGATCGCGGCGACGGCTGGGCTTATGCGGGGGGACGTTGACGACGGGCAGGCCGTAGACGCGACGGAACTCGGCGGCGGCCTCGGCGGCGGTGCCGGTCATCCCGCAGACCGTCCGGTATTGTCCGAAGAACCGCTGCCGGGCCACGCGGGCCAAGCCGCGGGTCTCTTCGGTGACGGTCACGGCCTCCTTCGCCTCGACGGCCTGATGCAGGCCGTCGCGCCAGGTGCGTTCGGTGAAGACGCGGCCGGTATTCCCGTCGACGATCCGCACGCCCAGCTCGCCGGCGCCGGGCTTCCCTTTTTCGCCGGGGGTGAGGACGTAATCCACGTCCTTCTTCAGCATGTGCTCCGCGTGCAGCGCCCGCTCGACCGCGACGGGCCACGGACGGGAGAGAGCCGGCGTTCCCTGAGAGGGGCTCGCGCCGGGAGGCGCGGCTCCGACGGCTTCGAGGCCGGCGGCGGTCAGCCGGACGGTGCGGGCGGCGGGGTCGAGAATCGCCATCACCGCGGCGGTCCGCCGATCCGGGGAGACGAACCCATCCGCCCGGCCGTCGGCCAGTTGTTCCCGCACCCAAGCCGCTTCGTCCTCGGTCGGCGGAGCCGCGGGCGAACCCGGGAGCAGCTGGACGGCCTCGTACGCCCCGAGGTTCGCCAGGCTCAACCGGCCGGTGCGCAGCGTCGGCACGCCCCGGACGTCCACCACGTGCGGCAACTCCGGCAGCGCCGCGGCGAGTCGTTGCTGCCAAGCAAGGGCCGAGGCGCTCAGCACGCCGGGTGCGTCCTCCGGGGCCGCATTCGGGGGCCGCGGACGGTCGTCCTGAAGGAGGATCAGCAGCACTGCGTCTTCGGCGCCGAATCGCTCCCGGGCGATCTCCATATTGATCGTGAGGTCGTCCCGGCCGGCGAGCACGCTCTGCGGAGAGAAGTCCGCGTCGGCGCCGGTCGCCGCCCACCCGCCCAGCGCCGCGAGCGCCAGCATCGCCCCGACCGTCCACGCCGGGCGGGCGGACAGAACGTCGTACAGCCGCCCTCGTCGTGTCTCGCCGGGATCCCGTCCAACGCCTTCCCTACTCAAAAATCCGGCCCCGGCGTGCTGCGTCGAGGCAGTCGAGAGTCACGGTCTTTCGTCGAATCGCTCGCCCCGCCCTCCGGGGAGAGATCGGGGGACGGACCGACGGCATCCCCGGCGCCGAGGCCGTCCGTCGCCGCGGCGGAGCCGGCGGCGGGCGCCAGATCGGCCGGAGTGACGGTCTTCCAATCCGGCACGCGGGGCCGTTCCAGCACCACCGCAGACGGGCCGGTGCGGAGATCGAATTCTCCGCCGACCGGTCCCGGCGGACCGTCGCCCAGCTTGGCGGGCGGCGCGTAGGCGGTTGCGAAGGCGTTGGCCGCTCCCCAGACGATCGCCCCGCCGGCCGACAGCGACACGCGTCCCGGCCCGCCGGGCGGGGGCGGCAGGAACAGGCATCGATCCGTAATCGCCGCCGCGTCCGTGGTTCCGTCCACCGCATCGCCCTCGGAGGCGTCGAAGACCGGTCCCCCCGCGGCGATCGCACAGCGGGTCAGGCCGACGACTCCCGTACCGTCCGGCCCGAAGCGAAACGCCGGCCCCGGCGTGACGAATCCGCAGTGGGACAGCGTCGCGGCGCCGTGATCGAGTTCCATCAGCCCCGCTTCGCCCTCGCCGACCAGCAGCACGCCGGAGAGCCGTGCGGCGCCCCGGCGCACGCGGACCGCGGGGGCGTCGCCGGAGCCGGCTCGCAGCTCGCACCGCCGAATCACGATCAGCGATTCCGGGCCGTCCGCGGAGACCAGCGGCCCGGCACCGGTGCGGTCTTCGCGGACTTCCAAGGTGAGATTGACCAGTTCGAGCCGTCCGCCGACGCTCTCGAGGGTCGGCGTGCCCCCGGCGCCGGTCGCCGCAGCGAGAATCGGCGCGTCCCCGGAATCGTCCGTTCGCCCGATGATTCGCAAGGCTCGCCCGCTGACCGACACCGGTTCGAGGCGCATCCGGCCGACGCCGCTCACCACCACGGTGGTTCCATCGGGATGGTTTTCACGCAGGACGTTCGCCGCTCGGGTCCCCTCCGCCTCGACCGTCTTACCGTCCGGATACAGCGATTCCCAAGAGGGCGGATCGGTCGGAAGACGCCTCGCCGCCGAGGCCCGGGCGGCCGTCGCGGGGGCCGGTAGCTTCCACGTCGCGGAGGCCGCCCCCAGTTCGAGGTTCAAGCCGGCGGCCGAGAACGCATTCGGATCGAGCGCCGCGAAGTTCGCGATCGGCTCTCCTTTCCAACCGGTCGAGCGGCCGTTCGCCTCCAACCCCTCCCCCTCGGGCATGGCGAGGCCCGCCAGCACGCCGTCCCGGATCGTCCACTCGACCGCCGCCCCCGACGGCGAGAGCAGCGAGGCTCCCTCGTCCCCCGGGGACGCTCCGAAGGCGCACTCAGCGAGTGTCACGGCAAGCGGCCCCGTCGTGCCGGGAACGACCGTGACGACCGACCGCCGGAACACTCCGGTACAATTCACCAGCCGCGCCGATCGAGCGGGCGGCGCCGGCGTTTGTAGGACGGCGGCGGAGGGAGCCGTCGGCGTGCGGTAGGAAATGAAGTTGATTCGACCGCCGCCGCGGGGGGCGGGCGTCGGCTCCGCGGCCGGGGGGACGCCCCGTCGGTTGGGGAGCACAGCTTCGGAATGCGGGGGGAACGCGACGGCGGGGGCGTCGCCGCAGGCGAGCAGGCAGCCGTCCGCAAACAGGTCCGACGGTCCGCCGGCGAGGCTGACGCCGGTCAGCGCGTTCCCGCGAACGACGGCGCCGTCCAGCAGCACATGAGCCGCCGTCTTTCCACTGCCGCTCGCCCGAGCGACGATCGCGGGGGCGTCTCCGAGCGCGGTGACCGACCCGCCGCGAATCGCCACGGTCGCCGCGGCCGCGTCCAGCAGCGCGGGGGATGCCTCGCTGGCTTCCCGCTCCGGCATCACGACGTGCAGCCCGTCCAACGTGAGCGATCCGCCGCGAATGCGCAGCCAAGCGTCGAACTCGGTCGACATTGCCGCGGCGTTGACGATCGGGGCCCGTTCCCCCTCCGCCCGGATGAAGACGTTCGCCCCCTGCGGGAGATCGAATCGCGGGAGCGTGAACGGGCCGAGTCCCCGCAGCGTGATCGTGCCGCCCTTCGCGGGCAGTCGCGCCAACGCGGCGGCGAGATCACGGTCGTCTCCGGGGCCGCGGATGCGAACGCCGCCGAACGCGCCGCTGTAATGGGCGACCAACATGCCCCCCCCGATGAGCAGCGCCAGGGCGACGCCGCCGATCAGCAGGTTCCGAATGAGCAGCGGGTCGACGCCCTTGTTGTAGTCCTTTGCTGCTCCGGCCGGCTTGCGACGTCGCGGGTTGGAGTCGTCCGAATCATCGGCAGCGTCGCCCAGGCCGGCGGGCACTTCGCCGGCAGCCGGGCGGCGGCGGGGGGAGACGCCCGGCTTGCCGGGGCGACGCTTCTTCCGCCGGCGACGGACCGGTTCCCCGACGTCGTCCGTTTCCGCCGTCTCGCTCTCCGCCGTCCCCACGGCCTTCGCCGCCTCAGCGTCGTCCGGGCCGAGCACGAAGTCGTCATCCGAGTCGCCCGCCGCCAGATCCTTCAGCAGATCGCTGCTGACGTGGCCCCGGCGTTTATGGGCGAGTTCGAGGTCGTCCAGAAACTCCTGCGGCGTCGCATAGCGGTCCTCCGGCTTCTTGGCCATCGCCCGCTGGAGGACCGCGGTATAGCTGTCCGGGATGTCGTCGTGGATGCTGCGCGGGTCGGGGACGGGATGGCGATCGTGCGCGGCGAGCTTCGCGGTCAGCGATTCCCCCTCGAACGGGATTCGCCCGGTCAACATGTGGAACCAACTGCAGGCCAGCGAGTACAGGTCGCTGCGGACGTCGGCGTCGCGACTGTTCTTCGCCTGCTCCGGAGCCATGTAGTCGACCGTGCCGACGGTGTAGCCGGCTCGGGTGATGCCGCCCTCGCTGCTCTCAATGGCGATCGCCAAGCCGAGGTCCGCCAGCACGGCACTGCCGTCGCGGCGGACCATGATGTTCGACGGCTTGATGTCCCGATGCACGATGCCCTTTTCGTGCAGGTGGACCAGTGCCTCGCCGATCTGCCGGACGAGGTCCGTCGCACGTCGGGGGGGCAGCCGCTCGCGGGTTTTCAGCAGACGGTCGACGTCGTTGCCGTCCACGTACTCCAAGGCGATGTAAAGCGCCTTATCCGTCTCGCCGCTGTCGAACACCGTGACGATGCCCGGGTGGTGCAGGCGGGCGGCGGCGCGAGCCTCGCTTCGAAATCGAGCGATCAGGTTCGGAGCCATATCCTCCCGCTTGGGGAGCACCTTCAGGGCGACGGTGCGGCCCAGTTCGGTGTCTTCCGCGAGATAAACCACGCCCATCC
>NZ_WTPX01000197.1 GCF_013036045.1 Alienimonas chondri
GGCCAGGTCCGCGGGGGGGGCGGGCGCGTCGGCCAGCTCTTCCATCGCTGCGGCGAACGGGTCTTCCCCCGCCGCGGCGGTCACGCCGGAGCCGTCTTCCTCGGCCCCGGCGAGCGCCACATTGTCGCGGATCGTCGGGCGCGGCGACGGGAACGGCGCTGCTTCGTCCCGCAGCACCGCAATCGTCGCGTCGAAGTCGCCGGCGAACCTGGGGCCGTCGGAGGTCGGGGTCTCCGAGGTGCGGTCACCGGCCGCCGCCCCGCCACCCTGGGCCAAGGCCTGCTCCGCGGCGCGGAATGGATCCGGCGCCGTCGCGACGGCGCCCGATCCGCCCGGCTGAGCCGGACTCAGGGGGTTCAACACCGCCTCTTTCGTGCGGACCATCGCTTCGGTCGCGGAGACCCGTACTCCCGACAGCGCCTCCATCGGGCCGGACGTCGACCGACAACCGACCGCTCCCACGGAGAGCACCAACGCCAGCGGCAAGGCAGCCCGGCGGCTCGCGTTCTTCGACAGCAGGCGGGCAGCGGGGAGACGCAAAACGGCAGGCGTTGTGGTGGAGGATCGGGGTGCAGCGGGGCGGAGCAACATCGCGGAGGCCCTTCTTCCGTGGACGGGGCCGACGGTTCCGATTGCGGAACCTCGGCGGGGTCGCGGCCGGTCAATCGGCAGCGGTCGATCGGGCTTCGCTCCACTGTACCCGGGGTCGGGGCGGGTGGAAGACGGACCGTCGGCACCGTCAGGGTTCGGACCGTGCGAACCATCGCCACGACCGTCTCCGGCCCGATAACCCGAACCCGGGCCGCGGACTGTGCCGATTATTCCACGCCCCCGGATCGTGACGACCGCCCGCCCGCCAATCCATACGGGCGCGGAGGCTGAGGGAGGTGCGATCGTCCCGCGAAGGAAGCTAGTTCACCAGCGATTGTAATCGTTTCACGTTGACGGTGTCCCACGGAACGCCGTCGCGATCCTTTTTGGGGGTTTCCAGCAGGAAGGGCGTCTTCGCCCACCGCGGATCGTTCATCAGGCCCCGGAAGCCGTCGTCGCCGAGTTCGCCCTCGCCGATGTGCTCGTGCCGGTCAAGTCGACTGCCGAGGCCGCCCTTGCTGTCGTTGATGTGCAGACAGGCGAGCCGATCCAGCCCGACCGCCTCGTCCAGCTCCTCGAAGGTGCGGGCGTACTCGCCCTCGTCGCGCAGGTCGTAACCGGCGGCGAAGGCGTGGCAGGTGTCGAAGCAGACGCCCAACCGGCCGCGGTCGGCCTCGGGCACGCCGTCGATGATCGCGCCCAGATGCGAGAGCTGATGGCCGAGGTTCGTCCCCTGCCCCGCGGTGTTCTCGAGCCACAGCCCGCAGCGTCCGCCCCTCGCCCGCTCCAACACCTCCGCGACGGCGGAGGCCGCCGCGGCGAGGCCCACATCTTCCCCGCTGCGCACGTGACTGCCCGGATGCACCACCACGCCGGACAAGCCCAGGGCGTCGGCCCGCTCCAGTTCGATCACCATCGCATCGACAGACTTCTGGCGCAGCGCCGGCTCCGGCGTGGCGAAGTTGATGAGGTAACTGGCGTGCGAGCAGGCGAACTTCAGCTTGGCCGCGGATCGCGCCGCGTTCCATTCCTCGACCAGATGGTCCGTCAGCGTCTTGGCGGCCCAGCGGTGATTGCTTTTGGTGAAGATCTGCACCGCGGCGAGGTCCAGTTCCCCCGCTCGAGTCGCGGCATTGTGAAAGCCGCCGGCGACGGACAGATGCGAACCGAACAACGGCATGGAGACGAACGGGGTCGGGGACGAACGGGCGAACGCTAGCATCGGGGGTGATGACCGATCCCGCGACCGCACCGCCGCCCGCCGCCCCGCCCGCGGGGCGTGCCGCCGCCGAACGACTGTTCCGATCGGTTCGACCGGAACTGGAGGACCGCTTCCGCGAACTCGCCGGCCGCGACGGCAAACCGGCCGGCTTGCGGTGGGCGAAGTGCGAATTCGCCGGCGAACCGACGTTCGTCCCTACCCCGACCGGGCGGCTCGACGCGCTGCTCGCGGTGACGATCCACTTCGAGCCGATCCCCGGCGGGGGGATGGAAGAGGTCGCCGCCGCCCGCCTGCCTCGCTCCGCCGTCGCGTTGTTTCACCATCGGCCGCCGCCGCGATGGGCGTTCTGGTCGGCCGGCGCCTGGGGTACCGGCGGGCGCGTCCTCTTCAACCACACGCCGGACACGGCGGCGGAGCGGATCGCGGAGGGACTCTGAACCACGACGACGCATAAGTCGACGCCTGAACGACGTCCCCCGAGCCTGTTGCCCGGACGAAACGCTTCTCCGAGGGTGCGGAGTAGAACCGATCGGAGCCGCCCAATACGCTCTCGCTTCGAACGTGTCCGCGAAATGACGAAACGCTCGCGTGGCCCAGGAACGGACGTCGGGTTCGATTTTCTCGTAGAACCTCAAAGGCAAGCCGCAGTGACTCAGCCCAAACTTACGCAGCTTCCGGCCCTCGTTTTGATAGCGCTCGGCGGCCTGCTCGCGGGGCGAGCGGACGCCGCGGAACGGCCCAACATCGTCTTTATTTTTGCCGACGACTGGGGCTGGGGCGACCTCGGTTGCCACGGGCATCCCTATTTGAAGACGCCGAATCTCGATCGTCTCGCGTCGGAGGGGACCGACTTTCATCAGTTCACCGTGGCCAGCGGCGTGTGTTCGCCGAGTCGGGCGGCCGTGGTCACGGGCCAGTTCCCCGCCCGGCACAACATTCACGGGCACTTCGCGACCGTCCCGTCCCATCGGCAACGCGGCATGCCCGACTGGCTCGACCCGAAGACGACGCTGTTGCCGAGGTTATTAAAGAACGCCGGCTACACGACGGCTCATTTCGGCAAGTGGCACTTGACCAATATCATGGTCGAAGACGCGCCGCTGCCGAGCGAGTACGGCTACGACGCCTACGGAGCGTTCAATTGCTCCGGGCCGCAAATGCCGGTGTTCGAAGACGTCGACCGGTCGATCCAATTCGTGGAGAAAAGTCACGCCGAGGGGAAGCCGTTCTTTCTCAATCTGTGGATCCACGAGCCCCATACGCCGCACTACCCGAAACCGGAGTACCTGAAGCAGTTCTCGCATCTGGAGGACGAGCGCGATCAGATTTACGCAGCCGTACTGGCTCACGCCGACGCCCGCGTCGGGCAGCTCCTGGCGACGCTGGATCGTTTGGAACTGACCGACGACACGCTCGTGATCTTCAGTTCGGATAACGGCCCGGAGAACACCAGCAATCGCCGAGTCACAGACGATCGGTCCACGGGGCCGGGGATCGGCTCCTTCGCCTCCGTCGGCACGACGGGGGGACACCGCGGTCGGAAGCGTTCGCTGTTGCAGGGCGGCATCGGCGTGCCCTTCATCGCCCGCTGGCCGGGACGGATCGCCGCCGGAAAGATCGACGACGCCACGCCGCACACGGCCGTCGATCTGCTGCCGACGTTTTGCGCGCTGGGCGGTGCGGAACTGCCGGAGGGTTACGAGCCGGACGGAGTCGATCAGACCGACGCATTACTCGGGAAGCCCTATTCCGCCCGCGACAAGCCGGTCTTTTGGCAATGGAACTCCGCGTCCAGTCGCGGCGAGAATTGGCCCACGCTCGCGGTTCGCGAAGGCGACTGGAAACTGCTTCTCGGAAAGGATCCCCAGCAGGTCGAGCTGTTCCGCTTTCCCGAGGACCGCCTCGAGGAGCACGACCTCCAAAAGGAGCGGCCCGCCGAAGTCGAGCGGTTGAGAGCCCTGTTGGATGACTGGACAGACACGCTGCCCCGCGAGCCGGACGAGGACTGCTTCTCCGCCGCGCGTGAAGAATGACGTTATGAGTTGATGGCTTCATTGGCCCAGAGCCGCGACCGTCAGGGAGCGCGGCGGCGTTCCCCCCGGGGTGCCGTCCCATCTTCGGACCATGTTCGCGCTCGCTGACGGTCACGGCTCTCGCATGAAAGCGACCCGCGCAGCGACAAGCCCGGAGCGAGTTCCATTCGCTCCGGGCTTCGTCGCGCCGGCGTCCGGGTGGGCGCCCGCTCCCGATGGCGTCCTGCCGGGGGAGCGGGCCGCGGACGTCGGGGCGGTTCAAACACCGACCGAACGTCGGTACGACTAGGCGGCGATGCGGAGACCGCGGCTCATCGGCAGCACGGCGGGGCTGCTTTCCTTACAGGCGGTCAGGAAGCCGTCGACCAGCTGCATGTCCAAGGCGCTGGCGGTCTCGTTTTCCGGGTGCCACTGCACGCCGACGCAGTACCAGTTCGGGTCCTGGGTCTCGATCGCCTCGACGATGCCGTCCGGGGCGTGGGCGCTGGCGATGAACTCCGGGGCGACGGCGTCGACGGCCATGTGGTGCAGGCTGTTGACGCGGATTTCGCCGTTGCCGTACGCCGCTTCGACGCGGGTGCCTTCGACCGGTTCGAGCAGGTGACGCAGGTTCGCTTCGCAGCCGTCGCGGTGGGGCAGGCCGGTCGGGTTGTCCTCGGGGAGGTGCTGATGCAGGGTGCCGCCCATCAGCACGTTGAGCAGTTGCATCCCGGCGCCGATGGCCAGGATCGGCAGCTTCATTTCGATCGCCATGGTGGCGAGACGGCGGTCGAAGTCCTCGCGGCGAACCGGCATGCTGCGGGTCGCGGGGTGCCGTTCGACGCCCTGACGGGCCGGGTCGAGGTCCAGCGGGCCGCCGGAGAGGATGATGCCGTCCAGCATGCCGAGGTACTGACGCAGATCCTCGTCGTCCATCATCGGGGGGATGAGGGAGGGGAGGCCGCCGCCCTTGGTGACGGTGTCGAAGTAGCCGGCGTTGAACCAGCTCAGGGCCGGCAGGCTGCTGTCCGCTTTGGGGCCGCGGAAGTCCCCGTTGATGCCGATGACCGGCTTGGGAGCCGGCTTGGGAGCGGGGGCGGCAGGCTTCTTGCGGCGGGGCATTGGAAATCCTTTTCCTGTGGTCCGTATCGGACGGAAGGACGCATCGTGCGTCCGGCGGGTGGGTCGAAATCAAAGAATCCGTCTTCCCGTTGCGGGCGAGATGACGGAGACTAGCCGTGCCGGCAAAATTACCGGGGTCGTGCGGGGGTGTCGTGAAGACCCCGCCGTTCGGGCGATCATGCCGTCGCGGCGGGGTCTCTCGACAAGGAGCGTCTTGCTCCGGGGTCGCGGTCGAATCCTTTCAACCGGTCGCGGGGGGCTGGCTCGCCGAACGTTTCGGCGGCCGCCCCGGCCGGCGACAGGGGGAATCTATCAGGGAATTCCCCCAGCGGGCGGCAGTCGCTCAAGTTGTGGTGGTTATTCCTCAAGCGCCCAGATCTGCCGTCCACAACCGTTCAGGTGACCCGGAACCGCCCTTTCCTGTTCGATTTTGCAACAGTTTGAGTGGGTCGTCTCCGACCGAACTGTTCTCAGAGCGAACAGTCGATTCGGGAATCCTCGAACCATCGGTTCCCATACCCCCACCCTGCGCATCAGGGCTGTCACCACCCGCCGACGCCCGGCGTCAGGAGCGCCCGGGGGACCGTCAGCCGAACCGTCCCCTCGGTCGGACGGCAAACGATGTGCTGAGCCGTACAGCTTTGCATCACGTCCGGCTCCGTCAGGGCGTACAGGCACCCGCCGTCGCTGACCTCGCCCCGCGGCGCTTTGTCGAACAGGGCCGCCAACCGACCGTGCGAGTCGCCGATCACGCCGTCGCCCACGTCGCCGGCGTCGGATTCGGCGTCCAGCACGCGAAGGTGGTTCGTCGCGACCAGCGGCTCGTCTCCTTCACCCCAGATCACCCCGCTGCGGCGGGGGGTGCGTTCCACGACGACCCGCTCCGCGTTGGTCGTGCCGACTACCGTCACGATCGCCCCGCAGACCAACCGCTCGCGACGAATGCGGACGACGGCGTCCGCGAAATCACGGGCGACCGTCAACACGCGACGCAGACACAACAGCACGGGACAGCCCAATAGATCCGGCGCCCCGGCAACGCCCACCGCGTTCAAAGCGAAGGCGAACCCGCGGGAACTCTGCCCGGTGACGACGCCGATCCCCCCGGGCCAACCGGCGTTCCAGACGGTCAGCGGCCCCCCGCCGGGGCCTTCTTCATACCGGGTCTCGACCAGCAGGCTCGCCCGAGCCAGCGGGCCGGCGGGCAGCCAGTCCATATTGCGGGCGAGCGCCGGGCCGTTCGGCGTCGCCAGCGCCGCGGTGCTGCACGCGAACCCGCTCAGGGCGAGGTCGTACGTGCAGTTCGATACAAGCACCTCGGCCCAAGAGGTCTCCAGCAGATCGGCCAGGGCCTCCGCTTCCGCCCGCCACCGCCCCTTGGTGCGGGCGTTGACGGCCAGCGCCAATCCTCCGGCGCCCGTGGGCAGATGGGTGCGAAGATCCGCGATCAGCTCTCGGCAGCGATCGACGCTGTCCTTGGGCAGTTGTCGGAACCGCTCGACGGGGGGAAGATCGCCGTCCAGTCGCACCGAGGGGGCGTCGACCCAGGGGGTACGGATCTCGCCGCCCGGGGGCCGAACGTCCCCGCCCTCGTTCTCGGAAGAGGGCGGCGGGTCGGCGGAACCGGACATGCGGCGAACTTTACACAATTCTCCCCCGGCCTCACCCCCGGATGGCATGCCGCTTGCCGGCCCAACGAACAT
>NZ_WTPX01000198.1 GCF_013036045.1 Alienimonas chondri
CCCTCAGCCCGCGGCGTGCCGTCGGCGCCGCTTTCGGGGCCCCGCGAGCGGAACGGCGGGAGCGCCTCGCGGGCCTCCCGGTTCCTGTCGGCGTCGCCCCGAGCCGCGTCGCCTCGGTCGTCGTTCCCCTGTCCGAGACCGCGTCCCGGGCGATCCCCGTCCCGGGCGTCGTCGCCGGCGCGATCGCGACCGAACACGTCGCGGGGGTCGAACCCCCGACCGGGATTGCGCCGCTCCGAGTCGGCGTCGCCGGGCGTGGGATTGCCGGGATCGGCGTTCCCGGGATCGGCATTGCCGGACGTCGGGTTCCCGAGCGTCGCGTTGCCGTTGGGTTCGGGGCGCTCGGGGAGGCTGGGACTCTCACCCCTTCCCGGAGCGGCGTCCGCGTTCCCCGGGGTCCCCGGGTTCCGGCCCGGGCGATCGCCGCGGTCCAGCAGGGAGGTCAAATCGAGTTGACGTCCCTGGCGGGCGGGCGCATCGGCGTTGGCGTTCGCGTTGCCTTCGACGTTCACGTCGGCGCCTTCGCCGCGTGCCTGAGCGCCGATGGCTGCGTCAGCGCCGACCGCGGCGTCGAGTCGTTCCAAACGACTGCGCTGCCGGGTGAGTTCCCGGAACGCGTCGCGGCCCCGCACCTCCAGTTCGCGACGGGGGGCGTCCACGTCGACGAGCCGCTGCGCCTGAACGAACGACGAGCCGGCATCGACTCTGCCGGACGTCACGTCGTTGAGCGCGACGGCGAAATCGACCAGCCCCGCATTCTGTCCGCCCTGAGCCCCGAGGCGGGCGCGATCGGAGAACGCTTGGAAGGTCCGCGGCGGGCGGGCCCGTTCGTTCTGCCGGTAGTAGTTACTCCAGGTCTGCAAACGATCGACGAGGTTCACCTGCTGCCGGGAATAATTCCAGCGGTAATAGGTCAGCAGCGGATCGGAGTAGCCGTAGTCGTATCTCGGTCCCGCCAACGCGTACCAGGGCAGCAGCGAGGCGCTGCGCCGGCTGCGCCCGTAGCCGCCGTCGAACTGGGCGACGGAGTAATAATCGCCGTAATAATAGTGCTGATACTGCGGCGAAACGAACAGCGTGGTGACGAGCAGGTCCGGGTTCAAGACGACGCTGGGGACGTAGCGCGTCCGGGAGACGTAGGACGGTCCGAAGGTCGCCGGGGCGAACAGCAGACCGCGGCGTTCCAGCGGATAATCCCAATAGCCCGGCACGAACACGCAGCCGTAGGGGGTCCATTCATAGCTGTCGTGCACCCAGACGTAGTTCTCCCGAACCGGCGTCCAGAACCCCGGCCGCCAGCGGTAACCGGCGTCGGCGCTGACGTAGATCCAGCACCCGGGCACGTAAAAATAATCGCCCTCGGGAGCGGGGGAACTCGGCCCGCGCTCCAGCGATTCCGGCGGGTAGGGGAGGTAGTCGACGGACTGCGTTTGCAGGTCCGACCAGAACCCGCTGACCCACTGATAGCCGCGGCGGGAGCCGTCCTGAGCCTCGGCCCAGTAGCCGGGCACCCAGCGGCGGCCGTTCGGCACGTCCCGCCACATCCCGCTGATCCACAGGTAATCCTGTTCGTCGACGTCCCAGCCCCAATACCCGGGGATCCATTCGACGTTGTCGCCCTCGGGACGCTGCTCCGGGGGGAGTTCGTCAATCGGTTCGGGGGGCTCCTGCTGCACGAGCAGCCCCGGCTCCGGCTGCTCCGCATAGGGCCGGGCGAACGCCTCGTGCAGCGGCCCGCGGGTGAGGATCTCCGCGGAGGCCTCCGCCCCGGCCCGGTCGGACTGATCGGAGGTCGACGATCCCGGCGGCGCCGGCAAGCTGGGGAGCGGTGGAGTCTGCCCGTGGGCGGCGGCCCATGGCAGGCAGAGCGCAACGGCGCCCCAAGCGAAAGGACGAACACGCATGGCGAAACTCAAGGTGAGGGGTTCGGAAGGACGTCGACGGACGCCGTCCCTTCGACCGTATCCGCCGCCCGGACCCTTCTGCGGTCGATCACACGCGCGGCGCGATCAGGAGAACTCGCACGACCGGCTCGGGGGAGGCAAAGCTCCCCCCTACTCCGTTTGGTTAACCAAGCCCGAAGTCTAGCGAATCACCTGCCTGAAGAGTCGCCAACTCTTGTTCCGACAGAAACCTCGCAACGCTGGCAAGGCGGTCTTGTGGATCTAATTCATAGGGACAAGGGCGATCAGCGTTCCCCACAATCTCCACATGCCCTAGATCATTCGGTTTTGGTCGAAGTACGACTCGCAGGCAGCCGCCGTCCGGATCATCCGGGTCTACGATTTCTAGAACATCACGAACTCGAAAGGCACAGACCGACCATAGCTTTAGCTTTGGGTCATGTTCCTCAACGACCTCCCGCAACAACTTCGCTGGGGAGGTTAGACGCAGGCGGCTACAGGACAATCCATGGTCCTTGTCTCTTCGTGGTCGGACATCGCGAGGTTTCACGAGGTCGCCGTCTTCGGGTGTGAGGCGTCGCTTTTTGCGAGGCGGCACCCGGCGCAACAAGACCTCATCGTCGTCCAGCGGCGGGAGGTCTTGCACGCCGTTCCTGAATCAACGTTCAGAATCGAGAACAGTCGAATCGACAGGGCATCCACTGGGGAGGTGGTCCACCCAGCCTCGCAGCGCGGTCCCCTGACGATTCATTTTGCGATCTTTGCGATCGAGGAAGCCGTACCGAATCTGCCCGCTGGCTAAGAACTCGAGTTCCAACAGAAACCGCCTGCCCGATGTGATTTGCGAGTCAGGTCCTTGAGTTTCGTCCCATTCCCAAGCAATCGCCGCCGTCCCATCCGGCGTGGCGTAGACTTCCGGCCGCAGGATGACCTCGCACGCTAGTCCTGTTGCCACGGTGACAGCCCGATCAACCGATCGCCGATCAACCGGTGCAGCCCCATAGCTATCCCAGTCTTCTGGGAGATCGAGCAGGTCTCGTAATTCCGCAGCGACCTCGTCCTGCCACTCCGACGGCCACGGATCAACCCGGCTGGCGGTGCGACTACGCCCCGCAGTCCCGACAAACGTTTGACTGCGTTCCTCCGCGAAAGCGTCGGTGGTACGACCACGCGGGGAGTGGGCTTCCAAGAACCTCGCGCGGATAGGGACAGAAGGAGCAGAATGCGTTGCAACAGTCATTAGGAGATCTGCTTCCAGCGGGAACGGCGGATGGAGGGGTCCGTCAACTCGACAAAGCCTTTCACGACATGATCATGGGCGGCCCCCAACCGCCCTGCCGGGGTTTCTTCATCGGCTATTCTAGCACGGCCGATCAACTGTAACACTGTACCGGTCGCTGGGCGCGTAGGTCCGTCGGAATAGGCCGCGGCAGCTTCCGCGTAGACTCGGACACGTTCGTTGGAAAAATCGAAGACCCGGTTGACGGTCCAAGCCGCCACGCTCCCGGCTTGATTCTCGGGCCCCAGCAGCGGAACTCCGAACACTGCCGTGAAGTCTTCTCCTGCACTGACACCAGCGGGAGCCGGAAGGTGATTGCCGTAAGTCACTTCAGCAAGATTCGGTGCTGGCTCATCGATCTCGTGCCGCTGGCAGAAGGCGACAAAGCACTCCCAAAGAGCCATGAACTTCGATAGAAGTTCATTGAATCGCGGGTAAGCTGAGAAATCCCTTCCTTCAGCCGGCTCCTGCCAAAACAGTGAGAGCCGGTCTGGCTGGATCTGCATCTGCCAAACTTGATCGTCCGATCGAGCGGCCAGTCGACGACGAGGATCGAGCAGGTACTCCGCCGGGAAGTCTGGGGACGCCCGAAAAGGGAAAGTCTCAACGATCCGTGGTAGGCGTGCAAAATCCCGATGTTCATCCAACCTGAGGTCCTTCAGCCTCAGGTCCTCCATCACAGTCTGGAACCACAGCCCGTAGTGAATCAGGCCAAACCGGCTTAGCTCCTCGAACTGAACCGTCAGCAACCGCTCAGTGATTGGCGGTTTCTCGAAGCTAGGACCGTTCTGGAATGTCATGGAGGCGGGCGGCGGGAGGACGGCCGGAACCGAGCGACAGCGTGGCGACGCGGCAGGCAACTCTCAACTGTGCAACCAAGCGGTGCGGCGGAAATCTCCCCTACCTGCTCAGAAACCGGAACAACTGTCCGACACTCTATTCCTGAGCGCCGGACAGCTCTCACGGGCAGACTTTACCCGAATCGCACACTTACACAGCCGGGCCAGTCAGCCATTTGCGCAAGGCGTTCAGAGTCGTGGCGGCGGCGGCGGCGAGGGCGCCGCCGAGGGCGGCGTCGGTCGTCAGGTTCGGCAGCACCTCCGTGCTGAGGTACGCCAGAATCGCTCCGCCGGCCGCCAGGGCGGCGCCGCGGAGAATCTTCAAACCGTCCGCCGCGTTCAGGCGGTAACGCGGGGAGGGAGCGGTGGTCGTCGTCATCGATAAGTCTCGTTGGGGGGGATGTAGAGATCGAGAGATTCGCAATCGGGGCGGCGATCAGCCGCCGAGCACCTTGGTGACGAACGCGGTGTCCGTGGCGCTCACGCCGCCGAAGTAGCGGGCCTTCACTCGCAGGGCGACGTCCCGTTCGAACGCCGCGGGGCCGTCGCTGCGCTGCAGGAACGTCTGCACGGGCCAGACCTCCGTCCACACGAACTGCTTGCGAAAATCGCCCAGGTACCAGTCCCGCCGGCCCTCGGCGCCCAGTTCGTCGAGGAAGGGGGAACTGAGCACCTCCAACCGCCGATGCGGGTTGCCGGAGACGATCGTTTCGCCCGCCCCGTTCGTGCGGCGGATCTCGGTCGCCTCCACGATCCCGCGAGCCGTGCCGGCGAGGGTTTCGGGGACGAGAACCTGCGTCGCCGGGGCGAGGATCGGCCGGCGCTCGCCGTCGATGCGGTCGTCCAGCACCTCGGTGGCGCGGTAGCTGCGGGCGGCGTCCAACGCGGCCCAGTCGTCGAGCGGAACGGCGCTCGCGTGGTCCGGGCTGGTCGTGTTCGCCGGGCCGATCAGGTTTCGGTTCGAACCGTCCGCCGCGTACAGCGTTTCGCCGACGCCGTTCGGGCGATAAACCGGCTTGCCGGGTTCGGCGTCGGCGACGGCCCGGACGATGGTGCGTTCGCGCTCCTGCCGCAGTCCCTCGCCCAGCCGGATCGCGCGGCGGAAGACTTCGCCGGTTTGATCGAAGGCGATCAGCTCTTCCGTGACCGACAGAATGCGGCCGTTCTTGCTCTCCTCGGAGGTGACGAACTTCTCCGCGAAGGCGCTTTCCTCGTAGTCGTGGCCCTCGGGGATCTCGGTGGGGCCGGCGGTGGCGGTGAAGCCGGCGATCTTCGCCCCGCGGCCGGTCGCCTTCACGACGGTCACCAGCGAATCGCCGATCAGCCCCGCCGCCGCGTCGTAGCCTTCGCTCACCTTGCGGGCCAGCAGTTCGGCGGTGACGACGCGGAACAGGTCCGTCCGGGCGCCGGGGGCGTGCTCGCTCAGCAGCGCGATCGGCGGGGCGTTCCCGGCGCCGGTCGAGCCGGCCGCGGCCTTCCGCAGCGCGGCAAGACCGTCGGCGACGCCGCGATCGCCTCCGCCCAGCACGCCGCAGGCTTCGGCGAGCCGGCGGAGACTGAAGTCGTCCGGGGTCAGCGTGCCGGCGGCCAGCAGGTCGCGGGTCTTCTCATAAAAAGCGGCGGGGCCGAGCGAGGAAATCAGCCCGGACAGGTCGGTGCGTTGCATGAATAATGCGTTTCGTGAATGAGTAACGAAGAATGGGAAGCGTCGAGAGCGAACGGCCGGCGCTCAGACCGGGCCGATCGCTTGGGCGTGGTTGGCGGCGGGGCTGTAGACGGAGGCGAAGGAGGCCCGCACGGCGGGGGCGTCCGCGGCGACGGTTTCCATCGCCAGGCCCACCGCCGCCGCCCGATCGCCGGCCGGGGCGAGCAGGTCGTCGGACAGTTCGCCCCCCGCGTCGGCGGGCGCCAGCGATCCCCCGAACGCGATCCCGCCCGGCTCCAACGCCGGGGCGTAAACGGACAGCGGGCTGACGTCGACGGAGACCATCGCGCTCTCGCCGGCCTCCGCGGCGGAGTGGGCGACGCCCACGAACGAATCCGAGAACAGCCCGCGGGTCGTGGCCAGATCGCCCAGCCACGGCGTTCCCGAGGGCGGCCGAACCGCCCCGCCGAACAGCCCCAGCAGCATGCCGGGGCGAATCGCGAACGCGGGATCGCTGGGCACCCGCACCAACTGCGTCGGGCCGGTGCGGTAGGTCAAAACGGACATGGGAGTGAACTTTCAGTGTGAGGTGGGATGAATGGGTCGAGAGCGAAGCGGCGATGCTCGTAGCGGCGGCTTCCAGCCGCCGGCTCTCGATATGGACGACAAAATCTGCCGGCAGCGTTTCAGACGGCGGCTGGAAGCCGCCGCTACGACGCCCCGGAGAACGCCGAGGGGAGTCAGGCGCCGCGGACGGCTCGCACGAGCAGGGCGCCGGGGTCGGAGGCGGCGGCGGGCCGCGAGCGGCTGATCGGCCCAGCGGAATACGGGCCAGCGGAATATGGGCCAGCGGAGAAGGGGTCGGAGTCCGGCGAACCCGGCGGGCGGGCGATGCGGAGCCGCTCCAGCACGACGCGGCGGTCCTCGGCGAGGGCGCGGCGGTCGGCGTCGGT
>NZ_WTPX01000199.1 GCF_013036045.1 Alienimonas chondri
GTCCCGACGCCTTCGCCCGAGCCGGACCGCGGCTGCGGATTCGGCATGGGATTCGGGTTCGGCATCGGACTGGGACGCGGCGATGTCTCTCAATACGTCTCCGCCGGCCATTGCGTGGGAAGCCGTCGCGTGGGAACGCGGCGAACGGGGGCGAGGCTCGCCGGCGTCCCGCCTCGGGGCCTGCCCCTTCCGCGGGTGGGGGCGATGTGGTATGAAAACGATTCGCAGGCGAAGGAGTTCGCCCGCGTGCTGCCTCCCGCGGCGCCCGTTCGGCGTCGTTTTCCCCTTCGGTCAAGGACGACCGCCCGTGTCCGACCGCCGCCGTCGACGCCGCCGCTCCGATCGCACAGATCGCCCGGAGTACGAGCCGCGCCCGGATCGTGAACCCTGGGCCGAGCGTGAGCCGCGGGCCGACCGGGAGCCGAGTTCCGAACGCGAACCGCGTGCGGACCGGGAGGACGAGTACGCCTCCGAGTCGGAAGAGCCGGCGGGGGACGAGGACGTCGCGGACGCCTTAGAAGAGTACGAACGCCGCCGGAACGAACTGTTCCAAGCCCGCCGCCGCGATCGAGCCGACCGCAGCGAGCGCGCCGACGACCGCTCCGACCGCGACCGCTTCGACGGCGACGAACGCCTCCACGAAGACGACGACGACAGCAGCGGCAACGATGTCGGCGCCTGGGGCGATCGGGAGTCTTCGAGCCGCAATTCCAGCCGCCGGGGCGGCACGCCTCGGCCGAACCCGCGGCCGGGCGTCGGGACGCCGCGTCCCAGTCCGATGCCGAACCCGAATCCCATGCCGAATCCGCAGCCGCGGTCCGGCTCGGGCGAAGGCGTCGGGACCGGCAGCGGTTCCGGCTGGGGTTCAGGCCGTGGAGCGGCCGACGGGGCCGCCGTGGGGGCGAGCGTTCAACTGGCGGGGACGAGCCGCGGCGGCAGGGCGGGGCGGGCTTACTCGCTCGACACCCCCCGGGAGGTCCGCCGCGACGGGCTGTTCGCGTGGGTGACGCGCGGCTACCGCCGCTTCCGCCGGAATCTCAGGCAGAACCTCACCGCTTACGGACACCGGTACAACTCCGTCGGGCCGAACGCCGCGACGGACTCCAAGCCGCTGCTGTTGTGGCTGGTCGATCTGCCGCGACTGATCTGCATGTGGATCGGTCACGTCGACTACCGCACCACGCGGGCGGCGACGCTGGCCATCCGCGACTTCCGCAGCCGCGGCCCGCGGATCCCGTTCAGAGCCGCGGAGGTCTACAGCCCGTTGGTCGCCAGTCGGCGACCGACCTCGGCGGACCTGTATCCGTTCTGGCGCTGGCCGGGCGTGCGGGACTGGACGCGGGAGTTCCGGTCCGATTGGCGCAACGCCCTCTCCCTCGTCGCCGCCGGCGCCGGCGCCGCGGTCGCCGGGGCGAAGGAAGAATTGAACGCCGAACTGAGCGCCGTCGGCGATCGGGCCGGACGCTCGTTGGCGTGGACGCAGGCTCAGGCGACGCGGTTCGATCGTCTGTTCCGTCCCACCGGCCGCCACGACGACCGGGCCTGGTGGTTCGCCTGCGGCACCGGTCTGTGCGGTCTCGCCCTGACCAGTTTGCTGTTCCTGCAGGGCGAACCGGCTCTCGCGGAAGCGAACCGGGCCGCGGCCGCTGCGCCGAACAAGTCGATCGCCGGCCTCGTTCCCGACGCGGGGCTGGAACCGGACGACCCCGATTTCCACGCCGCGCCCGATCAACTGTTTGGCGGCGAAGACGATCCGCTCCAGGATGAGGACGAGCCGTTCGGCGGCGAGCCCGATCCGAATTTGATCGCCCGGGCGGATTCCGAACCGGGGCTGGAGAGCGACGAAGCGATCTTCGGCGGCCATGAGAATCCGTTCTCCGACATGGGCGATTTCGCAGTCGAACCGACGCCGGATGCTTACGTCCGTCCGCTGCCGGCGCTGACGATCGAGATGCGTCGGGCCGAGCCGGACCTGCCGGACGATTTCCCGAGCTACGAACCCCCGGACGACGAGACGATCGTCGAACGCTCCGCGGCGCCGGTTCGCACGCCGTTGCCGAGCGATCCCGGCGGATGGGATCAGGAGCGCCGTCGCACGGCGCCGGCCGCCGCCGTCTTGCCGGCGGAATACATCGGCGTGCCGCGGAACGAGTCGATCGAACCGGCCCCGTTTGAACCGGCCCCGTTCGGCGGAGAAGGCTTGAACGACGCCTCCTTCGGCGGCGGAGAGTTCATCGACGACGGCTTCGGGGAGAATCTCGACGGCGATTTCGGGGCCGCCGTCGGTCCCGTCGGCGGCCCCCCCTCCGGCGCCACGGCGACCGCTTCGGACGTCCCCGCGGACGGCGTGCCGGCGGCCGCCGGCGCCGGGCTGACGGTGACGCGGTCGGCCATGGATTCCGCGGCCCTGGGCACGGCCTACACCTATGATTTGTGGGTGAAGAACGACGGCGACGCCCCCGCCTCTGCGGTGTTGGAGGAGGTCGTCGGCCCCGGCGTGCGAGTCACGAACGCCGTCCCGCCCGCTGAGTTTCAGTCCGCCGGCGGTGCGGCCGACCAAACCGGCCCCGGCCGCCCCGGCGGCGGGACGCTGACCTGGGATCTCCCCGTGCTGCCGCCGGGCGCCGTGCGTCAGTTGTCTGTCACCGTGCACCCGTTGCCGCCCGCGGCCGACGCCGAGGCGGGGGGCGAAATCGCCTTCACCACGGACGCGCGCGTCACCGGCCGCTGGGCGGTCGCCGGCGTCACCCTGGTCGCTGCGGCGGCGCCGGCCGAACCCGAGCCGCTGCCTGAACCCGAGCGGGACTTCCCCGCCGCGCCCGACGAAACCTGGGACCGCGACTGGCCCTCCGATCCGCCGCCGGTCAACGATTTCGACTTCCCGGACGAGCCGTCGCTGATCGACGAGCCGGAGCCGGCGTGGGATCCCGAGATCGATTGGGAGCCGCGACCGCTGCCCGACCCGGAAGTCATGCCGACGCAGATGATCGCTCCCGAACAGATCGAACCGGAACTCGACCCGGATCCGGTCTTCGAAACGGACCCGGTCATGGAGCCGGAACTGGACTTCGACTCGGAACCGATCATGGATCCCGAGCCGTTGGACGAGGAACCGACCGCCGCCCCGCGGCTGCGGATCACGCTGGCCGGTCCCCGCGGCGTGCGAGCGGGGGACGACGTGCGGTTCGTCGTGACCGTCTCGAACGAGGGCAGCGGCGCCGCGGAGGCGGTCACCATCGCCTGCCCCGTGCCGGAGCGTCTGCGGCACCCTGGCGGGAAGCGCGTCCGTTGCCTGCTGGGTGAGCTGTCCCCGGGCGAGGTGCGCACGGCCTCCTTCATCGCCCGCGCCGTCGCCCCCGGTTCGGCTCGTCCGGAGTTGACCGTGACGGCTCGCGGCGGACTGATCGCCGCGGTCACCTCGCCGCTGACGGTTCGTCCGAAGTCCCGCGTCGTCTGCCCGTAGAAACGCGAAAGCCGTCCGCGTTGAGCCGTAGCGGCGGCATCCTGCCGCCGTCCGCGAGCGGAGCGAGCGGGGGCGCGGGAACGGCCGCATCGAGAGTCGGCGGCTGGAAGCCGCCGCTACGACAAACTGCGGTTCGCTCCAGTCTGACGAATGCAGGGCCGAACGAACGGCCTACGCCCCGCGTTCCCGGGCCAGGGCGACCAGGTCGGCGACGACCGTCTCCAGCGGCTTGCCGGTGGTGTCGTAGCGAACCGCATCCGCGGCGGGGATCAGCGGCGCGGCGGAGCGGCGCTCGTCCCGTGCGTCCCGATCCCGAACCTCGGCCAGCACATCGGCGAGCGGCACGTTCGCGTCCGTTTCGCGAAGCTCCCGCCAGCGACGCTCGGCACGGGCTTCCGCATCGGCGGTGAGGAAGACCTTGAGGGCCGCGTCGGGGAACACGATCGTGCCCTGATCGCGCCCCTCGGTGACGGTATCGCCCGCCGCCCCGACGGTCCGCTGCAACGCGACCAATGCCGTTCGGACCGGCGGATGGACGGCGACGGCGCTGGCGGCGGTCGCCGCGGCGGGGGAGCGCACCAGCGCGGTCCAGTCCTCGCCGTTCACGCTCAGACGATCGCCGGTCTGGACGAGTTGTGCCGAAGCCGCGGTCCGACCGCAGGCGTCCGCGTCGGTCAGATCGGTCCCGGATTGTTCGCACAACAAACCGACCGCCCGGTACATGGCTCCGGTGTTCAGGAACCGAAACCCCAACTCGTCCGCGAGCCTGCGGGCGGCGGTGCTTTTACCGGACCCGGCCGGGCCGTCGAGGGTGATGATCATGGGCGGGCGGGGTGCGGAACGCGGGGCGGGAGTCTAGCCGAAACGGCCCGATTCCCCGACGCCGCCGCGCGGTTCCGCCTGCCTCGATCACAGCCCCGATCGCCGGACGCGACCGGGGCGATGCCATGCGGTCAATTCCTCGTGTTGCCGAAACCGAACGGCGAACCGCCTTCGCCGAACTCGCCGAATTCACCGAACTCGCCGTACTCGTTGGGATCCACCTTCGGGGCGTTCACGTCGGTCAACTGCGGTCCGAGGCCGTCACGCTCCTTCTGGACCGAGCTCGCCACGCTCCGCCGAAGCAGTTCCTGACCGGAGTCGATCTCCT
The DNA here is from genome assembly GCF_013036045.1 of Alienimonas chondri. Lineage (GTDB taxonomy): Bacteria > Planctomycetota > Planctomycetia > Planctomycetales > Planctomycetaceae > Alienimonas > Alienimonas chondri. The sequence continues at coordinate 4,614 of NZ_WTPX01000199.1, forward strand.
GCACGGCGCCGGTGTCCAACAGCAACAGCACGCGGCCGGGCGGCAGCTTCCGGTTGCCGAGGTTCAGGTCCGGGTGAAGCGCCGCGGCGCCGTCAGGCAAAGCATCGACGCCGATGACGACGTGATCGGTGATGAACGGGTAGTCGGCCTTCTCGTCCTTCTCCATTTTGAAGGGGTCGAGCGTGTAGGTGTTCCGCTCCTCGAACACCAGGAGGTCGCCGGCGATCACCTTGGTGTCCTGGGCGACCAGCGTGCCGTACTCACGGGAATACTCCGTCACTTCCAAGCGAGCCTCCGGCAACTGGTCGGAGGGTTTGCTGACCATCGAGGTGAGGTAGGTGTATTCGTCCGGCGGGACGGAGGCGACGGGGCTGGGGTCGCTCCACGGGGTCATCCGCGTCTCGCCCACCAACGCGGCCGGGTCGGAGACGTCCGCGGGGCCGAGGCCGAAGTTCGGGTTCACGACTTTCAGCCGCATCCGATAGCGGTACGCCTGCCCGGGTTCGACGGCGACGTCGAAGAACCGGGCCAGCAGCAGCACTTCGTCGGCCGTCATCTTGCGGATTCGAGCGACCACGGGATCGTCCTCGCCGTCCTCGGCGTCGGCCGCGTCGATGACCCGCTGCGCGGCGGCGCGGGCGTCGTAACCGAAGCCCCGTTGCGCGGCGCGATCCGGACCGAACGTCCGCCGTTGCGGCCCCGCAGCGGCGTTCTGTTCCTCTTCGACGGCGGCTTCCTCACGCAGCATCTCCAGGATCCTCTCCCGCAACTCCGGGCTTTCGGAGGAGATGTCGAACTCCTTAATCCGCGGGTGCGTCGCCACCGCACGATTCATCCAATTGCCGTACCCGAGGGTGGGCAACGGCATCGTGATCGACGGGTCCGTCAGCGCCGGGGAGACGACTTCGATGGATTGGCCGGTCGAGCCGAAGTAGTCGTCGGCGAGCAGCGCTTCCGCCGCTTCGCGGTCCACGGGCTCCCAATCTTCCGTCCACGGGTTCGGGCCGGGGGCCGCTCGTTGACGTTCGATTTCCATGTCCAGGAACTCCAACTGGGCCTTGGCTTCGGAGAAGGAGATGTTCAGCGAACTGGCCAGTTCCTGGACCTGCCGACGGAAGGGGAAGACGCCGCGGATCGCGATCATCTTCACGCCTTTGCCGCGAGCGTTGCTCTCGGCGACCGGGGCGCCGAAGCCGCTTTCTTCGCCGTAGCCGCCGCCCATCGGAGTGTTGAAGGGGCTACTGCCGTCGAATTCCCCGCTCATGCCGCGACCGTCCTCGCTGCCGAAGTTCGGCGTGTTGCCGCCGTCGAACGGAGATGTGTTGCCGTCTTCGAAGGGGGAAGAGCCGCCCAGGTCGAACATCCCCTGACCGCCGCCGCCTCCGCCGGTGAAGATATCGAAATCTCCCGGCTCATCCGGGTCTTCGGCATCGGGGTCTTCGGGATCGATTTCGTCCGTACCCAACGCCGTATTCTTGTCCGTCAGCCGGACCGGCAGGGCGACGTAGTCGGCGATCAACGATTCGACCGGCTGCCAGGTCGGCTCGCCGCCCGGGGCATCCGTGGGGTAGATCGGGTTGTCGATCGGCTTCGGCCACATGATCGCATCCGGCTCCAGCTTCTCCATTACCCGGTTGGCCTCTTTGCGCACGTCGAAGTCCGGCAGGTCTTCGGCGCGTCGTTCGGCGGTCCAAACGCTCTGCTTGAGCGCCCGTTCCTGCTGATCCACCTCCGCCAGCATGTTCGTGGGGTTCTTCGCCGTATAGGTGCCCTTCATTCCGGAAAAGAGCAGCACGCCGGCGACCAGCACGGCGACGATCAGGCCGACTTTCTCGCCGTGATCGACTGCGAACTGCTTCCAGTTCGCCTTCTTCAGTCCGTCGAGTGAAAACTTCATGGGACTCTGCGGCGGAGGGGGGAAACTTGAGGGGG
>NZ_WTPX01000002.1 GCF_013036045.1 Alienimonas chondri
CGTTCAGAGACGGAGCCGTCCGCTCGATTGACGACCTCGCCGCCGCCGCTGAGTCCCGCATCGATTCGCTCGAACGCGAGGCCGAAGCTCTCGACCGTGTGGTGGAGAGGACCGAAGCCGCCGCCCAGGCCGACGCTCACCGTCATGCGATGGCCGGCTCGAACCTCAAGGAGACGATCGACTCCGCCGCGATCGACAAGAAGTACAGCGACGCGGACGAGAAGGACTCCGACGCGATCCACCGCCGGTTCGATCCGTGGGCGAACCGGATCGAGCAGTTGGAGAACGCCGGCCGGATCAAGAGGGGAACCGCCGCCGAGTATCGTCGTCGGCTCGAAAAGTTCATCGAGACCCGTCGCAAGCACCGCGAGAAGCTCCGCCAGAAGGAGCAACTCCGCGTCGCCCGCGACAACCGCAAGCAGCGGATCGGTCTCATCACGGGCCGCGAGAACGCCGCCGCCGAGCGGGGCGACTTCGAGGGGGCCGTCGGCCACGCCAAGGCCCGCGGTCAGGAATACCTCAACGCCGCTAACCGGGCCGCGAGCGACGGCCGCATCGCCGAGGCTCGCAAGCTCTCGGCGTTGTACGACCAGACCGGGGCGGACGTCCAGAAGTGGCGCCAGAAGGCCAAGGAAGCCGCCCAGGCGGAGAAGAAGGAACTGGAAGGCCACCGCGAGGAGTTGACGCGGATCAAGGAGAAGCTCCAGGGGGTGAAGGAGGCCGCCGCGGCTCTTGAGATCATCACCCCCGAGCACGTTACGCAGGCCCGGGAGTTAGCGAAGTCCTTGGCCGAATCCGCCCGAGCGATTCAGGCGATGGGCGGGGCGGCGGTCGCCGTGCCGAACGCGGACGGCTTGGTCCCGGGGAACGGCGAAGCCGCCCCTGTGGTGGAGCCCGTGCTCGCTCCGAGACCGAACCGACCGATTCCCGAAGGAGTCCAACCTCCTCCCCGCCCGGCTCCGCCCGAAGGCCCCGTCCACCACAATCCGTTCTTCGAGGCCGCCGAAGAGCGGCGTCGGATGGTCGCGGAGCGGGTCGCGGCTCGGAAGGAGGCGAAGGAAGAGGCGATGAGAGAAGCGGCTGAGGAACGACGTCTCAGGGCCGAGTCGATCAAGGAGAAGGTCGAAGCCCGCGAACGCCGGGCCTTGGAGTTGGAGGGCCTTCGATCCGACAGGCTGGAAGCGATCCGGGGCCGTGAACCGGGGCCTCGAGTGGACGCCCCCGCGGCTCCCCGCGTCGCCGCCCCCGTCCCCAACCCCGGCAAGCCGGGCGTGATCCCGCAAGGGGGCAAGGGAGCCGTCGGGGGGGCCGTGACGACCAACACCATGAACGACAACTCCACCACGGTGAGCGTCGGTCGTGTGGTGGTGAACAAGGACATGAAGATCGGCGACCTCGGGAAGAGCAAAGCCGCCGCGATCCGCATGGGACGCGGCTGATCGTCCCGGAGAACCGCTGACTCAATCACCGACGCCCCCGTCCCCCCATCGAGGGAGGCGGGGGCGTTTTCGCGTATAGGTCGTTCCTCGCTCTGTGCGGCCCCGTACGGCATCGTAGCGGTGGGCGGGCAATCCATCGGATCGAGCGACGGGAACGATCAGACGGCGTCAGCGAGAGCGAGTCGACTAGGTGGTCGGCTGGAAGTCCGACCACCCCGCCATCGCCCAGAGCGGAGCTTCCATCGACTTGAACGCCGACCCGATATCCCCGTATTCCATAGCCTCCATCCAGTCCGGGTCCCGATCCTCTTGGGCGACATCGCAGTACTGCTTGGCGATCCGGTGAGTTTCTTCCAGCATCCGGTAAACCGCATTCTGAATCAGGGATCGACGCTGTCGAGCCAGCCCCGTCGGGTCGGCCGACTTCACCTGAAGGAAATACGGTCTCAGGTCGTCTCTCTCCGCAATAGGCAGCGGGGCCGTTTCTCCACCGTCTACGGTCCGTTGGACGTAGGCTCTCGGGGCCGGGCTGTGATTCGTCATCGGGGTCGCTTTGCGTAAAAGACGGGGGCGAAGGCCGACGGGGTCGGCGTTTCGATCAGAGCGCGTTTCCGTCGCGGCGCCCAGCCCGAAGGCGTGCGTCGCATTGCCGCACCATGCGCCGCAAGTCATTGCTGTGTGGTGTGTTGCGTCGGTGTGTGTGTGGTGTGTCTCCGCCCACCACGCGGGGTTGGTCGCGTATTTACTTGTGTGGTGGGTGACGAGGGGCGGAGTCCTGTGTTACCATCGGTCCGGCTCCCGAGAGGAGCCTATATATCGCACCGCCTTGGGCGGTGATGAGGGACCGCCGCCAAGCCGGCGAAGAGATAGAACGACCCGGAAGAGCCGCATGCAGCGGCCCGGGTTCTGGTTTCGATATGCCGTTCACCACATTCGTGTGGTGGATCGCGTCCCCGCCCTCTCTCTATAAAGGCCCCCGATATGGTGGGTTATCCCTCGCGTGTGGTGGGTCGGTCCGTAAAGGATCGCCCGCTGAGACCGCCCAGAAGATCGCAGACCCGGAGAGCCCGCATCGATCTGGCGCCCCCGACGGGCCGCGAACGGGTCCGGTGGATCGAGGCCGGTCGTCCGCCGCTGCCGTTGTTCGCAGCATGTCCAGGGGGTTCGGCTTGAAGGCTTTGCCCCCCGCCATCCGGGCCGCCGACGTCGCTGCCGTCGCCGTGAACGGACTGCGGTGCGGACAGGATCAATACTCGCTCCTGCACGAAGAGCATCGCCTGATCGGCTTTGCTGACTCCGTCGTGACGATCGACAGACGGAAGCGGTTGCAGGCTCTCAAACGCCGCCTCGCCGGGATCGGCATGGAGACGACCGGGGAAGGGATGTTTGGGGACACGGCCGTGGTGGTGGTCGCCTTGGGCGAGCACACCGACGCCGACGGGGAACGACTGTTTGAGCGAGCGGTCGCCGACGTGCTGGCGCCGATCGAGGAACCTCCCATCCCTGCCGGGGAGGCGTCCTGATGACCGCCTACTCAGCCGCAGACTTATCCGGCATCCCCAAAACGGAGTGGATAGTGGACGGCGTCATTCCGTCTAATTCGTTTGCGATGGTGTACGGCGCCAGCGGGGTCGGCAAAACATTCTGGACGAAAGACCTGAGCTTGTCGGTTGCCGCCGGGCGGTCGTCAATTTGGGGGAGACGCATCCTACGTTCAGGCCCGACGCTCTATCTCTTGGGTGAGGGCAGCGGGGGAATCGACAACCGCGTCGAAGCATGGAGCCAAGCCCACGGTGTACGTCGACCGGCTCGGGCGATCATCTGGGATGGCGAGTTCGACGTGACCGACGAAGACTGCCGGAACGCCGTCCTAGCTGGTTACCGGCTCCATGTGAAAGCGGTGCCTGAGTTGATCGTCGTGGATACGCTCAATGCCTATTTCCCGGATGGAGACGAGAACAATTCTACAGTCATGAAGCGATTCGTCAGCGGCTGTAAATCGCTGCGAAAAACTCTTGGCGGAGGGACTGTCCTCGTGGTTCACCACACCCGCAGGAAGGCCGGAACGGCGGACGACGAACGAGGTTCCGGCGCCTTGCGGGCCGCGTGCGACGCCATCGTGCGTTTAGGTCGCGGCAAAGGATCGGATGAGGTGACGGTGACCTCCGATAAGACGAAGGACGACATTGGGTTCGACCCGTTCTCCCTTATGATGACCGCTGTGAAGCTGGATGAGGGCAGTTCCCTGGCGCTCGTCACCGCCGACAGTCCCGCTGCGAAGCTGGCCCGGTTGGCGCCGAAGCATCGCACGGCGTTGTCAGCGGTGGCCGATGAACTGGGCATCAAGCCGAGCAAAGGAGCCGACATTGGACGAGCATCCGGCTTGAAGGGCGGAGCGCTCACCGGGTTCACCGAAGCCGCCATCGCAGCCGGACTCATGACCGACAACGGGGAGAAGGGACACCCCCGGCGGCTCTCCGTCACGCCTGACGCAATCGCCGCATTGGCGGTCCCGGAGAACGGCCCCGAATCGTCCGGTTCTCCCGAGCCTGATCGAGCCGGTTCTCCCGTTCTCCCCGACGCCGTCGTTTCGGCGGGAGATTCGTAGACCCTGTTTGCGTAGGACCGTCCACCGATCGTCCGGGTTGTCCCGTCGTTCTCCTGTTTGGATAGATCGTCGGGGCGTCATGCTCTCCCGTTCTCCCACACCCCTTTAGGGGTGGGGAAGCGGGGAGAGCGCCGGATCGAGCCGACCGGATCGGGGCCGGTTGGGCTGGGGGGTGACGCGATCACCCGTCCACCACAGGCCCAGTCGATGCTCGCATCCGAGGATTGGAGTCCGAGACCCCTGTGGTGGACGGTCACCCGAGACAAACCAAGCCAGTCCCGCCCAGCAAGCCGTCAGCGTCCGTCACGGCGCACTGAGCGCGTCCGGTCGATCGATCCGGCCGGGGCGTCGCGTCTGAGATCGAGCCGTCTCAGACGGCCGTGGAGCCGAGACTGCCGCGGCGAAGCCGCGGGGTGGTCGGTGTCTCCCCCCCTACTCGTACGCAGCAACGAACATGATCGACCGTGAACCCGCCACACCCCGAACAGGATGCCCGGCGGTTCGGTGACGAGCCGATCCGCTGTTTCCCCGGCGGAAGCCGGGCGAACGCTGTTCCCTTCCCCGCTGTCGCGGAAGGCGGTCATGCGGCGAATCCTTCACGGCGTCGGCGGCGTGAAGCTACAAGCGACCTTCGACGGATCGAGGTATTGGGTCCGTCCTGACGATGTCGAGTTGTACCTCTTGGAAACGACCGAAGGCCGCACGCTGCCGTCGAAGCCGAAGGCCGCGGCGAAGCGGGCGGCAAGCGTGGCCGAAGAGGGGCGCTTCTACATGGCGTTGTTGGGGGTGGAACCTGTCGCCGCGTGAACGATGCCGCTGCCCGCCAAGACGTACTCGTCCAGTTGTCGGGCGTATTTGGCTAGCTTCCGGTCGGTCGTCTTCGCGTAGATCGCGGTGGCGGCCGTGCCGGAGTGGCCGAGCAGCGCTGACGCCCCTTCAAGGTCGAATTGCTCGCCCGCTGCGGTAGCGATGGCGTGCCGGAGTTGGTTCGGCGACCACGTCGGCACGTCCTTCCCGTCGTCCCGCGCCTGTCTCACCGCCCGGTGGATCGACTGCCGGTAGAAGTCCGTGTTGTATTGGACCTTCCGCGACCGTCTGCCCCCGCGTTGCTCCGCGGCGGCGTCGACCGGCCGGAAGATCGCCTCGTCCGCGGGGCGGTCCGCCCGTTTGAGCAGGAGCGGTCGAACCGCCTCGGGGATCGCTTTGACGAGCTTCTTTTTCCGCCAAGCGTTTTTGTGTCGGACGGGCGAGTACCGCCAATCGTCCCCGGATCGGTCGATGTGCCCCCACGAGAGCCGGCACACGTCCTGCGGACGCATCCCGCAAGCGAACTGGACGCAAACCATCTCCGCCAACGTCGGCGGCATGTACGCCATCGTGGCGACGACCACGTCCTGATCGACGGGTTGGACCGCGGCCGTCTCCCGGGCCGACGTGCGGCCCTCCTTCAAGTTCTCTACCGTCATCACGTGGTGGTGGGTGCCCTTCGGGACGAGCCCGTGAGACTCCCACCATTTGATCTGGTAGCGGAGATCGTCCACCAATGCGTTCACGTAAACGCGGGCGGCCGGCTTGCCCCCCTTCCCGGGCGTCACCACGAGGTATCGCTGGAAGGCCCGCACCATTGACGCATCGATACGGTCGGCGGGTTTCGTGCCGTTGAGCATCGCGAAGGTCTCCGCGACCTTCTTGTGCGTCCCGTAGGAGGACGTGTGCCCGCCGCTGCGGTGCTCGTCGCGGTAGTACTCGTCCGCGTGCACCATGAACTTGTGGCAGAGCTTGGCGATGCTGCCCCACCCTTCGACCGCCGGGCGGGTCGTGGACTCAGGATCGGCGACGTACGCCCCGACCCATTCGCGGTACTTTGCTTCGGCTTCGGCGGTTCCGTACCGCCCGAAGTACGCCCGCTTCCCGTTCGTCTTCGGGATGCGGACGAACGCCCGGCCGTCGGGATTTTTGGAGAGCTTGGGGAGTCGCATCGGGAGCCTTTCGTATCGGGTGATACGTTCCGGCGGTCAGCCTATTTCGTCAAGGGTCTATGGTGTAGGCGGTTCATGGTAGTTTCGCCGACATAGCCTGCCGCTTGTAGAACGGCAGCGACACGACGACCGCCGGTTCGGTGCGGCCACGGACGTCGATTTCCAACTCGGCGCCCTCCGCGGCGAGATCCGGCGGGACGTAGGCCATGCCGATCGCTTTGCCGAGCGTCGGCGAGTGCGTACCGCTGGTGACCTCGCCGACCGCGTCGCCGTCCCGCACTACGGCGGCGCCTTCGCGGGCGACCCGCTTGCCGCGCATTTCGAAGCCCACGCGAACCCGTTTCGGACCGGCGTCCTTCACGGCGGCGATCGCGCCGCGGCCGAGGAAGTCGTCCTTCTTCAGCGCCACCGCGAAGTCCAATCCAGCGGTCAGCGGGTCGGTTACCACACTCAACTCATGGCCGTACAGCGGCATTCCCGCTTCCAGCCGGAGCGTGTCCCGGCAGCCCAGACCGCAGGGGACGAGGCCGTGCGGTTCGCCGACCTCCCGAAGTTCTCGCCACATTTCCGTGGCCGATTCCGCGGGGACGATCAGTTCGAATCCATCCTCCCCCGTGTACCCGGTACGACTGACGATGATCTCAACCGGCGATTCGCCCGGCCGCTCCCAGACGGCGGGACTGGCCCGGTAGTACCCGAGGGTCTCCAGCAGCGGCATGTGGACCACATGCGAGACGATCTCGCCGGCGTTCGGGCCCTGCACCGCGATCATCGCGGTGGAGTCGGTGCGGTCGTCGATGGTCACGTTGAAGCCCTCGGCCTGCTCCTCGAACCACGTCAGGCAGGCGGGCCGATTCGAGGCGTTGACGACCATCAGCCAGTCGTCGGCCAACTTGGTCGTCAGCACGTCGTCGATGATGCCGCCGTCCTCTCGGCACAGTAGGCCGTACTTCACCCGCCCGGGCTCGGTCGGCACGCGGTTGGTCAGCAGGCGATCGAGGAACCGCTCCGCGTCCGGGCCGCTGAACCGCACCCGACCCATGTGGGAGATATCGAACAGCCCCGCCGCGGTGCGAACGGCGGCATGTTCCGTCACGATCGTGCCGTACCGCACCGGCATGTCGTACCCGGCGAAGTCGACCATGTGCCCGCCGGCGGCAAGGTGGGCGGCGTGCAGCGGGGTCGGTTTGAGATCCATCTCAGGAAGGTACGCCGGTGAGTCGCTCTCTTGAAGAGAGCGGCTCACTCAGGCGATCAATCGCTTGTACCCAGCGAGGCGTAGGCGTATTCGCGGTTCAGGCGGGCGATGTCCGTCACCTTGATGTTCGCTGGGCAGGCGGCCTGACACTCGTTCGTGTTCGAGCAGGCGCCGAAGCCCTCCTCGTCCATCTGGGCGACCATCTTCCGAGCGCGGTCTTTCCGCTCCGCGGACCCCTGCGGCAGCAGGGAAAGGTGCGAAACCTTCGCCGCGGTAAACAGGTGGGCGGCGGCGTTCTTGCAACTCGCCACGCAGGCGCCGCAGCCGATGCAGGCCGCGGAGTTCATCGCCGCGTCGGCGATCTTCTTGGGCACCGCGACGCTGTTGGCGTCCGGAGCACTGCCCACGCCGACGGAGATATACCCGCCGGCCTGTTGGATGCGGTCGAAGGCGCTGCGATCGCAGACGAGATCCCGAACGATCGGGAATCCCTTCGCCCGCCACGGCTCCAGCACCAGCGTGTCGCCGTTCTTGAACTGCCGCATCCGCAATTGGCAGGTGGTGGTGTTCGGCAGCGGGCCATGGGCCATGCCGTTGATCATCACTCCGCAGGTGCCGCAGATGCCCTCGCGGCAGTCGTGGTCGAACGCGATCGGTTCTTTGTCTTCCTGAATGAGCTGCTCGTTCAGGCAGTCGAGCATTTCCAGGAACGACATCTCCGGGTTGATGTCGTCGATCTTGTAGGTCTGAAACGCGCCGGGGCTGTCGGCATCGTCCTGCCGCCAGACCTTCACCGTCAACGAGAGATGGCCGCCGTCGGAGTGGGGGAGATCGATCATGGCTGGGCGCTAACCGCGGTGCGGAAGGAGCGATTCAGGACTTGTAATTGCGGCTGGTGAGTGAGACTTCATCGAACTTCAGCGGCTCGCGATGTTCGATCGGCGTCTCGCCCTCGCCCGCGTGCTGCCAAGCGGTGACGTGGGAGAAGTTTTCGTCGTCCCGCTTCGCCTCGCCTTCGGGCGTCTGATGTTCGCCGCGGAAGTGGCCGCCGCAGCTTTCGTCCCGAACGAGGGCGTCCCGGGTCTGGGTCTCGGCGAATTCAAGGAAGTCCGCCACGCGACCGGCGTGTTCCAGGCCTTGATTGAAGCTGCCGTTGGTCCCGGTGACTTTTAAATCCTGCCAGAACTCAGCGCGGAGGTTCTGGATCTTGTCGATCGCGGTTTTCAAGCCCTCGGCAGTCCGCTCCATGCCGACGTGCTCCCACATGATGCCGCCCAGTTCCTTGTGGAAGCTGTTCACGCTGCGGGTGCCGCCGACCGCGAGCAACGCCTCGATGCGGTTGCGGCTCTCGACGAGAGCTTCTTTGCAGGCGGGGTGGTCCTCGGTGATCTCGGTCCGCTTCATCTTCGCCAGATGGTCCCCGATCGTGTACGGGATGACGAAGTAACCGTCGGCGAGGCCCTGCATCAACGCGGAGGCGCCCAGCCGGTTCGCCCCGTGGTCAGAGAAGTTCGCCTCGCCGAGGACGAACAGGCCGGGGATCGTGCTTTGCAGGCGGTAGTCCACCCACAGGCCGCCCATCGTGTAGTGGACGGCGGGGTAGATTCGCATCGGCGTTTTGTACGGATCCTCGTCGGCGATCTCCTCGTACATCTGGAAGAGGTTGCCGTACTTGCCCGCGATCGTTTTGCGGCCGTCGCGGCGGATGGCGTCGCGGAAGTCGAGGAACACCGCGTTGCCCGTCTTGCCGACGCCGTAGCCGGCGTCGCAGCGTTCCTTGGCCGCCCGGCTGGCGACGTCGCGGGGGACGAGGTTGCCGAAGGCCGGATAGCGACGTTCGAGGTAGTAGTCGCGCTCGGCGTCGGGAATTTGCTCCGGGGCGCGGTTGTCGTCCTTCTTCTTCGGCACCCAGACCCGACCGTCGTTCCGCAGGCTCTCGCTCATCAGCGTGAGCTTGCTCTGGTAGTCGCCGCTCGCGGGGATGCAGGTGGGGTGAATCTGCGTGAAGCAGGGGTTGGCGTAATACGCCCCCCGCCGATGACAGCGCCACGCCGCGGTGACGTTGCAGCTTTTGGCGTTTGTGGAGAGGTAATAGACGTTGCCGTAGCCGCCGCTGGCTAGCACGACCGCGTCGCCGAGGTGGACCTCGAACTTCCCGCTGTTGAGGTTCCGCGTGACGATCCCGCGAGCGACGCCGTCGACCACGATCAGGTCCAGCATCTCCCGCTTGGCGTAGACCTTCACCCGCCCGGCGTAGACCTGCCGGTTCATTGCGGAGTAGGCGCCGAGCAACAATTGCTGCCCGGTTTGCCCGCGGGCGTAGAACGTCCGCGAGACCTGAGCGCCGCCGAAGCTGCGGTTCGCCAGGCTGCCGCCGTACTCCCGGGCGAAGGGCACGCCGAGGGCGGCGCAATGGTCGATGATCTTGTTGCTGATCTGGGCGAGGCGATAGACGTTCGCCTCGCGGGAGCGGTAGTCGCCGCCCTTCACCGTGTCGTAGAAGAGCCGCCAGACGCTGTCGCCGTCGTTCTGGTAGTTCTTCGCGGCGTTGATGCCGCCCTGCGCGGCGATGCTGTGCGCCCGGCGGGGGCTGTCCTGCACGCAGAACGATTTGACGTGATAGCCCAGTTCCGCCAGCGACGCCGCGGCGCTGCCTCCGGCCAGGCCGGTGCCGACGACGAGGATCTGGTACTTCCGCTTATTCGCCGGGTTGACCAGCTTCATCTCGCGGATGCAGCGATCCCACTTCTGCTCGATCGGCCCCTCCGGCACGCGGCTATCGAGCGTGTCGGTCCGAGCGGCGGCGGGTTCGTCGAGCGACGGGGCGGCGGGGGCGACCATGGGCGGCGGTCTGAACGAAAGGAGATTGGGGGCGAACGAGAGCGGGCCGCGAAGGCCGTCAATCGCCGGCGTCCGAGTCGGGCGAGCCGGCGGGGGCGACGTCCTCTGCCGTCATCGCTTCAACCGGTTGATTCAACGCTTGTTCACTGACATGCCGCGCCCGTTCCCGAGCTTCCGCGGCGCTCAGGTCGCCGACCTCCACGCCGGCGACCCAGACGTAGATCGGGATGCTGGCGAACCCCAGCCCGATCACGACCGCCAGGATCACGCCGAGCTTCTTCAACGGCCCTCCCAACCCGTGGGTCTCCAGCCCGACGGACCGGAACCAACTGCTCGCCCCGTGGGAGAGATGGAAGCCCAACAGGATCGAGCCGACCGCGTAAAGGACGAACGAGACCGGGGTTTGCAGGATCTGGATCGCTCGTTCGTAGCGGAGGAACAGCGGGCGGCCGTCCTCGCTTTGCAAGCCCTCGTCGACATACCGCTCGAACGTGGGATCCACGTTGTCCCGCAGACCGAACCGCATGTCGATCAGGTGCCAGATGAGGAACCCCAACACGATCGTCCCGCTGATCGCCATCCAACTCCGGGGGGCGAGATTGAGGTACGTCGTACGCTGCTTGGAGCGATAGCCGATCTCGTAACCCTCATCGCCGCGGCTGGCCCGGTTCTCCGCAACGAGCCAGTAGGCGTACAGCACGTGGACGACGAACAGAGCCAGCAGACCGGCTTCGGCCAGGTACAGCAGCGCCCCGAGGTCGTGCAGCTTGGCTGCATAGGTGTTGTACGCCTCGCTGCCGGAAAAGATCAGCAGGTTGCCGGCGAGGTGCGTCGCCACGAACCCTATCAACAGCAGCCCCGAGAGGCCCATGACGTACTTCTTGCCGATGGAACTCATCAGCAGTCGGCGGAGGGCGCCCACGGGGTCGGTCGCTCGGGTCGGACGAAGGGGAGAGGCAGCGTGTGTACGAACAGTCTAAGCGGCAAGGCTCGGTTCCCCCACCGGGGCGGGGTGACGCGGCTGCGAACCGCCGGAGACCCGGCCGATTCTGCCGCGTGAACCGATCGCCGACCGAGATCTAGCGTCGCCGGGACCGTTTCTTTTTAGGCTTGTCCTCGGCCGCTTTCGTTGGCCTGCGTCCCCCGCCCTTTGCCCCATCGGCCGAATTGCCGCGTCCCTTCGAGGAACCGCTGCGGCTTGAGGAACTGCGGCCCTTGGAGCGGCCGCGGGGGTTCGACGACCCGCGGTCGCCTTTCGGCGATCCCCCGCGTCCGCCGCTCCGGTCGCCGGAGTCCGCCTGCGGGGTCTCCGCCAACTCGAACTGCAGATTGCGGCCTTCGACGTCCACTTCGGCGACCTTCACCTTCAACGGCATCCCGAGTCGATAGGTGACGCCGTCGCGGCTGGTGAGGGTGTGAGCGGTGGCGTCGTGATCGAACCAGCCGCCGCCCAACGCTTCCCGCGGAATCATGCCTTCGGCCGGCAGTTCGACGCCGCGAACGAACACGCCGAAGTTCATGACGCCGGTCACGACCGCGTCGAACTCCTCGCCGACGCGATCTTCGAGGTACTCCAGCAGCTTCACGCGGATCAGTTCCCGCTCCGCCTTGTCCGCCCTGCGGGAGCGGTCGGAGCAGTGGTTCGCCAGCGCCGTGAGTTCCGCCTCGCCCTGCGTCTTGGGCTTCTCGCCCCGGCAGAGGGCGTCGATCAGCCGGTGGATCGTGAGGTCCGGGTAGCGGCGAATCGGGCTGGTGAAGTGCGCGTAGCACGGGAAGGCCAACGCGTAGTGGCCGCCGTCGCCGGGGCTGTACTCCGCCTGCTTCATGCTGCGGAGCAGCGCGTAATTCACCGCGGGCGCCTCCGTTTCGTGCTTCACCTCGTCCAGCAGCGCCTGCAGGTGCGGCCGGCTCTGGTACTGCTTGAGGTTGAAGCCGAGCGTCCCGACGAATTCGGAGAACTTTTTCAGCTTGGCCTCGTCCGGATCGTCGTGCACCCGGCGGATGAACGGCAGCCCGCGCGCCTCCAGCGCCTGCGCGACGGCAACGTTCGCGGCGAGCATGAACTCCTCGATGATCTCGTGACTGGCGTCGTGGTGGGCTTCGCTGGCCCCGACCACCTCGCCCTTCTTGTTGAGATCCAGGGTGACCTCCGGCATGTGCATCTCCAGCGCCCCGGCGGCGAACCGCCGTTTGCGGAGCGTCATGGCGAGCGAATACATGTCCAGCAGCAGGTGCCGCACGTCCTTGCGGACCTTGCGGGTGAACGAATCCGGGTCGTCGACGATCGGCATCACCTGTTCGTAGGCGAAGCGTTTGGTGACCTTGATCGCCGCGTTGGCGAAACGGGTCTTCACCGGGATTCCGGTCGGATCGAACTCGATGAAGCAGGTCTTCACGTATCGCACCTTGCCCTGCTGCAAGCTGGCGAGGCCGTTGGAGATGATCTCCGGCAGCATGGGGATCACTTTCCCCGGCAGGTACACGCTGGTCGCCCGGTCCTTCGCTTCCTTGTCCAAGGCGGAGCCGGGTTTGACGAAGTGGGCCACGTCGGCGATGTGCACGCCGAGCACCCAGTGCCCGTTGCCGATTCGTTTCAGGCTGATCGCGTCGTCGAAGTCCCGGGCCGTCTTCGGATCGATGGTGACCACCGTCTCCTTCGTCAGGTCGAGACGATCGCCGATGAACTCCTCATCGAACCGGCGGGCCTCCTCGCTGGCGGCGGCCAGCACTTCGTCCGGGAACTCCTCGGGCAGGTCGAACTCGCGCATCACGCCCAGTTCGTCCACGCCGGCGTCGCCGCGGCGGCCGAGCACTTCGATCACCACTGCCTCGCCGGGCCGGCCGGCAGAGGGGAATTTGAGGACGTCGATGACGACCTTCTCGCCCGGTTCCGCGGGGTGGGCGCCGGGGTCGCCGATGGGGATCGGTTCGAGGAAGGCGTCGCCGTCGACACGGACGAACGCGTTCCGGCCGGTCTCGTCGTAGGTACCGACGAAGCGGGTCGTTTGGCGTTCGATCACGGAGACGACTTCGCCGGTGATGCGGCTGCCGTCTCGCCCGCCCTTGCGGTTGACGATGCGAACTTCCACTTCGTCGCCGTCGTGGGCGTCGGCCATGTCGGACCGGCGGACGTAGACGTCGTGGTCGCGGCCCCGCGGATCGTTCATCGCGACCCAGGCGTCGCCGCTCCGGGTCGTCTTGATCCGGCCGATGCTGACTCCCGGGCGATGCCGGGCGCGGAGCTTGGCCCCGCGATCCGCGAGCGCTTTGCCGTTGGCGAGCAACGCATCCAGCGCGGTGCGATTGTCGGCCTTGAGCTGCGGCGACCCCCCGAGCTTCTTGAGCAACGTGGCCGCTTTGACCGGTTGATAATCCGGGTGCGTGAGCAGATCGAGGACGCGGTCCTCGGCGCTGCCGTCTTCGGACGCGGTCCGGTCGGACCGCGGGGAGGAGTCGGAACTCGCGTTCTTGCCGGTCCGCTTCTTCGGAGCGCGGCGCTTGGTGGTGGACATTCTGTCTAGCTTGATTTTGAAGTCGGAGCGACGCTCCGGGAGCCGCGACCGTCACTTCGGTCGAACAGCGGCGTGGTTGTGTGTGGGGTTGAACCCGTGGCGGTACGCAGCGCTGACGCTACGCGTCGTGTTTGGGGCCGCGGAACAGCCGGCGGCCGAGGCGGGGGTGGTAGGGAGTCAGCTCCGAATCCGTGTTGGGATCTTCGCTGAGAATCTTCAGGAACTCATTCACTTTGGCGTCGAGCGTATCGATCGCGTGCAGGGCGACCGCTTCGGGGCTCATCGGCTCCTTCACGCTGCCCTTCTCGGGCGTCCCGTGGTGGGACAGGATCAGATGCGTGAGGTGCCAGCGCTGGGCGTCCGGGAACGGCCGCCCGGTGCGGGCGACGGTCGCGGCAATCTTCTCGGCGAGCAGATCGCAAACGATCTGCATATGGCCGAGCAGCTGCCCCTCGGTCGTGTAGGTGAACGTTTCGGGGTCGAGCTCGCGCGTCTTGCCGAGGTCGTGCAGAAAACAACCGGCGAGCACCGTGGACGAATCGACGTCCGGGTACAGGTCCGCCAATCGAGTCCAGGCCAGCGCCATCGCCGCGGTGTGTTCGCACAACCCGCCGCGATGGGCATGGTGGGCCTTGATACCAGCGGGGACGGTGCGAAACGCCTCCATCAACGACTCGTCAGCGAGGAAGGTCGCCATCAAGTCACGGAGATCCTCGTCCGGCAGGCTGTTCAGGATGTCGGACAGCGCCGCGAAGGCCCGGTCGGTCGATTCGCTGGCGGCGGGGCGGAAGGCGTCGGCGTCGAAGTCGTCGCCGGCGGGCTTGAGCTTATGGGCGATGACCTGCAAACCGCCCTGATGGGTTTGAACTCGCCCTTTCACCCGAACGCCGCTGCCGGCGGGAATGGCGTCGAAATCACTTTCGGAGACGTTCCACATCAACGCGGAGATCTGTCCCGACCGATCCCGCAACTGAGCGAGCAGATACAGCTGCCCGTTCCGATTGGTCCGCAGGCTCTTTTCAGCGAGCAGAAACGGCTGGTCGATTGTCGCCCCGTCGCGTAAAGCGTCAACGGGGGTGCGCGCCTCGGGCGTCTTTTCGTCGATCATCTTCCTCCATCGTGACCCGGCGCCCGCCGATTGCAAGGCAAGAAGACGTGAAGACGCGGTTCCTCTGATCTTCCGCTTTACAAAACGGGAGGGGCGAACCCATCCTGCCCGGTTCGCGTCTCCCGCGCACCTCTTCCATCTCAGAACTTATGCGCTGGTCGCAAACGCTCGTCCCGACCCTCAAGGAAGTCCCTGCCGACGCGGAGGTGCCTTCCCATCGCCTCATGCTGCGGGCCGGATTGGTCCGGCAGGTGATGGCCGGGGCGTACACCTACCTGCCGCTCGGCTGGCGGGCGGTGCGGAAGGCCGCGGAGATCGTCCGTGAGGAGATGGAAGCCGCCGGCGCCGCCGAGCTGCACTTCCCCGCCATGAGTCCCATCGAGCTCTGGGAACGCAGCGGCCGGCGGGAGGCGTTCGGCAACGTGCTGTTGAACTTCGCCTTCCCCCGCGGCGATCGGAAGGTGCACGTGGCCCTCGGCCCCACCCACGAGGAGCCGATCACCGACCTCATCAAGCAGTCGATCGCCAGCTATAAGCAGTTGCCGCTGACGCTGTTCCAGATTCAGACGAAGTTCCGCAACGAGGAACGCCCCCGCTTCGGCGTGCTGCGGACCAGCGAGTTCCTGATGAAGGACGCCTACAGCTTCGGCACGGACATCGAACAGCTGAACGCCTCGTACGATGCGATGTACGCCGCGTACTGCCGAATCTTTGAGCGGTGCGGCATCCCCTACCTCGCGGTCGAAGCCGAGAGCGGCCCGATCGGCGGCGACGCCTCCCACGAGTTCATGATCCCCGCCGAGAACGGCGAGGATTCCGTCGTCCACTGCGAGGCCAGCGGCTACGCCGCGAACCTCGAACGCGCCGAAACGGGTCGCACCGCCCCGCAGATCGTCGTCCCGGACGATGTCCCCCCGATGGACGCGGTCGCCACCCCCGGCGTCTCCACGATCGAAGCCGTTTGCGCGGCGCTCGGCGTCCAACCCGAGCAGACGTTAAAGACGCTGCTCTACACCGCCGATGCGGGCACGGACGAAGAGCGGACCGTCGCCGTGGTGGTCCGCGGCGACCATGACGCAAACGAAGGCAAGATTCGTCGCGCCATCGGCGCCGCGACGTTATCGATGGCCGACGAAGCGACCGTGCGTCGGGTCACCGGCGCCCCGGTCGGTTTTGCCGGCCCGGTGGGGCTGGAAGGCGTCACGCTGCTCGCCGATCACGACGCGGTGACGGTGCAGCCCTCGGTCGTCGGCGCGAACTCCGCGGACGCCCACCGGACGAACGTTTGCTGCGGCCGCGACTGGACCGTGGAGACGACGCACGACCTCCGCGACGCCCGCGCCGGCGACCCGGACCCCAAGGGCGGCGGCCCCATGAAGGTCGTCCGCGGCATCGAAGTCGGCCACGTGTTCAAGCTGGGCACGAAGTACTCCGACGCGCTGGGGGCGGAGTACCTCGGCGAAGATCAAAAGCGGCGCAGCGTCGTGATGGGCTGTTACGGCATCGGCATCAATCGCATCGTCGCCGGAGCGATCGAGACCAGTCACGACGACCGCGGCATCATCTGGCCGAAGGCGATCGCCCCCTACCAGTGCCACATCATTCCGCTGGACATCAAGGACGAGGAGGTCATGTCCCTCGCTCAACGATTCCATGACGAGCTGGAAGCCGCCGGCGTCGATTGCCTGCTGGACGACCGGAAGGAACGCCCCGGCGTGAAGTTCGCGGATGCGGATCTGATCGGTCTGCCGACGCGGATCACGATCGGCAAACGCGGTCTGACGGAGGGCGTCGTCGAAGTGAAGCGCCGGACCGACGCCGACCCGGAGAAGATCGCCCCCGACGCCGCCGTCGCCCGGGTGCGGGAACTGCTGGCCTAGCGCAGCACAGCGTCCCGGACCCTTCAAGGGCCCGGGACGCTGGCGATTGCTCGCGACCAGGCTTGCCCTCACGCAGATGCGGCCTGAGCGTTGACGCTGCCCTCGGCGATCTGCGTCATCCGCTGATCGGCGGCGCCGGCTTCGTCGGCGCACTCCGCGTAGAGTTTTGAAGCTTCGTCCTGACCGCAACGAGAGGCGAAGTTCGTCAGGCAGCCGTAGCCGGCGATGTTGTAGTGCTGGATCCGCTGGGCGTTGGCGATCAGCGCCGCGTCGATGACGTGCTCGTCGCCGCTGGCAGCCAGCGTTTCCTCGGCCTCCTTGATCAACCCCTTGGTGGCCTCGCAGGCGTGCCCCTGGGGCGACTCGCCCTTCAGGCTGAACGCCTTCTCCAGCCGGGCGATCTGGGCCTTCGACTCGGCGATCTGAGTGCCGAACGATTGCTTCAGCACGGCGCTGGAAGCCTTCTCCTGGAGCTTCGGCAGGATCTTGGCGATCCGCTGCTCCGCGTCGTAGATGTCCTGCAACTGGGCGACGTACAAGTCGTCCATATTGCTGTAGGTCGTGCTGCTGAAAAGGCCCATCGGGAGCGCTCCGGGTCGGGGGTTTATCGGATGAACGTTCAGCCTAAGCGCCGGGCAACCGCTGCGAATCCGGCGGTTTGAGAGCGTTAACGTGGGGCGTCCCCCTGCCCCGCCCTCGCGTTGTGAAGCTTGACCAGACGCCTCAACTGCACCCGCGGAGCAGGAAGAACAGGCCGACGGACAGAACCGCCGAGACCAACAGCGAACCGGCGCAACCGAGCTTGTTGCTGTAGAAGGCGAACATCAGGAACGCACCGGGCGGAGGGGGATCGGAACGCTGCTAAGATGCGGCCTTCGCCGACGAATGACCGGCGGATAATCCCCGTTTCCCGCACCCGGCCCGCCCCGCGATGGCCTCCGTTCCCGTCACCGCCTCTTCCTCACCCCCGCCCGCGTCCTCGAAGGGGTCGGCGGACGGGCCGCTGTTCGCCACGCCGGCGGCGATGCAGCGGTTCCGCGAACCCGGCAGCACGCACACGCTCTCCGGCGGCTATCTGCTGTGGGCGCTGGCACCGTTCACCCTACTGACCGCGGGCGCCCACCGCTTCTATTACGGCAAGCCGCTGACCGGGTTGCTGTGGTCCGTCACGCTGGGGCTGCTCGGCGTCGGCTGGATCATCGACTTCTTCCTGATGCCCCGGCTGGAAAGCCAGGCCGACCGTCGCTACACGCCCGGGCCGTACGACTACAACATCGCCTGGATCCTGAACGCGATCCCCTTCCTGGGCATTTTCGGCATCCACCGATTTTATCTCGGCAAGTACATCACCGGGGCCATTTGGCTGTTCACCGGCGGCTTATTCGGCCTCGGCTGGATCTGGGATCTCTGCACATTGAACGAACAGGTCGATTCGCGGAACCGAGCGGTCCTCGGCAATCAGCCGAAGCAGGAAGGCGAAGGCGTGATGGGGGTCGGTTGGTGAATGATTCGACCGACGAACGGCCGTCCGGGGCCGCTGATGACTGCCGCGTCGCCTTCAAGGAATGGGCCGCAGTCTGTGATGCACTGTGCGAGGGCCGGGTCGATCTGATCCTTCGCAAAGGCGGCATCCACGAGCGACGGGGCGAGTTCCGCCCGGAGCACGACCGCTTCTGGCTGATGGCGACGCGATTCCACCAGGACGCCGCCGACCTTGCCCCGTTCCTCCACGACCGTCTCCCGGAACCGCCGCCGGAGGGCGTCGTGCGACTGCCGGGATGGTGTCAGGTCATGCGGACCTGGCAGGTGACTGACGAGGCAGACCTCGAAGCGCTCCGCGGGCGGCACGCGCTCTCCGACGCCACCGCCATCGACCGCTTCCGCTACAAGGAACCGGGCCTGTGGGCGATCGCCGTGAAGGTCTGGACGCCGGGAGCGCCGATCGAACTGCCGGATTCGCCCAGCTTCGGCGGGTGCCGGAGCTGGGTCGATCTCCCGGCCGTCAGCACGGCGGGGCTGCGTGCCGTTCAGACGCACGTTCCCCGCTGATTGTTTCCCCGGCGGGTTAGGAGCCGAGGATCGAGGCGAGTTTCTCGTCCGTCTCCGCAGCGCTGATTTCGCCTTTGCCGAAGCCGAGCAACGCCCCGGCCTTCACCGCTCGTTCCTGAGCATCCGCGAAGTTGGAGACCAGCATCACCGGCGGCGCCTCGTCTCCGGAGGCGATCGCTTGAACGGTCTGAAGACCTGACGCTCCGTCGGCGTCGTACAGGCGGTTCACCAATACGAGGTCCACGTTTCCCCTGGAGACCAATTCGAGGGCGTCTTCTTCGGAATCCACCTTCACGACGTCCGCATCGAACTTCCGTCGCAGATAGGAAGAGATCGACATGTGGTCGGGCACGCACTGGCCGACGTTCAGAACGCGAGGCATCGAATCGCTCGGGGGGGAAGAATGGGCGGGGGAAGATCTTAGACCGGAGAGCCCGTCAACGACGGCGGCTTCGGACCGAGATATTGATGCAACGTGCAGGCGAGCGTCCCGTTGTAGAGCTTGCGTCGTCGGTTCGCTTTGCGTCCGACCATCGTGGCGAACGCCGGGTGTGGGGTGAGAACCGCGGCGCTCCAGTCCTCCAATCGGTTGAACAACGCGGCGAGATCCTGATGCACCGTGTCCGCATCGCCGAGGCGCTCGCCGTAGGGAGGATTCGCCAGCAGTACGCCATGCGAACCCTTCGAGCCGGCCTCCGCGATCGGCCGTTGCTGAAAGTGAATGTCGTCCCCCACCCCGGCCCGCTCCGCATGATGGCGGGCGGCGGAGACCGCGTTGCGGTCGAGATCCCCGCCCTGCAACGGGCTGTCGAGCGGGGGGAGAGCCGCTTCGGTCGCCGCGGCCCGTTGTTCAGCCCACAGGTCCGGCGGAGCGAGCGGCCAGCCCTCGGCGACGAACTCGCGCTGCAGGCCCGGAGCCATGTTCCGACCGATGAGCGCCGCCTCGATCGGCAGCGTGCCGGTTCCGCAGCAGGGATCGAGCAACGGGCGTTCGCGATCCCAGACGCTCAACAGCACGATGCCGGCCGCGAGCGTTTCCTTCATCGGCGCCGGTCCAGAAAGATCCCGGTAGCCGCGCTTGTGCAGGCCGGGGCCGGTCGTGTCGAGCAGCAGGGAAACGTGATCTTTCCGCACGTTCACCTCGATCGGCACCGGCGGTCCGACCTCGGGCACCGGCGAGCCGGGAGCGTCCCCGCGGGCCTCGCAGAGCGCCTCCGCGATCGCTTTCTTCGCCATGCTTTGCAGCGTGGGCACGTGGCCCAACGCGCTCCGCACGCTGCGGGCGGTGATGGGGAAGGCGGCGTCGTAGGGGATCCACCGCGTCCAGTCGATCGCGCCGACGACCTCGAAGAACTGGTCGAAGTCCGTGCAATCGAATTCCTCCGCGACGACCTGCACCCGATCGGCAGCCCGGAGCCAGAGATTCGCCCGCACCAGGTCGACGGGTTCGCCCTCGAATCGCACGCGACCGTCCTCGGTCTCAGTGGGCGGCAGGCCGAGAGCCGTCAGTTCACGACCGACGACCGCTTCGAGGCCGAAGGCGGCGGTGGCTTGGAGGAGAAGGGGCAAGGGGCGAGGCGTAAGGCGTAAGCGACAGGACCGGGAGGCATAGCTTACGCCTTACGCCTCGCCCCTTGCCCCTCAGAGAACGCCGTGCAACGGCCCGCCGCGCTCCGCCAGCCGATCGACCTTCGCCGTGACGTGCGGATCTTCGATCAAAGGCGGCGCGTGGTGCGGTTTGACGCGGGCGTCGATGATCAACGGGCCGCGGCAACCCCAGTGCTTTTCCTCGGTGAAACTGTCCACGCCCTGCAGATCGGCTGCGGGGTTGGAGCGGGTGAACGCCGTCCAGAGCAGGTTGTTTGCCGTGCGAGCGCTGAACGCCGCGTCGTCGCACAGCACGATCAGCGGGAACAAACGCAGCGGATGATCACGGTCAATCGTTTCTGCGAGCCGGGCCGCGGCGCCGTCCTTCGTTTCGCAACTCGGTCCCGAGACGCACGCCACGCCCGGAAACGCGACCGCGGCGTGGTCGAATCCGTCCGGCAGTCGCCAGCCGGAGCGCAAGAACTCCGGCAGTTCCCGCCGCACCGGTCCGCGGGCGGCGAGGACGACCTTGCTGCCTTCGTTCAACCCGCTGCCGCTGTAGTCCAGCGTGTCGATCGTCGTGCGGGTCTGGAAATGCAGGTCTCGGGTCGGGTCGATCCGGGCGAGGCAGTGCATTAGGAACGCCGGCACGTCCTCCATCGCCGGCGGGTCGTCGGCCGCGTCCGCGATGAACAGATACTTCGCCAAGCTGAGCTGCCCCTGCCCCAGGATCGCGTTCGCCTGCGTGAGCAATTCCGCGGGCCGGTCGCTGGGCGTATGGGGCGAATAGCGCTCGCTGCCGGTCGCCAGCAGTAGCGGGTGCACGCCGGCGGCGTCGACGGCGTGCACGCCCTTCACCCCCGGCAGCACGGTCGGCAGCGCCGGGCCGGTGATTTCGTGAATCAACTCCCCGAACGACGTGTCCTCCTGCGGCGGACGACCGACGACCGTGAACGGCCAGACGGCCCCGTCGCGATGGTAGACCGCCTCGACCTTCAAGACCGGGAAGTCGTGCACCTTGGCGTAATAGCCGAGGTGATCGCCGAACGGCCCTTCCGGTTTCGTCCCGACGATCCGGCCGCTGAGGCAGAAGTCCGCCTCGCCGTAGACGCGCGGCCACCCCTCCCCCAAAGGATGCTTCGCCATCGGGATGCGGCGCCCGGCGAGCGCGCCGGCGAAGATCAGTTCGCTCAATCCTTCCGGCAGCGGCATCACCGCGGAGAGCGTCATCGCGGGGGCGCCGCCGACGAACACGTTCACCTTCAATTCTTCGCCCCGCTCGATCGCCGCGGCGTGATGTACGCCGATGCTGCGGTGCAACTGGTAGTGCAGGCCGATCTCCTCATCAGGGACGTACTCGTTCCCGCCCAACTGCACCCGGTACATGCCGAGGTTCGAGTTCATCACGCCGGGCTTGCCAGGGTCTTCCGTGTACACCTGCGGCAGCGTGACGAACGGCCCGCCGTCGTCCGGCCAACTGACCATCTGCGGCAGGTCGCGGATCGCGCAACGGTTCTTCAGGACCGGGCCGGATCGCGTCCGCTTCGGCAGCGTGGTCAGGGCGGCGAGGGGCACGTCGAAGTACTTCCACGGGGCTTTCAGGGCGACCGTCGGATCGACTTTCAGATCGACAAGGTGCTCGACCCGCTTCAGCGTGTGGCGGAACAGGAACTTCGCCCGTTCCAGCGTGCCGAACAGGTTGGAGGCCATCGGGAACCGACAGCCGACGACGTTCTCGAATAGCAGCGCCGGCCCGCCGGCGGCGTAGACCCGGCGTTGGATCTCCGCGGCTTCCAGGTGCGGATCGATCGGCTCGGCGATGCGCAACAACCGCTTATGGCGGTCGAGATCGTCGAGGGCGTGTCGGAGCGTCTTATGCACGGCGGGACGACGGTCCTGGACGACGGAGGGGACGACGGAGGGGCATGCCGACGGCGGGGGGCTAGACTCACCGGCCCGCTCCCCCGCCCTTCACCCGAACGCCGTTTTGAACTGGCTGAACGCCGCCCTGCTGTTCGCAATCTACGCGGGGCACTGCGAATTGATGGCGTGGTGGTGCAATCGAACGCACGGCTTGACGCTGCGGCATCGAACCACGACCAAGATCCGCGCGGTGCACGATTTGATCGTGCTCGGGGCGGCGCCGGGGCTGTTGTTCGGGTTCGGGCTGTTCGGGTATCGGCTGATGCGCGGCGGGGAGTGGGCGGCGGTGCCGTGGGGATGGAAAGCTTACTTCGGACTGTGCGGAGTCGGGGTCGTCTCGCTGCTGCTCTGCATCGCCCGGCATCTGTTCCGACCGCTACCCGCCGGGGCGAAGCGGTCGAGCCGACGCATCGACGTGACGGCGGACCTTGGATTCAAGCCGATCGGCGCCGGCAAGCGTCGCGCCCAGGCGGCCCTGCCGGGGAACGCTCAATACACCATCGAAGCGGTCGAGTTGGAACTGACGCTCCCCGCCCTGCCCCCGGGGTGGGACGGCGTCACGATCGGCCACGTCTCCGACACGCACTTTCAGGGCGAGGTCGCCCTGCCCTTCTTCGAGCGGGCCTTCGAGGAGATGGCCGCGTGGAACTGCGATCTGTACGTCTTCACCGGCGACCTGCTCGATCGGCCGCGGCGCATCGACTGGGTGGAACCCACGTTCGGACTGTTGCCGAAGACGAACCCGGAGTTCGGCTGTCGGTTCATTTTGGGCAACCATGACTGGCACTACCGCGTCGCCCCGCTGCGGGCGGCGATGGCGGCGGCGGGTTGGGAGGACCTCTCCGGTCGGGTGGAGACGCTCCGCCGCGGCGGCGATTCGCTGGCGATCGCGGGGGACGAATCGCCTTGGCTGAACGGCCCGCCGGACTGGTCCGCAGCGCCGCCGGAGGCGTTTCGCCTGTTGCTCGCCCACACGCCGGACCTGTTCCGCCGAGCGAAGGCGAACGCCGTCGACCTGATGCTCGCCGGCCACAATCACGGCGGGCAGATCGCGTTCCCGCTCATCGGGCCGATCTACGCCCCCAGCAAGCACGGCGTCCGCCACGCCGGCGGCACGTATCGCGAGGGCAGCCTGCTGATGCACGTCTCCCGCGGCCTCTCCGGCAAAACGCCGGTGCGATACGGGGCGATGCCGGAGATCACCCGCATCACGTTGCGGAACGATAGCCGTGCTCTTGAAGAGGACGGCTAACGCTGCCCCCTAGAAATCCGTGCGTGCGACGTGCCAGCAGGTCAGTCCCAGCATCACCGCCGTGAACGCGAGGTTGTGGATCAGCGGGCCCCAGAATCTCTCTTGAATGACCGGTTGTCGCAGGTCGAGGTCGGCGCCGAAGGCTTCGCGTGCTTCCTCCTCGTCGCCGCTGAAGAGGCTCGACAGCGTTTCGCCCAGCCCGATGCTGTCCGGCAGCAGGTAGTGCAACGGCGTGAGGCCGAAACGCACGATGTCGTCCCAAACTCCCGTCGGCGGGGCGAGCGTTTCGACCGCACGGTACGCGTCGCCGTCCGCCTCGAATCTCGTCACTTCATCCCCCCCGGTGCCGACCCAGAGGGCGCCGTCCCCCCCCCAACCGGCGGCGGAGACGTCGTCGAAAACGAGGCTTCCCTCGCCCTGTACATTGCCCACCCAAAGCGGCCCGTCGTGAGTGGCGAGGGCCAAGCGACCGGTATTGAGATCCGTCGAGAACCCGCGCGGGCGGCTGCCGGGGACCGGGGCGAATTCGCTTGTCGTTCCGTCCGGGGCGACCGCGACCCCTGTCCCGTCGGCGGTCACGGCCAGCGCCCCGCCGTCGCCGGTCGCGAGGACGACCGCCGGCACGCCGCCCGGTTTGCCCGGCTCGCCGTCCGCTTCAAACAGGGTGGCTTGCACGCTCGGCTCCGATTCTCCGGGCGGATAGAGCCGCACCACCCCGCCGGCATAGATCGCAATGTCGCCGGTCCGCGGGTCGATCGCCGCGGCGAACGGTTCGGGAAACGCGGGGGACACGGTGCCGTCGTCCGGCGGTTCAACGATCTGATCGACGTCGGCGCGCGTCTGCCTCGCGACCTCGTTCATCAGGGCGTCAAGAAAACCGCCGCTCGTTTCGTTCGCGGCCGATTCGACCCGCGGCGTAAATACGCCGAGTCGTCCGGCGAACAGGGGCGTGCCGTCGGGGCGGAACAGCAGTTGGGTCGTCAGGGGCGGGGCGGCGATGCCCACCCGCCCTTCCCAGTCGTTCTCCGCGGTCGCGGTGTAGAGACGTCGTGAACCGACGGTCCGTCGCGGCGGACCGCCGGCGCCGACCATGACGCCGGTCGCTTCGAGGGCCGCCAGCGTGTCGGTTTGAGGAACGAACTCGGGGCCGGAGAGCCGGTAGGTGGGAATGGCCGTGTCGCCGCGTCGGCGTCGGGATGTGGTCGGGTAGAGAGCCGGAGTCCATTCGTTCTCGGAAGCATTCCACCGCGTCACCCATCCGCCGGCGTCCGCTTTGAACACTTCGTCGTTGCCGGCGACTACCGCTGCCGGGCGGGCCGCGATGTCCATTTGCTGAACCGGCCGCCAAACGACGTTTAGCACGAATGACAGTGCCCAGACGCCGCCGGCAGCCATCACGCAGACGATCGGATTCTGCCACAACACTCCGACCGCCGCGCTGACGCTGTAAAAGACCGCGAATTGCACCACCAAAAGGCCGGAAGCGGCGACCAAACCAGCGTCCCACACGCCCAGCCGCAGCCCCGCGATCAGCCAGAGTCCGCCGCAGAGGTACAGCCCCGCCAAGCCCACGAACACGCACCCGCCGGCGAACTTCGTTAGGAACGCGACCGTTCGACTGACCGGCTTCGAAAGCAACAGGTCGATCGCTCCGCCTTCAAACGTCTGCGGAATCAGCGCCGCTGTGACCAGCAACGCGATCAGCACGCCGATCGGACCGGCCAGGTAGCCCGCGACGAACTCCATGATGAATCGGGCGATGAACCGGACGCCGCTGCGATTTAGTTCCAGCCCGACGGAATCGGCGATCGACTTGGTGAACTCCTCGGCCACGTCCCAGGGCCCGTAAGTGAGAAAGACACGTTCGGCGTCTGGAGCGGCGATTGCCTGCGGAAACGCGGCGGAAAGCAGCAGCCGATTGAGCCGACCGAGCCGTTCCGGGGGCAGCGACGTCGGCCCCTCGTCCAGCAGCGCTTCCAACTCGCTGGGATCGTCCGGGGAGGAGCCGAAACCACCGAAGCCGCCGCCGGACTCGGGCATCTTCACGGACTCGAAGGCGGTTTCGTCGTAGAACTCGGCGGCGGTCAGCACGTCGACGTTCAACGCATCCCGCAGTCGCTCCGATGTCGGGCCGGCGTCGTCCGCTGCGGGCGAGAGGATCGCTTTGCGAACGTCGGCCGAAAGCTGGGCCAGCACCCGATCGCCCGGTTGCTCGCCCTCTTTCGCCGCGTCGCGGCGAAGCTTCGCGGCCAAAAGCGGCGCGTCGATCAGTTCGTTCGACTGCAATCGCCAAGCCGTCTCGTCCCGCAACCCGAGGGGAGCCAGGACCGCCAGCACGAGGGTGAAGAACACCAGCAGGAACGGCAGCGTGCGGCTGCGGATCGCTTCCCGCACGCTGTCCTTCAGGATTGCCAGATAGGGACGCATGGGCGTTTCGTCGCTTCGCCGGAGGGGCGTGGAAGGTTCAGTTCGTGACGCCGCCGGCCTGCCGGACGCCGTCGGTTCCGGCGACGGGGACGCGGTCGTCGTCGGCGACGGCACGCAGGAAGGCGTCTTCGAGCGAGGGCTTCACGCGGAGCAGCGAGTGCAAACTCACCCCCGCATCACGCAGGGCGTCGACGGCGACGTCCACCTGCGCCTGATCGACGTCGCCCAGTTCTGCGGTGAACCGGCCGCGTCCGTCGTCGTCATGGCCGATCGATTTGAGCGGGACGCCGCCGAAGTGCGAGCCGACCAACGCGGACCGAACCGCCTTCTCCTCGCCGAGCAACCGCAGCGTGACCAGTTCGCCTCCGCCGCGCAGGTCGTCCAGATCGCCCAGCCCGCGGACTTCGCCGTTGCGCAGGATCGCCGCTCGGTCGCAAACCATCTCCAGCTCCTGCAGGAGATGGGAGTTGAGAAAGACCGTCTTTCCCCGGGCTTTCAGTTCTCCGAGCACGCGCCGAATATCCGCATGGCCGACCGGATCGACGCCGTCGGTCGGCTCATCCAGGATCAGGAGATCCGGATCGTGGAGCATCGCCTGGGCCAACCCCAGCCGTTGCTGCATGCCCTTGGAGAATTTGCGAACGTTGGTGTTGCCCCACTTGGACAGGCCCACCAGCGTGAGCAGGTCGCCGCGACGCCGCTTCACCTCGGCGCTGGAGAGGCCGGACAGCCCGCCGTAGTAGTCGAGGGCGGTATTCGCCGTGAGGTGCCGCGGGAGCCGGTGGCCTTCCGGGAGATACCCGATGCGGCGTCGCGCGTCTCGCGCCCCCGCGGGATGCCCGAGCACCGTCGCGGACCCGCCGGACTTCCGACAGATGCCCAGCAGCACCTTGATCAGCGTCGTCTTCCCCGCCCCGTTCGGACCGAGCAGGCCGAAGATCTCCCCCGGACGCACTTGAAAGCTCACGCCGCGGAGCGCGTGGACGGTCTTCCGGCCGAACAATCCGTCGCTGTAGGTCTTGGAGAGATCAACCGCGTCCACGACCGGCGGGCCGTCCGTGGAAGGGGCGTTCGGGGGGCGAGGCTCGACGTCACGGGGGGAAGCCGTGCTTGCGGCGGGGCTCTCGAACGGGTCCACGGGTTCGAGATCGGCGGGCGGCGCTTGGTTCGACACGGCCGCAGGATAGCGTCATTCGGGGCCGATCGTCCCGGCCGCGTCGTTCGCCATCCCGATTCCCCGCCCGGCGATCAGGGTCTTGCCCGATGGTCGGGGGGATGGGCGAGCCGTACCGTGACCCTGTTGCCCTTTTCAGACCGAACGTTCCGACCGAACCGAGCCATCTATGAACTTGCGGTATTTCGTGGTCGATGTGGAAGGTCAGCTCCGTCGCGTGCCCACGACGGCTGCGGAAGCGGTCTGGGGCGGCGAGGCGGATGCTGACGACTTGGACGTGGTTCTTGGATCCGAATTGAAACTCGTCACCGCCGTGATCGACGAGAATCTCGATCCGGTCATGATCTTCTTCCTGCGGGTCGAACTCGACCGCGGGGCGATCACCGAGGAGAGTCGGCTGGCGGCGGTCGAGGCGATCACGGCCGGTCACGGCCGTCGACTGAGCGATCCGCGTCAACGGCGTCAGTTTGAAGGCTGGCCCGACGATTGGCGTCGGCAACTCGCGGTGGCGTTGGACGCTCCGGCCGCGTCATTCACGAAACTGGGCCTCGGCGGGCCGCTGGCGCTGTCCGATCTGTGGGGCGTCTCGCTGGACACCGTGATGGCCTATTTCGAAAAGGCCATCGGGTAGAGGAATGAAATTCGCCGCTCCTCGGTGAGAAGAGCGGCGAACGGAAACGATCGCGTCGCGGACTAGATGATGCCCAATCCGGCGAGCCGGCGGACCCGTTCGAGGTACACGCGGGAGCGGCCCTGAATCGGGGTCATGAACTCGTCGTAGTTCGGGAACGTGTCCGGGGCGGCCTGTTCGAGCAGCACGGCCTCTTCGAGGTATTCGAAGGCCTCGTCGTAGCGGGCGTCGCGGTAGCGGAGTACGAACATCAGATAACTGACGCGCGGATCCGACGGGGTCCGCTCCAGCAAAATCTGCCCCAGTTGCTCCGCGGCGTGCGGGTTCACGCCGGGAACCGGAAGCGATTGGGTGACCACGCCGCCGCAACCGCACGGGGAGCAGGTCGTCACGCAGCGCGTACACGGCAGGCAGGCCTGCCGGGCGAGCAAACAATCGGCGGGAATCGCGACATGATCCCGCAGGTCATAGATGTCGTACGGGTTGCGAATGAGCTCCGCGAGCGGCGTCGGCTGAGTGATCACCGTCACCACCGGATCCTCCGTCACGATGACGTCCGGCCGCCTCGGATCCAGCGGCACGTCCACGTTCGGGGTCGGGGCGACGATCGCGGGATCCTGCAGGAGCGGGTTGACGGGCGGCGCCTCCTGCGGCGCTCCGACGCCGGGGACGGTCGTCTCCTCCATCGGCGCCCCGACGCCCGGCGCCCCGACGCCCGGCGCCCCGACAGACGGCTCCGGTGAGCCGAGGGCGGGCGGAGCGTCGCCGGCCGGCGGGTTCGCGAAAGGATCTTCCCCGGCAGGCGGGTTGTCGAACGGATCGACTTCCGCGGAGTCCGGTTGCGGCGGCTCCTGACCGGGAACCGGCGGCGCCAACCCGTCCCCGGGCGGCTGGGCGGGGGCGAACAGCAGGGGAATGCAGACGAGCAGGGTCGCGGGCACGACGGCACCTTGAGCGGGTGAGTGGCAAAACGGTTTGCCCAACTTACCCAATCTGCCGGTTTATGCGCTCTGGGGCGATTCCCGAGCCTTTCGCGCGCGGGTTACAGGCCCGCCGCGGAGCGCATTTGAGCCGGAGAGCGGCCGGTCTGCTCGCCGCCGGCGCCGCTGTTGGTGGGGGCGTAGGGGACGACGACGTCGGTCCGCACGCCCTCCGCGGGGATCTCGGCTTCCCGACCCAACGCCCAAAGCACGCCCTGCACGGAGAGCCGCCGGACGGCCGGCAGCTTGAAGTCGTACGGATGCCCCAACGTGGTGAAGAACACGCGGCCCGGTTCGACTCCGGTGGGTGAGAACGGATTCGTTTTCGTCCAAGCGACCGGCTGAACCGGGGGATAGCGGTCGCCCCGCCCGCCCTGCAATTGGCGGCTGCGGAGGGTTTCGCCGGTCAGCAGCGGCGTGCTCTCCGGCGCCAACGCATCGCCCCCGCCGGTGACGTGGTACAGCCAACTGTAAGCGTCGAACGGCGTCTCCACGCCATTCAGGATCGGCGAGGTCGCGTTCTCGCTCGTCGTGACCCGCGTCAGCGGGGCTTCGCCGTCGCTGAAGTGACCGTGATGCACGATCCATCGCTGACCGACGAGGGCGGCGATCTTCGTTTCATTCCAGTCGGCATAAGGATGGTCGGCCGAAAACTTGAAGGCGTGGGTGGCGGTGCGAAACCCGACGACGGGGCCGCCGCGCTCGACATAGGCCACGATCTTCGCCATCTGATCGACCGGCAGATCACGCCATCGGGTAAACAGCACGAGGAGATCCGCATCCTCCAAAGCCTCTAAGCCAGGAATGTGGTCCATCCGCGACGGGGCGACCCGGCCGTCCTTCGATTGGCTGAATAACAGAACCGGCTCGATTCCATGATCCCGCTTCAGCAACGCCGCGAGCATCGGCATTGATTCCTCGCTGCGGTACTCGTCGTCCGCCGCGATCAACACGACCTTTGCGGGGCTTGTGGGAGAGGTCGCCTCCTCCGGTCCATCCGGCACCGGATCGGGGCCCGGGGTGCAGGCCAGCAGCGGGACGAAGAGGAGTTGAGCGATCACCGCGATTTTCTCCAAGATCCGGGAGGGTCGTACGAATCAAGGAGAGTGTATCGCCGGTCGCGGCCGTTGGCCCGAACCCCACGCCCGTACTGGGGTTTCCCCCGTACCCAAGGTGCTTTGCTTTGGTAGGTTGGGGGGCTTCAAGCGGCCGGTGACCGGCCTCCATTTCCCCGCTCCCCGAGCTCACTGATGAAGAAGTTTACCCCCCTGGCCCTGATCGCCGGCCTGTGCCTCGTTCCCCTCGGCTGCGACAGCGTCGAAGAGGAAGTGAACGAGACCAACGAAGAGATCGCCGAGACCAATGAGGAAATCAACGACGCCGGCGCCGTCGTGACCGAAGAAGAGGGCGAGGAGATCGCTGAGGAGATGAACGAGACCGCCGAGGAAATGGAAGAAACCGACGAGCAGGTCGAAGAGGAACTGGAAGACGGCGAGCTGGGTGAGGAGGAACTCATCCTCGAAGGCGAAAGCTGAGCCAACGCCTGACGCCGATGCGTCCGACCCGCCGTGGGTTCCGCGGCGGGTTTTTCTATGCGCGAGATGCGGCCCGCAGGGTGCGGCGAAGCGAACCGAGGCACGGGCGACCAACGGCCGGGGGCGCTGCAATCCTTCCAGTCCGCACGGTCCTTGCCCAAAGCTAGGGCTTTGCTCCGAAAACCGACGACCCGCGGCCCGGGGCGGCGCCGGGACGTAGGTTCCAGAGCGGCAAAGAACGGTGCAATCCGTACGTCGCAGGTTCCGTCCTCGCGAGCAGTTCTCTCGATGCCCCCGCCCCCGCCGGCCCACGACTCAGAACTCGACCGCTGCTCACAGCGGCTTGGGCTGGAACGGCCCGTTCTGACTGTCACGGGGGCCGTCGGGCTGTTGCTGGGAAGTTTGGCTTGGGTCGTCACCGGGCAGTTCGCGGCGGCTCCGCTGGTGTTCGCCGCCAGCCTGACGACGGCCGTCGCACTCGCGGCGGTCCTCCATGGGCAGGCGTCGGTCGCAGATGCCCAAACTCAAGCGCTTGCAGCCGATTTAAAGGCGGCCTGCGGGCGGCTCGAACAACTTCGGCGAGCGGATGCTCGGCCTCCAGCGTTACCTGACCATGAACCTGACCAGCCGCGCGACTATGAGTTGAACGACCTGCTCTCGCAGTGCCTTGCCGCTCGGCGGGCGGAGGCCCGGGCAAAATGCGTCACGCTGCGGACGCAACCCTCGGACATGTATCTCGCCGTCCACGCGGCAGCGGGCGATTTGGCGGAAGCGCTCAGCGCTCTGTTGTCGGACGCGCTCGCCGCATCGGCGAGAGGGACGGTCGTGTTCGTCAGGACGCGGCTCGACTTTGATCGTGCGGTCGTGGAGGTGGAACGGGCCGGGACGCGTAGTGCTGACGGCTTCACGGAGGTTGCGCCCGGCGAGACTCGAACGCTTCCGTTCCCTCACATCGCGGGCGTCGAGGGGGGGCGGTTGACCGCGCAATCGCTCTCAGGCGGGGGCAACGTCACCGCGTTATCGCTGCCGTTCGGCCACAAAGCCGGCCGCGTGCCGGAAGTTCCCGCGGACGAAACCCCGACCGCTCCATTCCCCCCCCTCTACGCCAGCCGAGAAATCGCGGAGCCGATCTGCGTTTAGCGGTTCGTTCCCGATCCCCTATTTCCGCAATCCGAATCGCCGTCCTCCATGATTCGTCCGATGAACCACGCCGCCCCTCAGCAGTCGTCCTCCACCGCTCCGCCGCAAGCGGACGCCGGACGCTCCCTCGGCCGGATCGTCGTTTGCGATGACGAACCGCACATCACCCTGGCCGTCTCCCTGAAGCTGAGGAGGGCAGGATTCGAAGTCGAAACCCACGAGGACGGTCGATCCGCGTGGGAGAGCATCGCCCTGAATCCTCCGGCGCTGATCGTGACGGACTGTCAGATGCCCCGCATGAGCGGACTGGACCTGATTCGTTCCGTCCGTGCGCACGCCGCCACTGCGAAGACCCCGGCAATCATGCTGACCGGCAAGGGGTTTGAATTGAGCGAGGCGGAGATGCAGGTCGAGATGGGGCCGGTTCTGCTGTTCTCGAAGCCGTTCAGCCCACGGACGTTGTTGGACTCGGTCGAACGCCTCATGGGCGTTCGGGCGGCGTGAGCCTCTCCCCGGGGCTCGATCGGCCATTGGCATAGCCCGCGACGGGGCTCCTCGCCGGTGCGACCGGTGTATGTCGAAGGAGAGGGGCGATTTCGGCGCCCGACTGCCTCCCATTCTGCGCAAGAAAGGGGGCCGGTTCCGTAGACTTTCCGGGCGGTCGCCAGGCGTTCTCTCGGCGTGTCGTATCCCTCGGCGTGTCGTATCCCTCGGCGTGTCGTATCCCTAAGTGAGATCCCAGGCTGCCGTGCCGTCCGACGTCGCCCCACGCCGTCTCGAACCCTCTGAGTCCGAGCCGCTGGAATCCCTGCCGGTCTGGAAGCCGAGCAATCTCGTCGGCGGGCGACCGGATCTAGCGGTTTGGGGGATCTTCGCGGGCTGGCCCTTCGCGGCATTGTTCGGTGCGACGCTGTCGTGGCCGCCCGGAAGCGGCGGCTTGGTCCTGATGGCGGTGCCGGCGGTCTGGGTGGGAATGCGGTTGCCGGGGCCGGTCGCGGGAATGTTCGCCGCCCTTGCCGCGTTGTGTTGCGCGAGCGAGGCCACGTTGCTGCGCGTGCTCCGACGCTTGGGCGACTGGAACGGCGTGGCTCTTCCTGGCCCTGACGACGATCGTTTGTTCGGCCCGCTGGCGGCGGTACTCCTGATCGGACTCGTCTTCCGCGCGCTGCGGGATCGGCCGACGGAGTTGAACCTCGATGCGCCGCCGGCGGACCCTCGCCGCACGACCGGCGCCGGGATGCTGGAGCAGGCCGCATCTTTGTTGAGATTGCAGGGGCAGGACGAACTCGCCTGCGATTTGCCGGGTTCCGCACGACCGTTGGACGGCGTGATCCGCTCCGTCCGGGCGACGGCCCGAGGGTGCTTGCGGGTCGAACATGCGTCCGTTTGGCTGTGGGACGGGACGCGATTGCGAGAGGCGGGACCGCCCAGCGGAGGCAACGTGCGGACCTTCCCGCCGAATCCGCGGGCGGGGCTGGCCGCGTGGGTGCTCAAGAATCGCCGACCCGTGACGCGGCAGACGCTGGGAAAGTGGGTCACCCGAGATCATTCGCTGTCCGAAGCTTTTTCCTCAGACCCAGCCCCGCCGGCAGGGATCGCCCCGCTCCTCACCCGATCCAGTCCTGGGGAAGCCGGTTCGATCAACGGTGAAACGCTGCACGGACTGCTGATCGTCGATCAGCCTTTGGGATTCGACCCGCAGTTCCCCGCGATGCTCTCCGCGTTGGCGCGGTTCGCGGCGACGGCCCTGGAGAACGCTCGGCGATTCGACCTCGTGCAGGGACGGGCCCGCCGGGACGACCTCTCGGGGTTGCTGCGTCGTGATCCGTTGTTGGAAGAATTGGCGGTGATGCTCGCCCCCGTTCATGGTCAGCGACGCGGGCACAGCGTGGCCGCGGTCATCGGGGATCTAGATCACTTCAAAGCGTTCAACGATCGCCACGGTCATCTGGCCGGAGACGCGGCCATTCGTCAGGCGGCCGCGATCTGGCGCGACCTGTTGCCGGCGGGGGGGCGGTTGTGTCGCTACGGGGGGGAAGAGTTCCTCGCCGCCCTGCCCGACCACACGGTCCACGAGGCCGCCGAACACGCGCAGAAGGTCGTCGCCGCGATCCGGAATCATGGCGTGATCGACGACGGCCAAACGCTTCGTATGACGGCCAGCTTCGGCGCCGCGGCCGCGGATCCGATGGACACCCACGCGCACGGAGGAGGGGGCGCCGCCGCGGATCGCTTGATTCGCCTCGCGGACGGCGCCTTATTCGCCGCGAAGGAGGCCGGGCGCGACCGCGTCGCGCTGGTCGACTCGGACGGCATCCTGCTCGCCCAACCGTCGGGCGGCTCTCGGAAGTTCCAAGCGGACTAAATCCGCCCGCCGACCGTTGTCCTCCGGCCTTACGCACCGACCGGGGAAGGTCGCGGCGGCCCCTGGAGGATTGGACCGGGAATCTGCGGCAGCTTGCGCTCGGGCGGCGGGCTGGGCGTCTCTTCGTCAAACGTCCGCGACCCGCCCCCGCCCAGCTTGCGGAGCGAAGTGTAGAACACCGGCGTGAGGATCAGCCCGAACAGCGTGACGCCGATCATCCCGGCGAACACGGCGGTGCCCAACGCGATGCGCATCTCCGCCCCCGCCCCGGTGGCCAGCACCAGCGGCAGCACGCCCAGCACGAAGCTGAAGGCGGTCATCAGAATTGCGCGGAACCGCAGCCGGCAGGCTTCGATCGCGGCTTCGATCCGGTTCCTGCCCTGCTCCTCCAACTGAGCGGCGAATTCCACGATCAGGATGGCGTTCTTGCAGGCCAATCCGACCAGCACCACCAGCCCGATCTGGGTGAGGATGTTGTTGTCCAACCCGCGAAACCACACGCCCCCCAGCGCCGCGAGGAGGCTCATCGGGACGATCAACACGATCGCCAGCGGCAGGATCAGGCTCTCGAACTGGGCGGCAAGCGCCAGATAGACGAACAGCACGCAGGCGCAGAACACCGCGATCTGCTGGCCCGCCGTGACTTGCCGCTGCTGATACGCGATATCCGTCGGTTCGTAGCTGAACCCGGCCGGCAAAACGGCGTCGGCGATCGCTTCGACTTCCCGCAGCGCCTCGCCGCTGGAGACGCCCGGGGCGGTGTCGCCGTTGAGGTCCGCTGCCGGATACAGGTTGTACCGCACGACGCGGTCCGGGCCGTTTCGCAGTTCGACGTCCGCCAGCGAACCCAGCGGGACGGCCTCGCCGTCGGCGTTGCGGGTGCGGAGCCGGGCGATGTCGGAGGGTTCGTCGCGGAACTCCTGTTCGGCCTGCACGTTCACCTGGTAGGTGCGTCCGCCAAGGTTGAAATCGTTGACGAACAGGCTGCCGAGATAGACCTGCAACGTCTCGAAGACGGCGTCGATCGGCACGTCGAGGATGCGGGCCCGCTCCCGATCGAAGTCGACGTAGTACTGCGGCGTGCTGGCCCGGTAGGTGCTGAACACCTGCTGGAGGTTCGGGTGCTGGACCGGGTCGTTCGCCGCGGCCGCGATTCGGCCGACGGCCGCTTCGAGATCGGCGGGCGTCAACTGCCCGTCGCGCGCCTGAATCTGATACTTGTAGCCGCCGCCGTTGCCCAACCCGCGGACCGGCGGCGGCGGGATGACGACGATCATGGCGTCTGGGATCGCGCTCAGCTTGGCTCGCATTTCGCCCACGATGCCGTCGAGCGTCAGTCCGGCTTCGGCCCGTTCGGCAAACGGGGCGAGCACCGGAAACATCGCCGCGGCGTTGCTGGCGTTGGTGCGCGTCGCTCCGCTGAAGCCGGCGAAACTCACCACGCCGGTGACGCCCTCCACCTCTCGAACCGCCTTCACGGCGGCCTTCGTCACGGCGTCGGTCCGATCCAGACTCGCCCCGTCGGGCAACTGCAAGGCGACGATCACGTAGCCCTGATCCTGCGGCGGAATGAAGCCGGTCGGGATCTTGTCGAAGGCGTAGTACGTCAGGCCCACGAGCGCCCCGTACACGCCGAGCGTCAACACGCTGAACCGAATGGCGCGCTTCACCGTCGCGGCGTACGCCCCCGTGATCGCCTCCAGGACCCGATCGAAGAGCCGAAACAGCCAACCGAGCAGAAACTCGAATCCGCGGTCCAGCCACCCGTGGTGCTCCCCCTTCCTGCGGAGCAGCAACGTCGCCAGGGCCGGGCTGAGCGTCAGCGAGACGAACGTGCTGACCGCCGTGCTGAACGCGATCGTCAGCGCGAACTGCCGGTAGAACTGACCGCTGATGCCCGGGATGAACGCCGTCGGCACGAACACCGCGATCAGCACCAGCGAAGTCGCGATCAACGCCGAGCCGACCTCCGCCATCGTCGCCCGGGTGGCGTCTCGCGGCGAAAGCCCTTCCGCGAGCTTCCGCTCCACGTTCTCCACGACCACGATCGCATCGTCGACCACGATGCCGATCGCCAGCACCAAGCCGAACAGACTCAGCGAGTTCAAGCTGAACCCCAGCGCCAGCATCGCGCCGAAAGTGCCGACCAGCGAGACGGGGATCGCCGCCGCGGGAATCAACGTTGCCCGCCAGCTGCCCAGGAACAGAAACACGACCAGCACGACCAGTGCGACAGCCTGGTAGAGCGTGACGAAGACCTCGTCGATGCTCTGCTCGATGAAGTATTTGGTGGGGTCGTAGACGATGCGATGTTCGAGTCCCGGCGGGAACGGCAGCGAATCGGACATTTCGTCCATCGCCGCACGGACTTCCGTGGCGGTCTCCAACGCGTTCGAGCCGGGACGCTGATTGATCAGCATCGCGACGGCCGGGTTCTCGTTGAGATAGCTGGCGACGGAGTAGTTCTGGGCGCCCAGTTCCACCCGGGCGACGTCGCGGACCCGCACGAGTCGGTTTCCTTCCCCGCCCCGGACGACCACGGCGCCGAACTCTTCCTCGGTCGTCAGCCGACCGAGCGTGCTGACGGGGATCTGGAACGCTCCGGCGCCCTCGACCGGCTCCTGTCCGATCACCCCGGCGGCGACCTGCACGTTCTGTTCTCGCAGCGCCGCGACGACGTCGCCGGCGGTCATGGAGAGCGCCGCCAGCTTGTCGCCGTCGAGCCAGATCCGCATCGAATAATCGCCCGCCCCGAAGATGCGGACGTTCCCCACGCCTTCGATCCGGCTGAGGCGATCGCGGATGTTCTGAAGCGCGTAGTTGGCGATGTCCAACTGCTCCATCGCCCCGTCCGGCGAGAGCAGGTGGACCACCAGCAGCAGGTTCGGACTCTCCTTCGTGGTGACCACGCCGATGCGGCGGACGACCTCCGGCAACCGCGGCTCCGCGGCAGCGACCCGGTTCTGTACCTGCACCTGAGCGGTGTCCAAGTCCGTGCCGAGAGCGAAGGTCACCGTCAATGACATCGAGCCGTCGTTCGCCGACTGACTCTCCATATAAAGCATGCCCTCGACGCCGTTGACTTCCTGTTCAAGCGGCGTGGCGACGGTGTCCGCGATCACCTCCGGCGTGGCGCCGGGGAACGTCGCGCGGACGACGACCGTCGGCGGGGCGACCTCGGGATATTGGGCGACCGGCAGCGCCATGTAGGCGATCCCCCCGCCGACGAGGATCACGACCGACAACACGCCGGCGAAGATCGGCCGGTCGATGAAGAAGTTGGGAAACGTCATTCCGCGGCTCCCGTCGGAAGCGAATTCGGCTCACCGGCAACCGTCTCAGCGCCGTCGCCGTCGGCGTCGGGCATGGCGTCGTAGTTCCCGTTGGCGTTCCGCTCGACCCGCACCGCACGAGCGAGTTCGAGGCGGGCGTCCTGCTCGAAGGATTCTTCGTCGAGTTCGATCTCCCCGGGCTTCGTGCGAACCGGGACGCCGGGCCGGGCCATCTGGATCCCGCGAATGACCACCCGGTCCGTCGGTTCGATGCCCGCTCGCACGACGCGCAGTCCGCCCAGAAGCGGCCCCAAAGTCACGAGACGCGGTTCGACCGTCTCGCCGGCGGGGGCGGCGTCTCCCCCGTTCGACTCGCCTGCCTGAGACTCGTCCGTTGTCTGGGAGAGGGGAACGACCACCAGCACGGACGGAGCGTTCTGCCGGATCGTCACGGCGGAGTCGGGCAGCAACATCCCTTCATAGATGCCGCTGCCGAGGATCTTGACCTTGGCGAACATGCCCGGGGTGAGGATGCCGTCGGCGTTCGAGAAGCTCAGGCGACCGGTCATGGTGTCGGTGCCCATATCGAGCGAGTTGTCGACGAAGTCGATCGCTCCGACGTGCGGATAGCCGGTCTCGTCCGCCAACTGAAGCACGGCGGGATTCTGCACGTTGCGGCTGCTGGGCCGCTCGCCGCTGGCGGCTTGCCGGGAGTATTTGAGGAAGGCCCTTTCCGGGGCGCTGACGAAGGCGTGCATCGGATCCTGCGAAACGACCGTCGTCAGCAGCGTCGCGTCTCCCCCGTCGGCTCCGGTGACCAGGTTCCCTTTGTCCACGAGCCGACGAGAAAGCCGACCGGCGATCGGACTGGTCACGCGAGTGAACGACAGGTCCAGCTCAGCGGCGCTCACCGCGGCTTCCGCGGTGGCGATGCCGGCCTCGGCGGTGGCGGCGGCGGCCTCGGCGTTTTTGATTTGAGCCCGCGCCGCGACGACGTCCGCGGCGGCTTGCTTCCGCTGGGAGGCCTCGATGTCGTAGCCCTCCTGCGTTTCGGCTCCACGCTCCACGAGCTTCCTCATGCGAGCGAGCTGCGTGTCGCGTAGCTCCAACGCAGCTTCGGCCTGCGTGTTGGCCGCCAGGGCGGACGCCTTCAGCGCCTCAGCCTCCTGCAGCGCGGCCGTCGCCCCGGACAACCGCCCCTTCGCGGAAGCGAGCGCGGCTTCGAACGGTCGCGGATCGATCGTGAACAGCAGGGCGCCCGCTTCCACTTCCTCCCCGTCCGCGAAGTGGATGTCCTCCAGGAAACCGCCGACCCGGGGACGGATTTCAACCGTGGCCACCGCCCGCAGACGAGCCGTGTAGTCGTCCCATTCGACCACTTCACGGATCAGCGGGTTGGCGACGAAGACTTCGGGCGGCGGCGGGGGCGGCGGGGCGACCTCGTCCTCACATCCACTGAGCAACAGCCCCGTCAGCAGGACCGCGGCGCTCAGCGGAGGATGCGCGAAACCACGACGAGAACCTGGGCGCCGCGTGGCGTACCGGGGCGAAGACATGAGGGATCGGCGGGACGACGAGAGGAAACGTTGATTCTTGGACGACGGAGGCGTCGTCGCCCGCCGTGAGTCTCCGTTGCAACGGACAGCGGCATCCTAACACCTCGGCCGATTGGTCAACTCTCGGCAGGTTCGCTCGGCATTGCGGGGTTCGGAAATGACGCAGCCCCTGCCCGACCCCTTGGAGGCCGCGTTTCCGCTTATGGGCGAGAGCGAACCGGTTCTCGATTCGTTCCGCCCTCACATTTCGTGACGCATTATGCCGCTGCACGCTGCTATGTCTGACGTTCCACTCCAAGCGACTACGAATGTCTCTGCGGGGCCGGCGTTTCAGACAGAGGCGCTTCCGGCATCGCGGCGCCTCACCATCGGCGAGGTCGTCGGGGGCTGTCGCACGGCCCGAAAATGTCTGGAATGCGGCGAGAACCCGGCCTGCTGGACGAACATCCTTTTAGCGGGCGTCCTGAACTGGACGGGTGCGGATCGAGCGGCCGTGATCTTCCCCGAGAGCAACAAGCTGTACTCGGTCGGCGACTGGGACGTGCTGCAAACGAAGTGCTCCGCACGTAGCCTGCAATCCGCGCAGGCCGCATTGCGCGAGGCTGCGGCCGTCACCTCGCAGCGTATCCCGCAACCCAGTTCTGACGACGAACGTCGGGCCGGCGTTTCCAGGATCCTCTCGCGAAGCGATTTTCCGGAGTCCCGCCGCCCCTCCCCGCGCGCTGGGAAAGCCGGCGACACGCAGATCGGCGCCGCGATCGGCTGGCGGGACGGGCGCGGCCGGGTCATCGCTTTGCTGATCGGCGCCGCAGACGACGGGGACGTGGCCGCTGCCGGCGCCCAACTGACGAAAGTCGTCGTTCGCGAACTCGCCTCCTCGGGGCGGCGGTTGGCACATCCCGGGGAGCCTTCGCCCGAGACCCTCACCCACCGCGCCCGCACCGTCTTGCATCACTGGCTCGACGGACTGCTGGAGAAAGAGGTCGCCGGCGTGCTCAATGTCTCGGACGGCACGGTGCACAAGCAGGTGCACCGCATCTACCGGCACTTCGGCGTGACCAGCCGCGGGGAGCTTCAAGCGCAGTTCCTCAAACGCGGCTGGGGGCGCCGGCGTCGGTGGCGAGATATGGCTCCCTGAGACGTCGCCGCGTCGGGCTTCCTCGACGCTGAACAGCGCCGCGTCTGCACGGCGCGTCGGGGCACGTCAGTCGGCGGACGAGGCGAGGGTGGAGTCGCTCGAGGCCTGTCGATCGGCGGGCGCGGCCAGATCGTCGACGGCTCCGGAACAGATCAACTGCCGAGTCCCGGCGAGCTTGCGCTTGACGGTTTTGGTGGACACATCGAGAAGCCGAGCGATCTCGCCGCTGGTACGCCCTTCCAGCCGGAGGACGACCACCTGTCGGGTGGTGTCGTTCGGCAGAGCCGTCATGAGGCTCTCGAACGTGTCCGCGAATGCGGCCAGTTCCACCGGGGAAAGTTCCGGGCCTTCCGTCCCGTCCAGCCCGGACGACTGGCTGTCGCTGATCCAGATGTCCCCTTCCCCGCGCGTCTGCCCGCCGCCTCGCTTGGCGGCCTTCTCGCGCCGCGCGTAATCGATCGCCTTGCGATCGGTGACGCGCATCAGCCAGCGCCAGAGATCCTCGGAATCCGAGAGCGTGCCGGCGCCGAAGCGGCCGTCTCCGGCGTGGTTCCAAAGTGCCAGGAACACGCTACCCGCGACGACTTCGGCGTCCGCGGCCCGCAATCCGCGCAGTTTACGTTCCAGAATCCGCACGACCCGCGGCAGCAACTGACGGGCGACCTCGCCCACCGCCTCGCGATTGCCTTTGCGGACCTCGGCGAGAAATTGCGTGACGCCCGCGCTCGGATCGACGGTCCTCACATGGGAGGCGTTCGACGCAGCTCCACCGCGGGAGAGTTCCATCGAAGTCGGGGTGCGAAGCACGGCGGAGGCCGAAAGGGTGGGACGAACGCCCCGATCCTGGGGCGCGGCCACGATCCTTCGCCACGGTCATCGCCCGTCAGACCGAAAAGAAAGCCGTCGGTGGGATTTGAACCCACGACCTACGCTTTACGAGAGCGTCGCTCTACCACTGAGCTACGACGGCAGCGTTTCCAAACGATGCGGGACGCCCCGTTCGGATGACGGGCGGATCGTAAAGCGACCCGGCCCCGTCGTAAAGACCACGCGGGGCCGTTTGAGGTTCGGTCCGGAAGCGGGGCTGCTCGATTCGGTTCCAGCTTCTCCGACCCTCAGCGGTCGATTTCCCCCATCACCACGTCCAAACTGCCCAGAATCGACGGTACGTCCGCAATGAAACAGCCGACGCTCAGCGGGCCGATCACGGAGAGGTTGCAGAACGAACTGCTTTTCACCCGCGTCCGCACCGGGATCGGCGTGCCGTCGCCCACGATCCCGAATCCCATCTGACCGCGGGGGCACTCGGTTTCGAGGTAGCACTCGTCCTTGGGCAGCTTCTGGTTCCAACGGTGGGCGATGCGGAACGGCCCGTCCGTCGCTTCATACCGGTCCAGTGCTTGCCGAACGAGAGAGACGCTCTGCACGACCTCCAGCATGCGGCAATAGAACCGCGTCCAGTTGTCGCCGAGAATCGCGTCCGGCGGGGCGTCCGGGAACGGGCCGATGGGGATCTCGAACTCGTAGCCCTCGTAGTGGCGGGCGTAGATCTCCTCCCCGTCCCTGCGGAGGTCGTGGTCGACGCCGCTGCCGCGGAGCGTCGGGCCGGTGCAGCCGTGGCCGATCGCCATCGCGGCGGACATCTCCCCGATCCCGGCGGTCCGTTTGATGAAGATGCCGTTGCGAGTCAACAGGGTGTGGTACTCCTCGATCCGCGGCTCGAACCAATCGAGGAACCGACGCACGGCGTCGCACCAACTCATCTCGGTTCCCTCCGCCACGCCGGTGACCTGAGCGAGGCCGGGCGGAAGCGGGACGATCTCCGGCAGATCGTGCGTCGCCCCGCCGGGGGTGAGGTAGCTGTAAGTCAGCCGGGCGCCGCAGGCGTGCTCGAACAGGTCGAGGATTATCTCCCGCTCGCGGAAGGCGTACAGGAACGGGCTGAACGAGCCGAGATCCAACCCGTAGGCCCCCATTCCCAGTAGATGCGAGGCGATCCGACCCAGTTCCGCGATCGCGACCCGCAGGTGCCGGCCCTTCTCCGGCACGTCGATCTTCAACAGTTTCTCGACGGTGCAGGACCAGCCGAGGTTCATGTTCATTGCGGCGAGGTAGTCCATCCGATCCGTGTAGGGGATGTACTGAGCCGGCGTGAGGTTCTCGCCGATCTTCTCCGCACAGCGGTGCAGGTAGCCGATGTGCGGCGTGCACTCGCGGACGATCTCCCCGTCGGTCCGCAGCAGCAGCCGCAGCACGCCGTGCGTACTGGGGTGCTGCGGCCCCATGTTGACGAGCATCTCGTCAGTGCGAACGTCGAACTCAATCGTCCGCGGGTCGAGCAGTGGGTCAGCGACGGCGTTCATGACTTCTCGAAAGCGGAAAGGGCTTCGCCCGGGGGGGAATCGAACCCCCGATGACCGTTCGTCTAGAACGGCCTACCCGCAGTCAACCGGCGGGATCAACGACGGAGGTCGCCCGCTAGCCATCGCGTTCCAGACGAAGCCCCATGGGATTGTAACGTGGACGCTCCGCAGAGCCTCCGCGTGACAACGACTCAACGACTCACCGACAGCGAATCCCGCCGTATTCCTCCGGCTGCTGGTAGTCCTTTCGCAGCGGGTGGCCGACCCAGTCGTCGTCGGTGAGGATGCGGGTGAGGTTTGGGTGACCGACGAACCGCACGCCGAGCAGGTCGAACGTCTCTCGCTCGTGCCACGCGGCGATGGGGAACACGCCGGACGCCGTGGGGATTTCCGGCAAGTCGTCGTCCGAGCCGCGCGGCAGCACGACCTTCAAGGTCAGCGTGCGGGTCAGCGGGAAGTCGGAGAGCCGGTAGACGACCTCCAGACGCGGCTCGCCCTCGAATTTCGACTCTTCGCCCGGCCGGGGGGCGATGTCCGCGGCGGTGAGATCGTTCAGGTGCTGCAAACCCAGTTCGTCCCGTACGAACGTCAGCAGGTCCGGCACAGCGTCCGCCGCAATCTCGATCCACGGATTGGTCGCCGCGTGCAGATCGCGGACGGCGTCGCCGAAGCGATCGCGGAGGGCGGCGTGGAGGTCTTCGGCGCTCATCTCAAGGCGTCCTGTCGAGCTTGCCCGGCGACGGTTTTGACCCAATCGAGGTCGCCGCGCTTCCAGACGTACGCGAAGCCCACCAGCAACACCCCGAAGAACACGGCCAGATCGAGCGCCCCGCCGATCGCCAACCGGGTCGCGTCGCCGGCGGTGAGGGTCGCTTCGATCGGCAGCGTGCCGGGCGTGTGTCCGCCGAGGCGTTCGGTGAGGCCCAGTCGCACGCCTTCGGACAACGTCGGGTCCG
Source organism: Alienimonas chondri (assembly GCF_013036045.1). Lineage (GTDB taxonomy): Bacteria > Planctomycetota > Planctomycetia > Planctomycetales > Planctomycetaceae > Alienimonas > Alienimonas chondri. The sequence continues at coordinate 42,914 of NZ_WTPX01000002.1, forward strand.
TCAGGGCGATCGCGGAGCCGTACACCGCGGCCCAAGGAAACAGGAACGCCAATTCGACATCGAACACGATGAACAGCAGGGCAACGACGTAGAACCGCAGATCGAATTTTAGATAGCTGCTGCCGATCGCCTCCTCGCCGCAGTCGTAGATTGCGGATTTGTCCGGCGTGCGGTTTTTCGGGCGGATCAATCGGCCCAACGTCAGCGGCGCCGCCAGTGCGACGATCGCGGCGACGGCAAAGATCAGCAGGTGCCCGGCGAGGTCCATCTCGGTCCCTCACTCCTTCTCAGAATACGATTAGGCCGCGTGATCCACGACGGGAAGCTCCGTCGTCGCCAGCGGAAGAGCCGGCCCCCGCACCGGGGCGCGGTCGGCGGGGTCGGCGGCGGCGGGCCGCCAGTGCGTCACGGCGTCTTCGCCCGGTCGCCAACTGTAATAGCCGTCGCGCGCCTCGCCGTCCGCCGTGAGGCGGGGGCCGGGGAATTCGACCAGCCCCGCGGCGGCGTCCCGCAACACGGCGCCGAGGCGGCGGATTTCCGCGACGAACTCGCTGAGGCGGTCGGCGTCCCGGGCGAGCAGCCGTTCGGCTTCGTCCAGTTCCTCCGCGTGCGGGCCGTGGAAGTGCCGCTTGGCGCCCGGCGTGCGCCGGATCCAAGCCAATCGGGCGCGGCGTTCCGCCAGATCCAACGCCAACGGAACGGCGTCGCCGACGATCCGACGAACCAGCGGCAGCGTCGCGGTCGCCCGCTCCGGGGAGAACAGGGCCGACGGACGACCGATCGAGCGCCGCGGCGGGCCAGCGGTCGGCGGACCGGCGCTGGGAGACTCGGGGGGGCGGCGTTGCATGGGAGCTATGCGGTCGGGAACCGGAACGACACGGGGATCGCAGTCTTCATGGCCGCGTGGCGCAACCCGGGACGGAACTATCTTTCCCTTCTCTCGTCGGAAAGCCAAACCCACACGGCGCCGGCCGCGTGTCCGTCAAACTCGGATCGTCCCCATCCGTCCTGTTTTGAAGGAACCCCGTCAATCGGGTGGACTTCCGTTTCAAGCGGAGTTCGGCTTCTGAATCACGGGCAGCACGGCGGCCCCGTCCGGAGCGGGCATCCCCGGTTCGCCCTTCACCCAGACCGGCTCCGCGAGCGTTTTACTCTCCGCGACGATCGTGGGGTTGAGCGTCGCGCGGCCCCACGCCGCCTCCAGCGGCAGTTTCGCAAAGTCCACGCTGCACCCGTCCCGGGTGTAGCAACTGAGGTCGTGAGTGGACCCCATGAAGATGCAGTCGACCGGGCACGGGTCGACGCACAACGCACAGAACATGCACTTGGTGTAGTCGATGGTGAAGCCGTCGACGCGGAAGCCTTTCTTCCCGTCGGGGCCGGTGTCCATCGTCTTGTCGATGTAGATGCAGTCGACCGGGCAGGCGACGGCGCACTTATCGCAGCCGATGCACGCCGTGAGGTCGAACCGATGGAACCCGCGATAGCGAGCCGCGACCGGCAGCGGCTTCTCCGGGTACTCGTAGGCTTCCGTGTAGGTCTTGCGACGGTAGGTGCGCAGCGCCGCCTTCATCGTGACGCCCAATCCCTGAGCGACCGTGACGACGGCGGTCTTCAGATTGCGGAACCATTCGTTCATCGCGTCCCCCCTGCCCCGGCTCCGTTGTCTGCGAGATCGTCGCCGGCGAGGACGGAAAGGACGTAGTCCTGCACGCCGGCGGCGTCGACCTCCCGGACGACTTCGGTGTTCGTCTGCCAACGCCGAACGCCGCGGCGGTCGAAGACCGTCATGCCGTAGGTCAGGTCGCCGGCGGTTTCGACATCCACGGCCATTTCCTCTCGTTCAAACAGTTCGGGGCGGACGGCGGCGGCCAACGCGGTCGGCTCCTGCAAGCTGATCCCCTCCACGCCGAAATGCTGATGATTCGATCGCAGCGCCCACGGCAGCATCTGGCTTAGCAACTCGCCCGCCCCGCCGCGGACCGCGCCCTTGAGCGTCTCGTGAGCCGAGGGGCTGAGTACCGGTCGGCGGGTCACGTCCAGCGGAACCAGCGTCTTCGAAGACCGGCCGGTCAGCACGCTGCGGGCGGCGAGCGGGTCGGCGGCGACGTTGAACTCCGCGGCCGCGGTGGCGTCCCCGCCGATCTCCACCGACCCGGCGCCGATCACCAGGCCGCCCAACGCTTCGTAGAACCCGCCCCAACGCTCCGCGGCGAGCTTCACGTTCGTCAGCGGACCGAGCGTCAGCAGCGTGACTTCGCCCTCGTGCTCCCGGACGAGTTCGACCAGCAAACGGGGCGAATCGCGCGGGGCGTACAGTTCCACATCCGGCAGTTGCCAGGCGCCGAGGCCGTCCGGCCCGTTCACCGCGGCCCAATCAAGCTCTTCCCCGCCGAACTCCGGTCCGACGCCGGCGTCCCCCGCTTCGCAGGCGCCGACCTTCGGCCGTTTATCCGGGTCGAGCAGCGTGAGAATCGCCGTGACGTTGCGGGTCGCGGTGGGACCGTCGACGCAACCGGCGGTCGCGGTGACGGCCAGTAGATCGATGTCCGGATCGAGAACGGCCAGCGTGATCGCCAGCGCGTCCCCGATGCCGGGGTCGGCGTCGATGATGAGCTTCCGGGGCATCGAACGGACCGAGGTTCGGCGGGCGAGGGGCGGGCGATGTCATCCTAACCGCCGTCGTCCCGTCCGTCTTGGCATCCCTGTTCCGCTTGCGATTTGGACGCGGCGGATTCACGGTGCCCCGCGATGTCCGCCCACGCCCCCGATTCCGTCCGTCGCGCCTTCGCTCTGGCCCTGGAGCGACGCGATGTACCTCGCGACCTGATGCGCGAGGCCGTCGGCCTGGTGATGGACGGCGAGGCCGACTCGCACGCTCTCGCCGGGTTGCTCGTCGCCCTGCGGATGAAGGGCGAAGTCGCTGAGGAACTGGTCGGCGCCGCCTCCGCCATGCGGGAGCGGATGACGGCGGCGCCCGTCGCGGCGCCCGCCGACGGCTCCCCCGCTCCGCTGCTGGACACCTGCGGCACCGGCGGCGACGGGCTTTCCACCTTCAACATTTCGACCGCCGCGGCGCTGGTCACCGCGGCCTGCGGCGTCCGGGTGGCGAAGCACGGGAACCGGTCGGTCAGCTCCAAGAGCGGCTCGGCGGACGTGTTGGAAGCGTTAGGGGTGAACGTCTCCCTGACCCCTGACCGCGTCGGGGAGTGCATCGCCGACGTCGGCATCGGCTTCGCCTACGCCCCGGCCTCGCACGGGGCGATGCGGCACGCGGGGCCGGTCCGGAAAGGGCTGGGAGTCCGAACGCTGTTCAATCTGCTCGGCCCCCTGACGAATCCCGCGGGCGCCGGGCATCAGCTACTCGGCGCCGCGACGACGGCGCACGCGGCTCTGATTGCAGACGCCCTGCAGGCGCTCGGAACGAATCGCTCGCTGGTCGTGTGCGGCAATGACGAACTGGACGAAGTCAGCCTGTGGGGCGAGACGGCGGTGTTCGTCGCTACCCCGGACGGCGTGACGCGGGAGACGTGGACCGCGGACACGCTGGGGCTGGCGACGATCGCCGCGGATGACCTCAAGGCCGACGGCCCCGCGGAGAGCGCCGCGATCATTCGCAGCGTTCTGAAGGGCGAACCGGGGCCGGCGCGGGCGATCGTGACGGCGAACGCCGCGGCGGGCCTGCTGGCGGTCGGCGCCGAGACCGAACCGCGGGCCGCGGTGGCCCGCGTCGCCGAAAGCCTCGACGCCGGGGCGGCCGCGGACGTGCTCGCACGACTTGCGGCTTGGACGAACGACTGACGGTCGCCTGGGGGCCATCCAGCCGCGGTCAGTCGCCGGAGACCCACTCGCCCAGACTGACCGGTTGTTCCTCGACGGCCGGCACGACAGTCTTCGGGGTGTGGAACTGGGCCGGTTCGTCCGCCGGGAACGACGCGGCGGGGCGGGCCTTCCGCGGTTTGTGCCACTTCTTCTCCACGGGGGCCGAGGCCGCCGCGGAGCGTTCCGTGGTCGTCGGCGCGGCGGTCCACTTCGTTGCGGCGGGTTGCGGCGTCGACACGGGCTTCATCACCGGCACCGTGCCGGCGACGGGCGTCACCCGACCCGTCGCCCGGGGCGACCGCTGGGCGTCGCCCATAATCCGGGAGCGCCGGGCGCTGCGAAGCGTCTCCGCGGCGGACATCGGTTCGCCGCTCGGTCCGCTCTCCGATGATCCAGCCTCGTCCGGCGGCGCCAGATCGAGACCTTTCAAGATCGCATCGACGTCCAATTCGTCGGGGACCACGCCGTCTAATTCCGGCACGAGATCCAGCGGGTCGGCCGGTTGCTCCTTCACGTCGCCGGGCGAACGTTCCCGCTCCGGGGCGGGCGTCGGCAACGGGGCGACCGGGACGGGGGCCGGCGCGGGTTCCGGCGCCGCCAACGTGTTCGTTCGATCGGCGGCCGCTTCGCCCGGGCTCGGCTCAGGCACATGGACCGGCGGGGGCAGCGGGCCGGGAGTGAAGTCCGTCGGCGCCTGCTGCGGGAGAAACGCCGGACCGGACGGGCAACCGTTCGTCAGGAACTGCGGACAGGCTCGCTCGTCCTCCGGCACGGTGAACGGCGCCGGGCTGGTCTGCAGGTGCTCCGCGGGGAGGGCGTGGCTCCGCTCCCACGCCCGCCGCATCGCTTGCTGATAGGACTTCGGCGTCCACATGCCCTCGGCGAGTTGCACGCCGTTGGCGTCCAGCAGCGTGCCCTTCGTCAGTTGCAGCAACGCCTGAGCCTGGTTGTAAGCGACGATCTCTTGGAAGTACGCCCCTTCCGCGGCGGCGAGATCCGTTTGGGCCCGGAGCAGGAAGTCCGTCCGCAGGGCGCCCTCGGACCGTTGCGCGTCGAGGATGCGGACCCGTTCCTGAGCGGCGCCGATCTGATTGAAGAAGTTCGTCGCCGTGGCGTGCCGCAGCGCGACCTGCTGGAACGCGTCCGCGAGTTGATGCGACACGTCCAGCTCTTGCGCGGCGAGTACCTTGCGGGCCTTGGTCAGCCGGTATTCGAGGTTCCGCACCTGCAGGTTGGCCTGCCGGAAGCCGATCGGGGCGCTGTATTCCAGCCCCAACTGCCAGCCGGTCTGATCGCCGTCGGCGAGCGTACCGAAGGCGCTGGAATCGCCTTCGTCCGCGATCAGGTCGTCGCCGAACCCGTTGACCTGCACCTGCGAGGTGAAGTTGAGGCTCGGCCGCGTCAGGCTGCGGGCGGCCGTCAGCTGGTATTCGAGCGACTTGATGCGGAACTTCTGCTGACGCAGTTCCGGCCGATGGCAGAGCGCCTCGGCGAGGGAAGCGTGCCAGTCGGGGACGAACTCCGCGGTGATCGGCTCGGTCGCCGGGCGGATCACGCGGCCGTCGTTGACCGGCAGCACCATCACCCGACGCAGTTCGGCTTCCGCCGCGTAGATGTCGTTGAGCGCCTGCGTCGCCAGCGATTTCTGCTGGAAGTACTGGTTCTCCGCCTGGGCCAGTTGGGCGGGAGTGGTGTTCCCGTCGCTTTGCTGGGTCTGGAAGGCGATCGTCCGCAGGGCGTCCTCATCCTCGAACTGACTCTCGCCGAGTTCGTCGCTGCGCAGGTCTTCGATCTCGCGTCGGTCGCGGAGGTCGCGCCAGGTCCGCAGGGCGCTATTGCGAGCCGTCAGCCGGGTGTCGTACTGCCGATAGGCGTTGTACAGATTCCAGTAGGCGTCCTCGGTGCTTTTGACGAGGTCGCGGACGTTCTGCTCGAACGTCAGGAGATTAATATCCTCGTTGATGCGGGCGATGATCACGCCCTGATTCACGCCGGTGATCGCGGAGAAGTTCGGGTTCCGCGGACCCGCGATGCGGGTGTACTCGACGCCGGACCCGGCCAGCAGCGGCTGATTGAATCGGAGGCCGACGTTCGAGTCGTACGAGTTCGGGAACACCCCGAAGGACGGATCCGTGTCGAGGTAATTGATATTTCCGAAGGCCGCCACCGAGCCGCCGGTCGCGAGCGTCTTGCCCAGTTGGGCCTGATAAGCGGAGCTGTTCGTGACGGTCTCGCCGGGGGTCAGAGCGGCGGCGCCGACGCCGGCGGCGGTCCCGCCGAAATTCCCGAAGCCTGCGTTGTTGCCCAGCGTCTCGTCGCGGCTGAACAGCAGCGACGACGTGAAGTTGGCGTCGAAGTCCGCCAACGCCGCCTCGACGCCGCGGTTGCCGAAGAGCACGCCGGTCTGGGCGATCGCCGGGTCGAACAGGCTCGGCGTGCCGTCGGGGTTGGCGAGGGCGGCGGTTTGGAAGCCCGTGCCGGTCGCGTTCCCGCGGGGGGCGACGGTGCGGAGGATCTCGCTGTTCTCCAGGGCGATCTTCACCGCGGCGTCGAGCGGCAGATCCCAGATCTCCGCATGGGCCATGTCCGCGACGGTCCGCGGGGCGGCGCCGTTGAGCAGCGGGCGGACGTCGTTCTCCACGCCGTGCGCGTAGGAAATCTTGGCGCCGGTCTCGATATGCTCCGCCGGTCGGGCATCACCGAGGTAGGTGAGATTCGGTTCCGCCGTCGATCCGCCGCCGACCCAGGCGCAGCCGGGCGCCGTCACGAGCGCCGCGAACGCTCCGAGGCCGATGGCGCGCCGCCATCGCGCCGAGCGGGCGCCGACGGTAAGAACGTTGAGAGCAATAGTGCTGGGCCGAGTCATCTGATCGCCCGTGCGATGAGGTTCAATCCGGAAGAACGGCGCCGCCCGATTGCCCAGACGAGACCGCACCGCCGTCATCGGCGGTCGCGCCCGCACGACCCGCACCTGCTATCCGTTGTCAGAGCAACGGTCGCGACCGTTAGAGTCGCCCACCTGCGTGGGGGGCGAAGCGTCTGTCAGGTCACCCCTACCTGCCCAGGTGCGGCAGTGGCCGGAGGCAAGAGTCGGGGAGGAACAGCGTCCACAAGCTCATCCGGCCTCGGCTCGCGTCTCGGCCTGTCGGGCCGCTTGCGACTCGCTATTCCGCGAGGGACGGACGCAGCTTGCCGTAGGCCCAGTCCATTATGACGACCAGCGCCAGGGAGATCCCGAAGGCCGGCAGGAGCAAACAGAGCGCCGAGATCGCCCCCCAGAGCCAAACGGACACGACCTCCAGCGAGCTTTCGCGGGGAAACCCGGACCGCCCCGCGGGGCGTCGCTTCCACCACATCCATAGCCCCGTGAACGGCAGTGCGACCAGCGCCAGGCAGGCGATCAGCCAGACAACTTTCGAGGAGGGGCCGAGCACGCTGCCGACGTGCAGCGGGTAGGCCCAGGTATGCCACCAGTACCGCACGTTGTCCGCGAGATCGTCGTGGCCGAACGCTTCGCCGCTACGCCGGTCCAATTTCAGGCCGGTCGATTCCATCGCCCCGTAGGTGCCGCGCGCGTAGTCGTTGATCGCGGAGACCTCGTAATCGCCCGTCGACTCGGCCGGAATTTTGACGGTGACGTCTCGATCGGGATAAAGGCTTCGGGCCGCGGCCACCGCCTGCTCAATGGAGAAGGTCTCGATGGGAATCTCGTCGGGAGCCTCCGCGGCGTTCTCGGCCTCTTCCCCAGCCGGCACTGGGTCGTCGGCCACCGCCGGCGCCGTGCCGAACGCCTGTTGGCTGACGAGGTGGAACGATTCTCCCCACAAGAGCGTGTAGAAGAGGCCCGAGACGAGGATCGTCATGCAGACCGGCCAAAGATAGATTCCCGCGACGGCGTGCAGATCGCGTAGGAGCGTATAGGGTTTGGCCGACCAGCGCGGTTTCCAAACCCCTCGCACCTTCTCCCGGCGGCGGGGCCACCAGAGATAGGCGCCGGTCAGGAACAGGACGATCGTCCAACAGGACGCCAACTCCACGAGGATGCGGCCGGTCCTGCCGAGAAACAGCTGTCGGTGGATCTTCAGCACGACGCCGAAGAACCCTCCGAGCTTCAGCGGGCCGTCAGAGACCGCCTGTACCTCGGCGGTGCGGGGATTGACGTACACCGTCGCCATCCGCCCGCCTGTTTCTTTCCCAAGATCCTCCTTCGAGACTTCCCCGAGAGAGACCGGTTCGACGGCGACCTCCACCGTCCGCCGTGGGTCGAACCGCCACGTCAGTCGCGTCGCCCGCCCTTCGGGAACCGCGGCTTCGGCGTTCGCGAGGATTGCGGAAGCCGACGCCTCCGTCGCGGCGGTCGCCTCCGCGGAGACCGAGGCGCCGGAGTCCTCCACGAACAGCAGGTCGCTGTTGGCCGCGTCGCTGATCTCGGCGCTGAAGAGATAGGCCCCGCCGGTCAGCGCCGCGGTCATTACGATCGGGGAGACCAGCAGCCCGGCGAAGAAGTGCCAGCGCCAAATCACGCGAAACAGGGACTGCCCCGCCTTCCGGTCCGCTCGGGGCGTCGGGCGCCGCGAGGGCACCTCTCGACGGGGGGAGAGAACGGGGACGACCGGGGCGCCGGCGACCGCGTTCTCGGAGGCGTCGGCCGTCGGCTCGGCGGCGGTGAGATGGCCCATCGGGGTTCCTCGGGATTGGTCCGACGCGGCCGACATGGCCGGCGGCGGGCGAGAGCGTGGGTCGCAGGAACGGCCACGCCGAGAGTCGGCGGCTGGAAGCCGCCGCTACGACACACAGGGATTCGCCCTAGCGGGACCGCGGCTCGTCGGGCGGCGCCATGAGGCGCCCTTCGCCGCGGATGAGCTCGACTCCCTCGATCGCGATGGGAGCCAGCTCCTCACGCCCCTCTTCCACGGACACGGTCCATTGTGATTCGCGGACCTCGTCGTACGCCCCGCCGAGCTGATCGGGGGAACCCATCACCGCCGGATTCTTCCGCCACACGACGGTCAGGGCGTAGGTTCCGGGCGGGGCGCCGTCGTGTTGCTCGTAGGTCTGCAGGGTGAAGGTGCCGTCGCTTTGCACCTTGCCCCACGGCTTCGATTTCCGCACGTCGATCGGCCCGCCTTGCGGGTGCAGCGTGACGACCGCGTTCTCCGGGATCGTGTCGTTGATTCGGAGGGAGCCGCTGACCGGTTGAGTCTCGACCTGCCAATCCTCTTGGCCGGAGCACCCGACCAAGCACAGCGCCGCGAGGCCGCCGAACCGGGAGACCCGGCGAGCGCGTGAAGCGAGGAGCCGCCTCATCAGAAGCCCTCCACGACTTCGCGGCCGTTGATCGAGCTACGAGCGGAAATGGCGTCGTAGGAGGTGTTTTCGCTCAGGAATTGAACCGAGCCGTCGGCCATTCCCAAGTTCACGCCGCCGGCGTGGAAGGAGTACGGCGCTCCGAACCAGTTGGCGACGTTGACGACCCGGTCACCGGTCGACCACAAGACGTCGAAGTCGCCCGGGTCGTTCCAAACGATCGCCTGCGTGAACCACCAGCCTGCGTTGCTGTCTGAGGCCCAGGGATCTTTCGATCGGCCGTAGGCCCAGGGCGGGTCGGCGCCGTTCATGGTGGGATTCTCGACGTCCTCCACATACAGCGAGGAACGGCCGGCCGATTCGTAGATCATGCAGGTGTTCGTCGTGCCGTCGATCACGTCGGCGATACGGTGCGGGGAGCCGTCGAACAGCGAGTCATGGTTGGCCCAGTCGGAGGCGTTCCGCAGGACGGAATAGTCGGTCGTTTGCCAGCCGTTGTCCGACAGCAACTGTCCGCCGGAAGGGTTGGACGGGCAGGAGTAGGTCGTCGGCATCAACTCCTTCAGCGGTTCGTTCGCCGGGTCGTCCCACGGCAGCGAGTAGTCGTAGAGGTCTGCGACGTTGCCCTCGTCCGTCTGGGGCAGAATCGCCACGGCCCAGTTCGCCGTGTTGTCGGTCCAGGTCAGCGGGAAGTAGCGGTACGTGCCGTGATAGTTGTGCATCGCCAAGCCGATCTGCTTGAGATTATTGCCGCACTGCATCTTGCGGGCGGCTTCGCGGGCCTGCTGGACCGCGGGCAGCAGGAGGCTCACTAAAATCGCGATGACCGCGATGACCACCAGCAGCTCGATCAGCGTGAACCCGGCGCGGGCAGGGCGTCGCGGGCGTGTAGACGGAGGAGAAGACAGAAGCATCCGGGAAGGTCTCAACGAGGGGGAAAGACGATCCAGCCTGTAAATCTGACGGCGGCTCCGTGCCCGGAGCGTCCCGCGGTCGACTGAGAGTTGAGATTGACTCTCAACGTCAACAATCATGGCCCCCTTGCCGGGTTTCCGCAACCGGCGCTGCGAAATCTCTGAACCGTCCGCGCCGCTTCGGGGGAAGATCGTTCTTCGGCGCCGGATCGGACGGCTCGGCGGATGCGGGGAATGCGGAACGCATGCGTCCCGGCGGGGGGGCGTTACACTTCGCCCGCCGATCCCCTGCCCCGAGTCCCCGCCGCTCCCGTTGCTTACCGGTCCGATTTTCACGCGGGAGGCCCGCACCGCGCCGCGGTCGGCACGGCACTTCGTGCTGCGGGCGGGGTACGTGCTCGCGCTGTTCGTGCTGCTCTATACGGCGGAGAAGGCGCTCGTCGGCCTGACCGGCGATCTCTCCGCGGCGGGGCGGGCGCGATTCGGAGCGCTGGCGTTTCAGTTGCTGTCGATGGTGCAGCTGACGCTGTGCCTGTTCTTCGCCCTGCTGTTCGCGGCCGGGAACGTCGCGCAGGAAAAGGATCGACGGACCCTCATTCTGCTGTTGATGACGGATCTGCGGAGCAGCGAATTGGTGCTCGGCAAGCTGTCTGCGAGTTTGTTGGGCGTCGCGGTGCTGATTGCCTGCGGGGCGCCGGTGTTCTTCCTGCTACGGCTGTCGGGCGGGGTGAGCGTCGCTCAGATTCTGTGGTCGCTGGCGCTCTGCGCCGCGGCTTCGGTCGCGGCGGGGACGTGGGGCAGTCTGTGCGCGTTCTGGCGTGAGAAGACGTTCCAGAGCCTCGCTCTCGGCGTGCTGGGATTGGTCGGTTGGCTGGGCGTGACGGAGGCGCTCGTGCAGATCGGCGGGACGGGTTCGACGGTCGGTCGATGGGGCGCCGCGCTGAACCCGTTTCGGGCGTTGGCCGGGCTGATGAACCCGGCTGCGACTCCGATCGAAGGCGTTGCGGACGTGACGGGACCGGCGGCGGTGTCGGCGCTCGGGCCGGTCGCCGCGTTGACGCTGTTGTCGGCAGTGTTGGCCGGCGTCACGATTTGGCGACTGCGGGCTTGGAACCCGACCCGCAACGTGCACATCCCCGCGACGGAACCGACGGCCGGCCCTTCGACGGCTGCCTCAGCCGATCCCGCCGCGGTCGGCGAAGCAGCCGTCGACTCGGGGGCCGCCGCCGTCCGCAAGCGGGCGGAGCGGCCGGTTTGGTCGAACCCGGTGCTGTGGCGGGAGATCCGCACGCGGGCCTATGGGCGGAAGGCGATTCTCATCAAACTGGCGTTCGTGGCGTTGTGCGTCGGGGCGGCGTTCGCCCTGCCCGCCGCGGGCGAGGAAGGCGTCGGGGCGGCGGCGACGCTCACCGGGTTGGGGCTGCTGGGGCTGATCCTCGTCAACGCGCAAGCCGTGACCGCGCTCACCACGGAGCGAGACGGCAATACCTTGGAACTGTTGCTCGCGACGGATCTGTCCGCGCGGGAGTTCACGCTCGGCAAGCTGGCCGGGGTGCTGTTCAACGCGAAAGAGGTGCTGCTGGCGCCGCTGATCCCCGCAGCCGTGCTGTTGTGGCAAGGAACGTTGGGCGCCGAGGGGTTCGTGTACCTCGTGCTCGGCTACGCGGTGCTGGCGGTATTCTGCTCCGCGCTGGGATTGCACGCCGCGGCCGGGCATTCGAGCAGCCGGCGGGCGATCGCACACAGCCTCGGGACGGTGTTCTTCCTGAGCCTCGGGCTGGCCGTGTTCTGGCTGCTGCTGATCGAAGCGAGGAGCAATTTCTTCCTGCAGTTCCAGAGCTTCCTGCTGTTCATCGGGTTCGGGTCGGTGCTGCTGTTGATCAGTTTCAACTGGAGCCAACCCAGCAACGCCCTCTCCGCGGCGGCGTTCGTGCTGCCGTTCATGACGTTCTACGCCATCACGGCCTACCTGCTGAACGAACCGCTCGGCTGTCTGCTGGCGGTCGGGGCGGCGTACGGGTTCGCCGCGGCGGCGATGTTGGTGCCGGCGGTCAGCGAGTTCGGCGTGACGCTGGGCGGGGGGAAGGAGTGATCCTTCCCCTGCGTTCGACCGGCGCCGTCGCGCCCCGACGGCGGGGGCGCTGAAGGTGCCGGACGCCTTCCCCCCCGCCTCGCTCTGGCTGCCCGGCGGCCTCACGATGCTGGCCCTCACGCTGGTGAGCGGGTTCTTCTCCGGCAGCGAGACGGCCCTGTTCTTCCTCTCCCCGGAAGATCAGCGCGACCTCTCCCGAGGATCGGCCGGGCGGCGGGCGGCGGCCCGACTGCTGGACCGGCCGGACCGGCTGCTGGCGGCTGTGCTGTTCTGGAACCTGCTGACGAACCTCACCTATTTCGTGGTAAGCGTTGTCGTGGCGGAGAAGCTCCTTCACGACGGCTACGCGACCGCCGCGGGATTCATCGGTTTGGGCGGGCTTGCCAGCATCATTTTGCTGGGCGAGGTGTTCCCGAAGAGCGTCGCCGTGGCCGCGCCCAAGGCCGTCGCCGGGCTGGTCGCCCTGCCGTTGGGGCTGGCGGTGCGGGCGGTCGATCCGCTGTCACCACGGCTCGACGCCCTGACCCGGGCGCTGACGCGGACGTTCTGGCCGAAGCTGGAGACGGAGGAATACCTCAGCGCCGACGACCTCGAACACGCCGTCGAGGCCGCCACGGAGACTCGCGAACTCGCCGGATTGGAACGGCAAATCCTTCGCAACGTCTTGGATCTGTCGGACGTGACCGCCGAGGAGATCATGCGGCCGCGGGGCTCGTACCTCACGTTGACCAGTCCGGTGCGGCGGTCGGATCTCGGGGGGCGGGTGCCGGCCGGCGGGTTCGTGGCGGTGGTCGACCCGATCCTGGATCAAGCCGCGGGGACTGCCCATCAGAACCCTTCGGCGGCCAATGCATCTCGCGTTTTGATGTTGGACACTGCCGCCGCGGCGCTCGGGTCGGATCCGAACGAGGCGAACCCACGCCTCGACGGTCGCGCGGTGTCGCTGCCGTTCCTGCCGTGGTGCGCGTCCGCGGCGTCGGCGTGGGCGCTGCTCAGCGAGACCGGGCGCCCGGCGGCGGGCGTCATCAACGAGTACGGGGAGACCGTCGGGGTGGTCACGTTCGACGACGTCGTCGATGCGATTCTCCGCCCGGATACCAGCCGCGCCCGTCGGTTGCTGCGGAGCGAACCGGTCCGCCCCCGCCCCGCCGGACCAGGCGAACCGCAGAGTTGGGAAGTCGCGGGTCTGACGACGTTACGCTACCTCCTGAAACGCCTCGACCTGCCGGACGACCTGTCGGACACCGACCCCGTCACCGTCACCGGCCTGTTGCTGGAAGAGCTTGAACAGTTGCCGGAGGCGGGCGACGCCTGCGTCTGGCATGGCCTGCGATTGACGGTGGAGGACGTCGGCGGCACCGACGTGCGGCGGGTGCGGGTCGAGCGCGACATCGATGACGTCTCACGCGAATCGGGGCGCGACGAATGATGACCGCCCTGCTGACCGCCGCCGGGCTGTTTGCGCTGGGGGTCTATCTGTCTGCGCTGTTCAGCGGGGCGGAGACGGCGTTCTATCGCATCTCCACGTTGCGACTGAGCTTTCACGCCGCGGCCGGCAAACGTCGGGCGAGCCGCGTGCTGCGATTCGCGGAGCAGCCCGCCCGGTTCGTCGCCACGTTACTCGTCGGCAACAACGTGGCGAATTACCTGACGACCGCGGCGATCGGCGTGGCGGTCGCCGCGTTCTCCACCGGCGGCGGCGGGGCGCCGGAGGTCATCGCGACCTGGCTGATCAGTCCGGTGGTCTTCGTCTGCGGCGAGCTGCTGCCCAAGCGGCTCTGCTACCTCGCCCCCTCCTACTTTCTGGGGCGGCAGAGTTCGTTCCTGCTGGTGATCTTCAAGCTCGCCGCACCGGTTTCGATCCCCCTCGCCGGTCTCGCTCGTCTGCTGGAAAAGGACGATGAAAGCGACTCCCGCCGCGTCGGCGGCGTGTTGGGCCGTGGTCGGTTGATCGAGGTGCTGGATGAAGGTCACCGGGCCGGTTTGCTGACCGACGTTCAGGATCGATTAACGGAAAACGTCCTTCACGCCGCTCCCGGTCGGGCCCGCGAACGTGCGACGCCGCCGGAGCGTGCGGTCTCCTTCCCGCTGGCCTGCACCCGGGACGAGTTGCTGGCGAAAGCCGTCGCGCTGGGCGTCCGAGAAGTGTTGCTCACCGCTGAGCCGGCGGGTGGCGCTTCGACGGTCCCGGCCGCCGAAGCGGCGCCGTTCGTGGGGTATGTGAAGGTCGCCGACGTCGCCGCCGGCGATCGCGCGCCGCGCGACTGGCTGCGGCCGCTTCCCCGGATCGCGGAGGGCGCCACGCGGCTGGAAGCGTTGGCGGAGTTGCGTCGCGAGGGCGACGCCGTCGGTTTGCTGATTTCTCGCGCAGACGGTTCAGGCGGCGGTCGGGTCGTCGGCGTGCTCAACGAGCGGGGGCTGCTTCGGGAACTGTTCGGTCGGGTCTGAACCGCGTGCGGCTTGCCGAAGCGGGGTTCGCACCGCGCAACGACAAACGGCGGCGGGGATGGACCCCGCCGCCGTCGTTCTCTCCAGAAGGCTCGCCCCGGGTCGCCTTACCGGGCGCTGGCGACCAGCGGCAGCATCGGACCGGCATCCCAGCGGCGGGCGGCGGTCACCTGCGGCACCCGGCCGGCGGCGCCGACCAGTTCCGGCGGGGCGACCGGCCGACGAACCGGCTCACGCACCGCGGCGGGGGCCGCATCGGTCGCCGGACGGGCGGCCATCCGCTGTTCGTTCGCCCCGCGGCTGCGTGCCGCCAGCTTCAACGCGGCGAGCCGTTCGCGGTCGGCGTCGGTTAGGGTCCGAACCTTCGGGGCCGCGGGGGCGGCCTCCTCGGTCAGACGGCGGGAGCCGCGACGGGGGGCGTTGTAGGAGGTCGTCGTCTCCTCGAATTCGGAGTTGTCGTCCCGTTTGTACTTGTCGCCGTCGGCGTCGGCGGAGCGGGTCGGCACGCTGTCGAAGCCGGAGTCCGATTCCGGCCGCAGGGCGGTCGCAGTCGTGCCGCGGCCGGAGAGGTACGCCACGGCGACCGGATCGGTGCTGGGCAGGTAGTTGTAAACGGTGCGGGAGACTTCCTTGTACTCCGTCACCGGCTTCAGGGCGGTGACCTTCTGATCTTCCCAAACCACTTCCTGCACCGCGACCTGACGCTTCTTGATGGTCGGAACCATCGTCGTCACCTGGTAGGTGCGGGGCACGTTGGTCACTTCCGCGACCTGGCTGTGAGTGGTTACGTTGCAGGCCATCTGCTGCGGAACGTACTGCCGCTGCGTGGTGTATTTCGGCGTGAACATGCTGCGGACGTTGTACCGGAAGCGGTTCATCGAACCGGCGAATCCCGGCCGCGGGTCGTACTGACAAGGGCTGATCTGCGGATTGGCGATCCGACGGGTCTGCCAGTGACCGGCGTCCTTGATGACGGTCTGGGTATTGCTGACCGGCCGGTAGTTGACCTGCTGAGCCATCGCGGTGCGGGTCTCGGTCTGCGGGACCATTTCGGTAAATTCCCGCTCCTCATACCGCGTGACGGTCCGCGGCCGTTTGACCGTTTCCTGAACGGACACGTATTTCGTCGTCGGCACCCGGTCGGTCACCTGCCGGGGCACGGCGACCATCTTCGGCTGCTCACAGACGGCGACCGTCTGCACCTGTTGGACGGGAATGCACTCCACCGCGGCCGCCTGCTGATAGATCGGCGTGCAGCCGCTCACCGTGCTGTAGCTTCCGCCGTAGGACACGGGAGCGTACGAGGCGGTGGAGTAGGAGCTGGAATAGGAGGGCGAGGCGCTGGCGGTGGAGCACCCGCAGTTGCTCCCGCCGTAGCCATAGCCGCTTTCGTAAAACTGAGCGGGCGCCGACGGGGCGATCGCGATGCCCATCGCTGCGGACAGCAGGCCGGCGAAGAAGCGTTTGGCGGCGGGGCGGTTGGCGCGGCGGAGCCGCGGAATCGGACGCGAAGTCATCGCACCTGTTCCGTGAGGATTTCCGCGGACGAACGGCGCAACGGGGCCGGCCGGGGACGCGGACGAATGGGTTGTCGCTGGGAGTTGCGATCCCGCACAGCAGCGGAGATCGCGGGGCGTGTCGCGCGGCGGGGTGGAGAGTTCCCCTGCCCCGTTCGCCCCACGAATCCCGCGGCGGTTGTGCCGCCGGGATTGCGTCGGGCGCGGGGCTGCCGCGTCGGGGGCGGTTGGTAGATCAGTCGGCCTCAGGCAGTCAACGCGTTTTCCGCCGGAAATCAGAAATCGGCTCAAGCCGCTGCGTTCCCCGTCCGACCCGGCGTCGATTGTGGAGCCGGAGGCCCGCCGCGAAACTCCGTCGTTCGCCCCTTCCCCGAGGTCCGCCGTGCTCGCCCGATCGCTCGTGCCTTTGCTGCTGACGACGCTGTGCGGCGTCGTCGCTCCCGCCTCCGCCGCGGACGACCCCGGTCGAGATGAAGCCCGCGACGCCCTCCGCCGGGCCGGACGATTCTTTGCGAAGGAGGTCGCCCTGCGGGGCGGCTACGTTTACTTCGTCGAACTCGATCGGCCCCGCCGGTGGGGCGAGGGCGAGGCGACGGCGACGCAAATCTGGGTGCAGCCCCCCGCCACCCCGACGGTCGGCGAGGCGTTTCTGAACGCCTACGAAGCGACCGGCGACGCCCCCCATCTCGCCGCCGCGACCGCGGCCGGCGAGGCGTTGGTCTACGGGCAGCTGAAGTCCGGCGGTTGGACGAACCGCATCGACTTCGACCCCAACGGCAATCCCGCCGACTATCGCAACGGCCGCGGCCGCGGTCGGAACACCTCCTCCCTGGACGACGGCCAAACCCCCGCGGCGCTCCGACTGCTGATCCGGCTCGACGCCGCCCACGACGGCCGGCATGCGGCGATCGCCGAGGCGGTCCGCACGGGGCTCGACGCACTGCTTGCGGCGCAGTTCCCCGGCGGCGGGTTCCCACAGGTGTGGGACGACCCGGAAGATCCCCCGCCGACGCTGCGGGCGGTTCTGCCGGAGGGCGACTGGCGCGAGCTGCCGCGGGTCAAGAATTACTGGGATCAGGCCACGTTGAACGACGGGCTCGCCGGGCAGGTGGTCGACACCCTGTTGCTGGCTCGCACGACGTATCTCGAACGCGAACCCCCGCTTGCCGAGCGGTGCGACGCCGCGGTTCGGCGACTGGGCGACTTCCTCATCCGGGCGCAGCTGCCCCGGCCCCAACCCGCCTGGGCGCAGCAATACGATGCGAAGATGCGACCGGCGTGGGCGAGAATTTTCGAGCCGCCCGCGGTCGTGACGAGCGAATCGCAGGACGTGATCGAGGCTCTGTTGACCCTGCACGCGGCGACCGGCGACCCGCAGTTTCTCGACCCGATCCCCGCGGCGCTCGATTACCTCGATCGGTCCGCCCTGCCGGATGGACAGCTGCCGCGTTATCTGGAGTTGAACACGAATCGCCCCCTCTACATGCAGCGGGACGGCGGCGGGTACCGGCCGACGTTCGACGATACGAACCTCCCCGGTCACTACGGTTGGAAGATCGGCAGTCGGGTCGAAACGCTGCGGAACAAGTTGCAGCGGGCCCAATCGGGCCGCCCGCCCTCCCCGCCGAACGCCGTGAAGCTCGCCGACGCGGCTCGTCGGGCGATTGACGCGCTCGATGACGAGGGCCGCTGGGTGGAGACGTCCGACGGTTCCAAACTGGTCGGTCAGGCGAAGATTCCCGTGGGATCGCGGTTTCTCGCCAGCGAGACGTTCGCCGACAACATGTCCGCCCTCGCCGCGTTCCTGCGGGTCGACGCCCCGGCCCCGCGCTGAACAATTTCGACCGCTCGAACCTCAGCGATGCGGCGCGGCGAGTTGAACGAGCAACCGTTCCAGCACCGTGCGGTCCGGCAGCGCCGAGCCGCCGCGGAGGGCGCCGTCCGCCTCCAACAGTAGCCCGCGGAACCGTTCCGCCCGTTTCCGGCCGAGGCGACGCAGGTACTGCTCCGTTTCGCCCCGCTCCTTCGGGAACACGCCCGCCGTCGCCAGCGCCCGCGAGAGGTTCCCGCCGCCCGCGGACAGGTCCACGGCGGTCGCGGTCTTCCGCAGCACGAAGCCGATCCCTCCGAGGATCCTGAACGGCGCCTCCCCCGCGAGCAGCAGCTTGTCCAGCTCCGCCAACGCCCCGCCGACGTTGCCGCGACGCACCTCCGCGAGCATCTCGAAGGTGTTCTTGACGGAGCCGTCCATCACCAGCGCCGCCACGTCCTCCGCCGCGACGGCCTTCGGATCGCGGTCCGCGACGAACGCGCACAGCTTGCCCAGTTCCTGCTCCAACAGGCCGAGGTCCGTGCCGGCGAGCGTCACCATCAACTCCGCGGCGTCCTTGGCCAGCGTCGTTTCGTACTCCGACTTCGCCACGCCGACGAGGTACGCCGCAGCCTTCGCCCCCTTCAACTCCGTGCATTCGATCGTCAGGCCGCTCTTCGCGACGGCCTTCGCCAGCCGGGTGTTCTTCGGCCACTTCGCGACTTCCAGGATCAGCACCCCGCCCGCGGCCGGCGCGGCCACGTAGCGTTCCAGCCCGGCTCGATGGTCGGAGACGAACCCGTCCGCGTCGCCCACGACGACCACGCGGGCGGAGGCGAACATCGAGACCGTCCGCAGTTCGTCCAACGCGGAGGCGAGGTCGGCGGTCTCTCCATCCAGCCGAGTCGGTTCATCCTCGCCCCCCAACGCCGCCTCGGCGATGCGGTCGACGCACCGTCGCGCCAGCAACCGTTGATCTCCGTGGACCGCGACGACCGAGGGAATGTCGCCGGGCGGTTTCTTAAGGAACTCGGCGGCGTGCATGAGGGGAGAGCTGAGAGGCGGGTTCGGGGCGTCAGCCCCATGTGCGTCGAATGTCTCGGAAGGCGATGCCCGCAGTATCGACCAAAGCGCGGCCTGTGCTATCCCTCGCCTGCTTCTCTCAACTGCTCATGGGGCTGACGCTCCACGCTCGCCGGATCGACGACTTGCTCCGCTGCCCTTCCGCCGCCGCTCCGATCTCCCGCGGGACGCATCTGGCCCGGCTGGCCTCGGGCTGGCGGGAGTGCGTCGGGTGCCCGCACGCCGTGGATCTCGACGGAGCGGCCCCGACGCTGCGGCGCCGATTGGAGCGACGTTCGCATCGTGAACGGCCGGATCCGTTCGGCGGTGTGGCGGGCGCTGATTTCACGCCGGACGATGCGGCGACGCTCGCCGCCCGGTTTGCGGCCACCCTCCCGCCCCGCGGCTCCGTGGTGTTGGCCCGAGACGAACGCACGACGCATGCCCCGTTCGTGCTCGCGGTCGCTTCGGCGCTGCGAAATGCCGGTTGCGACGTGCTGCACCTCGGCGAGGCGCTCGAACCGGCCGTGCGGTTCGCCGTCCGCTCGACCGGCGCGGCGGGCGGCGTGTGGCTCGCCGCCCCGGATCACCCCGCCGGACGCGTCGGCTTCGTGCCGATCGGCGCCGGCGGCCGTCCGCTTCGCGATGCCGAGCGGACGGCCGTCGCAAACGCTGAACCGCGGGTCGACCGCCTCCTCGGCGCCGAGCGATCCTGCGGTGCGAAGGCGGAGCACGAAGCCTCCCTGTGGCCGGCGTTCCGCACGCTCACGGCCCTGCGGATCAGCGTGGCCAGTCCTTCGGGGGCGGTCCGATCGCGATTCGAGCGTCTCTTCGCCGCCCTGCCGGACGATCTACGAACCCTCGCTCTTCCCTTCGACTCCCCGTCGGAAGGCAATGGCGAGGCTTTGCGGGAGTCGGGGGGAGACATTCGACTCTCGGTGGACTCTTCGTCCGTGCGTTGCCGAGCCTACGACGGCGCCGGCGCGCCGATTCCCTGGGCGGAGACGGCCCGGACGCTGGCGGCGGACTCAGTTCGCGGGGTCTCCAAGAAGCCGAACGTCCCGACGGTCGCCGTCGCGGCGGAGATGGCGGACGACCTGCGGCTGAAGATCGCCGCCGTGGGCGGGCGGGTGGTGGAAACGACGGACGATCCCGCGGCGCTGTGGTCCGCGGTGGACGAGGGCAGCGTGCTGGCGCTGGGCACGGACGGCTTCGCGGCGTTCGCCACGCCCCGCGGCCCCGCCGCCGACGCGGCGCTGGCGCTCGCCGCGCTGCTCCGAGCCTACTCCGGTTGATCGCGACTCGGCCCGGCGGAGCAATTCCCGCGGCGGCTTCAGCATCCAAACGGCGTTGCCCGGCGGTTGCTTTGATCTATGCGTTCGAACCGTTGAGAAGCACACCGAGTCTCCCCCGGTCCTTCCGCCTGCGGAGACGTTCGTCGCACGAACATCGATTGGCGTGACCGCCGGCGCTTTGCCGACAGCGCAACAAATCCGCCCGGCACGCAAGAGCGTACCGGGCGGTATTGGGCACCGAAGCGGAGAGGAAGCTACTTGTCCGAGTCGCTCTCGGCGGCGTTGAAGTCGTCCGGCTCCCCGTCGCCCTCGCTCACCGCGGCCCCGACCAGTTCGGGGTCGGCCCCGTCCTTGGCGGCTTCGTCGGACTTCGCCTTGTCTCCCTTCTTCTTGGGGAGGTCCGGCTTGGCGACGTTGCGACCGGTGAAGTCGAGCCGCTGCTTGGCGTCCTTCGCGTCGGCGTCTTCGCCCTCCATCGGCACGGCATCGACGAGGATCGAGTTGTGGCCCTCGAAGGCGCCGCGGAGCAGTTCTTCGCTCAGCGGGTCTTCGATGTACTGCTCGACGCTGCGACGCAGCGGGCGGGCGCCGTACTCCGTGTTGGACCCCTTGTCGATCACGAACTCGCGGGCGGCGTCGGTCATCTCCAGGGCGAGGCCGCGTTCGCCGAGACGCTCGCGCACCTTAGACAATTCGATGTCCACGATGTGTTTCAGGTTCTCACGGTTCAATTCGCGGAAGACGATCACGTCGTCCAAGCGGCCGATGAACTCCGGCTTGAAGGCAGCTTCGACGTCATGCAGCAGGCGCTCCTTCATCTTGTCGTAGGAGGCATCTTCGTCGCCCTGCTTGGTGAAGCCGAAGCCGGCCCCGCTGGCGATCGATTTGGCGCCGACGTTCGTGGTCATGATGAGGACCACGTTCTTGAAGTCGATCTTCCGGCCGAAACTGTCCGTGAGGTGCCCCTCCTCCATGATCTGGAGAAGCATGTTGAACACATCCGGGTGGGCCTTCTCGATCTCGTCCAGCAGCACGACCGCGTAGGGACGACGGCGGATCTTCTCCGTGAGCTGGCCGCCTTCCTCATAGCCGACGTACCCCGGGGGGGCGCCGATGAGGCGGGAGACGTTGTGTTTCTCCATGTACTCGGACATGTCGATCTGGATCAGCGCGTCGTCCTCGCCGAAGAGGAACTCCGCGAGCGTCTTGGCCAGCAACGTCTTGCCGACGCCGGTGGGACCGGCGAACAGGAAGATGCCGGTCGGCCGCTTCGGATCCTTCAGGCCGCTGCGGGAACGACGGATCGCTTTGGAGACCTGCTTCACCGCCTCCTTCTGAGAGACGACGGTCTCGTGCAGCTCGTCTTCCATCGCCAGCAGACGCACGGCGTCCTCGCTGGACAGACGGGTCAGCGGAATGCCGGTCATCTTGGCGACGACCTCGGCAATGACGTCCTCGTCGACGGTGCCGTCGGTCTGCTGGGACTGCTCCTTCCACTCCTCGGTGGCGGTCTCCTTCTTCTGCTTCACCTGATCCGCCTGATCGCGGAGGGCGGCGGCCTTTTCGAAGTCCTGATTGGCGACGGCCTCCTCCTTCGCGGCGTTGAGCCGCTCGATCTCCACGTCGAGATCCTTCAGGTCCGGGGGGCGGACCATGCTCTTGAGTCGAATCCGGGCGCCGGCTTCGTCGATGACGTCGATCGCCTTATCCGGCAACGCGCGCTCGCTGATGTAGCGGGTGCTGAACTCGACGGCGGCTTCCAGCGCCGCGTCGGTGATTTCGACGCGGTGGTGCTGTTCGTAGCGTTCGCGGAGTCCCTTGAGGATCTCGACGGCCTGCTCCGGGCTGGGCGGCTCGACGTTCACCTTCTGGAACCGGCGTTCAAGGGCCGAGTCCTTCTCGATGTACTTGCGATACTCATCCAGCGTGGTGGCGCCGATGCACTGCAACTCGCCGCGGGAGAGCGCCGGCTTGAGCACGTTGCTGGCGTCGATGGCCCCTTCGGCCCCGCCGGCGCCGACCAGCGTGTGCAGTTCGTCGATGAACAGGATGACGTTCTTGGCCCGGCGGACCTCGTTCATCACCGCCTTGATTCGCTCTTCAAACTGACCGCGGTACTTCGTGCCGGCGACCATCATGGCGAGGTCGAGCACGACGATCCGCCGCTCGCGGAGCAGGTCCGGGACGTTGCCGTCCACGACCATCTGGGCGAAGCCCTCGACGATGGCCGTCTTGCCGACGCCCGCCTCGCCCAGCAGCACCGGGTTGTTCTTCTGACGACGGCAGAGCACCTGGGTGATGCGTTCGATTTCGCCGGACCGGCCGATGACCGGATCGAGCTTGCCGTTCTTGGCCAGTTCGGTGAGGTCGCGGCCGAAGCTGTCGAGGGCCGGCGTTTTGCTCTTTCCGCTTCGCTTGCCGCGTTCGCCCTTGGAGGAACCGCCGGCGGAACGACCCCCGCGACCGCCGCCGGCCTCCTCATCGTCCTCGCCCCCCTCGAGGCCGTGGCCGAGCAGGTTGAGCACCTCCTCGCGGACGTCTTCGAGCTTCAGGCCGAGGTTCATCAGCACCTGAGCCGCGACGCCTTCCTGTTCGCGCAGCAGGCCCAACAGCAGGTGTTCGGTGCCGACGTAGTTGTGGTTGAGGTTGCGGGCCTCCTCCATCGCGTACTCGATCACCTTTTTGGCCCGCGGGGTCTGCGGGAGCTTGCCCATCGTGACCATGTCCGGGCCGGACTGGACGATCTTTTCAACCTCGAGGCGGATGCCGCGGAGATCGACGTCCAGGTTTTTGAGGACGTTCGCGGCGACGCCGGACCCCTCCTTGACGAGACCGAGGAGAATGTGCTCGGTGCCGATGTACTCGTGATTGAACCGCTGGGCCTCCTGATTGGCCAGCTGCATCACCTTGCGGGCGCGGTCCGTGAAGCGTTCGTACATAGGGGTCGGCGGGGCTGTCTTTGTGTCGTTCGTGCGATACGTCCGAACCGGTGAGCGTTCGCCGGTGGGGGGCGAACGAACGGGCGGACCGCGGATTGTAGGCGACGGGCGCGACGTCGACCGGCGGAAACTCGATCGACGGCCGCGAGGGCGGCAGGAGGGGCTGCTGACTCTAGAATGACCGGCCCGCCCTCACAACCGCCGCGATCGTCACGGCTCTCCGTTTCCCGCTCTGCCGCATGCCCTCAGACCCTGCAACTCTCCGCCTGCTCGACGCCGCTGAGAATCGGGCGCGGGAAGGGTTGCGCGTGCTTGAAGATCACGCCCGATTCGTGCTGAACGACGGCGGGCTGACCGCGGAGCTGAAGTCGATCCGGCACGGGTTGGCGTCCGTGCTGCCGATCGACCGGCTCGCCCGCTGCGATGCCCGGGAGACCGCGGGCGACGTGGGCACGACGCTCAGCGAACCGACGGAGCGCTCGCGGAGCGACGCCGCCGCGGTGATTGCGGCGAACGCGGCCCGCGTGCAGGAGGCGCTGCGGAGCCTGGAGGAGTGGTCGAAGCTGGACGATCCCGAGCGAGCCGCCGCGTTCGAGGCGTTACGGTACCGCGTCTACACGCTCGAAAAGCGGCTCGCGGGAACCCTCGCCCGGCCGTCGCTGGGACCGTGGCGGCTGTATCTCCTGCTCACCCGGTCGGCGTGCGTCCGGCCGTGGCGGGAGGTGCTGAAAGCCGTTTGCGAGGCGGGCGTCGGGCCGGTGCAGGTGCGGGAAAAGAATCTGTCGGATCGCGAGCTTCTCGCCCATCTGCGGGACGTGCGCGCGATCACGGCGGCGGCGGGCGTGCCGCTGATCGTCAACGACCGGCCGGACCTCGCCCGGCTGTGCGGAGCCGACGGCGTGCACCTCGGCGACGAAGACCTGCCGATCGAACCGGTGCGGGCGATGCTGGGCGAGCGGGCGCTGATCGGGGCCTCCACCCACCGCCCGGAGGACGCGACAGCCGCCTTGGCGGCGGGGGCGGATCACCTCGGCGTCGGCCCCTGTTTCCCGTCGGCGACGAAGTCGTTCGAGGCCTTCCCCGGTAGCGATTATCTGCGTTGGGCCGCCGAGCACGTCGCCGTGCCGTGGTACGCGATCGGAGGGATCGACCGGGCGACGATCGAGACCGCGGTCGCCGCGGGGGCGACCCGCGTCGCGGTGTGCGGGGCGATCTGCGGAGCGGACGATCCGGGACGAGCGGCGGCGGATCTGCTTGCCTCTTTGCCGAACGCATCCGACGATCCCCATCCGTCTGCTACACTGTAGTCCCCGCCCAGCGCCGGGTTCATCGCCCCCAGCCACGGCAGCGCGAGCGCGGCGCCCACGCCCTTGAGCATCGTGCGACGCGGGAGCGGAGCGACCATGACGACCTCGACGTGGGGGCGATGAACCCGGCGCTGGGCGGGTATCGGGAGCCGACCGGCGGTCGGCTCGCCGCCCCGCCGCTGCGTTCGGCGTTTCTGTTCAAACCGAACGGAATGCGGCCGGATCAGTGGACGCCGAAGGGCGACGGCGAGACGTACGACCTTTCCCCGTTGCTCAAGCCGTTGGCCGGGGTGAAGGACCAGTTCTCCGTGCTGGAGAACCTCTGGAACGAGCAGTCCGTCGGTCGCAACGGGCACTGGCCGAAGATCCCGGGCTATCTGTCCGGCGGCTACGTCGTGCGGACCAGCGGCCGCGACCTCGATATCGGCGGGCAGACCGCCGACCAGGCGCTCGCCCAAGCGATCGGCGATCGCACCCCCCTGCCCAGCTTGGAGTTGGGCGTCGACGAGGCCTACAGCGGCGTCGACAACGTCGGCGGCGGATTCACCCGGATCTACGGCTCCCACATCGCCTGGCGCGACCGTCACACGCCGGTGCCCAAGGAGATCGTTCCGCGGCTGGCGTTCGATCGGTTGTTCCGCACCGGACCGGCGGCGGCGCCCGTCAGCGGATTCACGACGAAGCAGAAGGCCGTTACGGACAGCCTCGCCGCGGACGACACCTCCGTCCTCGACCTCGTGCTCGAAGACGCCAAGGATCTGCGTCGGCAGGTCGGCGTGGAGGATCGAGCGAAGCTGGACGAGTACCTCACCAGCGTGCGGAGCGTGGAGACTCGCATCGAGAACGCCTTGAAGCCCCAGAAACGATGGATCAACGAGGGCCGCTTCGACGTGCCCCGCCCCGGCCCCGGCATCCCGGAGAACTTCATGGAGCACACCCGGTTGATGCTGGACGTGCTGGTCCTCGCGTTCTGGACGGACACCACCCGCGTCGCCACCTACATGTTCGGCAACGCCCAGACCGGTCGGAACTTCTCATTCTTGGACGGGGTCAGCGGCTCGTACCACTCGCTGTCGCACCATTCCAACGAAGAGAAGAAGATTAAGGTCTACGTGACCGTCAACCACTGGCACACGGTGCAACTCGCCTATCTGCTGGAAAAGATGCAGGGGTTGAAGGAAGCCGACGGCACCCTGTTGGATCACTCGCAGATCCTGTTCGGCTGCACGATCAAGGACGGCAACGCACACCAGGAGCACGACCTGCCGATCCTGCTCGCCGGCGGCGGCAACGGGGCCTACCGCCCGGGTCGCCGGGTGCGGTTCGACAAAGACACCCCGCTGTGCAACGTGCTGCTCCGCATGCTGCACACCGCGGGCGTTGAACGAGACGCCTTCGGCGACAGCACCGCCGTCGCCGCGAACCTGTAGTCGATCGGGGGCGACGGAACCCCTGTCGAAATCGCCGCTCGGTTCCTTCGCCGGATCGTGCGGGATCGGTCCGGCTGTCGCTCGCGGACAGGGGGCGCCGGGGGCGGGTCTCAGTGTTCGCCCCGTGGCGGATTCGCGCGACGACTCCACAGGCCGCCGGGGCTGTGTTACACTTCAGTCCCCGCCGATGCGTTATGCATCGCTCCGTTCCTGCCTCGCCGACAGGGTTCGCGTATGTCCCGCCGCTCGCTCGTGTTGGGACTGACGGCTGGAATGGTCGGGTGGGGTCTGGGCGTCGCCGAGGCCGCGGACCCTGCGGACGTGGCGTTCTTCGAGACGAA
This sequence comes from Alienimonas chondri, assembly GCF_013036045.1. Taxonomy (GTDB): domain Bacteria; phylum Planctomycetota; class Planctomycetia; order Planctomycetales; family Planctomycetaceae; genus Alienimonas; species Alienimonas chondri. The sequence goes on from NZ_WTPX01000002.1 coordinate 69,198, forward strand.
GATCCGGCCGGCGCTGGTCGAGCATTGCCTCGAATGTCACGGAGCGGAGGCCGATCCGCCGGACGGCAATCTGCGGTTGGATCTTAGAGCGGGCTGGGAGATCGGCGGGGACAGCGGCCCGGCGCTCACGCCCGGCGACGTCGACGGCAGCGTGTTGATGGAGGCGCTGCGGTACGAAACCTATGAGATGCCGCCGGAGGGAAAGCTGCCGGATCATGTGGTCGCGGATTTCGCGAAGTGGATCGAACGCGGCGCCGTCGATCCCCGCGGCGGCACGCTGGAGGCGCCGGATGCCCCCGCCGCGGCGAACGTCGAAATTGATGAGTGGACTTACCGCACGCCGACGGCCGAACCCATCCCCGCGGTTCGTGACGAGGCATGGCCGCGGACCCCCGCGGATCGGTTCATTTTGGCCCGCTTGGAAGACGCGGGGCTCACGCCTGCCGCCGACGCCCCCGCGGCCACGGCGTTCCGTCGCCTGCACTTCGACCTCAGCGGACTGCCGCCGGACGCCGACGCGCTCGCCGAGTTTCAAGCCGATCCGAGTGAGGCCCGCTGGGCGGCGGCGGTCGATCGGTTGCTGGCCTCGCCGCGGTTTGGGCAGACGTGGGGGCGGCACTGGCTGGACGTTGCCCGCTACGCCGACAGCAACGGCAGCGACTTCAACGCCACCTGGCCGGACGCTTGGCGATACCGAGATTACGTGATCGAGGCGTTTAACGACGACCTGCCCTTCGATCGATTCCTGACGGAACAGATCGCCGGCGACCTGCTGCCGGCGGACACCGACGCCGACCGCGCCCGGCAGACGATCGCGACCGGGTTCCTCGCGCTCGGCACGAAGATGCTGTCGGAGCGGGACAAGGTGAAGCTGACGATGGACGTCGCCGACGATCAGATCGACACCGTCGGCCGGGCCGCGATGGGGCTCACGCTCGGGTGCGCCCGCTGTCACGACCACAAGTTCGACCCGATCCCGACCCGCGATTACTACGCCCTCGCGGGCATTTTCGCGTCGACGAAGACGTTGGACGGGGAGATGCAGAAGTACGTCTCCGACTTCGTCCGCGTCCCCCTGCCCGAAGATCCCGCGGTCACGGCGGCCCGCAAGGCCCATAAGGCCGCCGTCGCCAAGGCCGAAGCCGCGGTGAAGGACGCCAAAGCCGCGGTTGATGCGGCGGGTCTGGTCCCTGAGGGGGCGATCGCCGTGGATGACGCGGATGCGAAGGCTGTGGGCGATTGGAAGGCGAGCACCTATTCCAAGCCGTTCTACGGCAAGGGGTATCTCCACGACGACAAGTCGGGCAAGGGCGAGAAGTCTTTGACCTTCACCGCGACGTTGCCCGCGGCGGGGCGGTGGGAAGCCCGCCTGCTCTACGCCGGCAGCGGCGGACGGGCGTCGAACGTGCCCGTGAAGCTCCGCACGCCGGACGGCGAAACGGAGATGATCCTCGATCAAACCAAACCCGGTCCGCTGTTCGGCCGAGCGGCCGTGGTGGGCGAATACGAGGCGATGTCGGCGGGCGAGGTCGTCTCCGTGATTGTGCGGAACGACGGCACCGAGGGCCATGTGCTGGCGGACGCGGTGGTGTTCGCCCCCCTCGCCGACGAAAGCGTCGACCCGGCCGCGCACGCCGCTGCGAAGGCTCTCGTCGCCGAGACGGAAGCGACGCTGAAGGCTCTGAAAGACAACGCCCCGCCGCCGGCGCCCAACGCCTTCGCCGTGACGGATCGCCCGCGGGACGAGATCGCCGACACCGCCATCCGCATCCGCGGCGAGGCTCGGCAGGAGGGGGAAACGGTCCCCCGGGGCTTCCTCTCGGTCTGCGGCGGCGGCTCGGAGGAGATCCCGGAGGGCAGCGGGCGGCTCGAACTGGCGGAGTGGGTCACGCGGCCGGATCACCCGCTGACGGGGCGGGTCTTCGTGAATCGCGTGTGGGGACACCTGTTCGGTCGGGGCATCGTGTCGACGGCGGATAACTTCGGCGTCCTGGGCGCTCCTCCGACGCATCCGAAACTGCTGGATCGCCTTGCCGCGGAATTCGTGGCGGACGGTTGGCGGATCAAACCGCTCGTGCGGAGGCTCGTGACCAGCCGCGCCTATCGGCTTTCGTCCGTCCACCCGGACGCCCTCGAGAACGACCCGGAGAACGAACTTTTCGCCCGGGCCAATCGCCGTCGCCTCACCGCGGAAGCGCTCCGGGATACGACGCTGTGGCTCGCGGGCCAGTTGGAAGAGGCGCCGCCGGGCCGCTCGCCGGTCTCTGGGTTTGGTCGCCTGGCGGTCGACACGGCTAGCGGAAAGCCGACGGGGCCGGTCGAGGTGAACGCTCTCGCCGTGCGCAGCGTCTACCTGCCGCTGATTCGCAACGAACTGCCGGACGCCTTGGCGGTGTTCGACTTCGCCGATCCCGAGTCGGTCATCGGGGTACGACCCGCGACCAACGGGCCGGCTCAGAGTCTGTTCCTCTTGAATGCCCCGCAGGTGCGCGCTCGCGCCGAGGCGGCTGCCGATCGTTTTCGCACCCGGCCCGGCGAGGTCGGGGAACGGGTGTCGGAGTTGTATCGGGCGACGTTCAGCCGCGATCCCAGTGAGGCCGAGATCCGACGAGCCGTCGATTACCTCGATGCCGCCGCGGCCCGCGACGGCGAGGCTGTGGCTTGGGCGGACTTCGCGCACGTGCTGTTCTGCTCCGCCGAATTCCGCTTCCTCGATTAATTCCCTCCCGGAGGAAACGATGCCCGTCCGCGACCCCTATGCCTGCCACGACTTCGCCCCGGCCACGACCCGGCGGGCCGCGTTGCAGACATTGGGGGCGGGCTTCGGATCGCTGGCGTTAGGAGGAATGTGCGCCGATCTGACCGCCGCGGAGGCCGCCGCCGGTCCGGTCACGCCGGGATCGCTGACCCATCACGCCGCGCGGGCGAAGCGGGTAATCTTCCTGTTCATGCACGGCGGTCCCGCGCAAATGGACACGTTTGAGCAGAAGCCGCTGCTCACCCGCGACGACGGCAAGTCGCTGCCCGATCGGCCGGGGGCGCTGAAGTTCAACGACGCCAGTTCCAAGCTGCTGGCCAGCCCGTGGAAGTTCAAACGCTACGGACAGTGCGGAAAGGCGGTCAGCGACCTCTTCCCGCACGTGGCCGAACACGTCGACGACATCGCCTTTCTGCACGGAATGCACAGCCGCGGGCAGAGCCACGGGCAAGCCGTCTGCATGCTGCACACCGGCAGCGATAACCTCCCCCGCCCCAGCGTCGGCGCCTGGGTGAGCTACGGCCTGGGGACGGAGAATCGCGACCTGCCGTCGTTCATCTCCCTCGCCCCGCCCGGCGGGCACGGCGGGCCGCGCAACTACGGGCCGGCGTTCCTTCCCGCGGAGCACCAAGCCACGGCGATCGGTCGCGGCGGACGGCTGGGAGCGGGCACGGTCAAGCATCTCGCCCGGCCGGAGGCGCTCTCCGAAGATCGCCGGGCCGCGCAGCTAGGTCTGCTCGCCGACCTGAACGCCGACTATTCCGACTGCATCGCCGAGGCCGCCGGCCAGCCGGACGCCGCTGTGGAAGGCGCCGTGCGCGGGTTTGAATTGGCCCATCGCATGGCAGGCGTCGCCCCGGACGTCCTCGACCTCTCCCAAGAGACCAAGGAGACGCACGCACTTTACGGCGTGGGCGAGAAGCCGACGGACGGCTTCGGCCGGGAGTGCTTACTGGCTCGTCGGCTCTGCGAGGCCGGCGTGCGCTACGTGCAGGTTTCCACCGGATACGACTGGGACCAGCACGGGGGGTTGAAGAAGGGACACGAGGCGAACGCCGGCAAGGTGGATCGCCCGATCGCCGGCCTGCTGACGGATCTCAAACGTCGTGGACTCTTGGAGGACACGCTCGTGGTGTGGGGCGGCGAGTTCGGCCGCACGGCGACGGCTCAGGGGAAGGACGGCCGCGACCACAACCCGAGCGGCTTCACGATGTGGATGGCCGGCGGCGGGGCCAAGGGCGGTCACAGCCACGGCGCCACCGACGAATACGGCGCCTACGCCGTCGAGGGCCGCACGCACATGCACGACCTGCACGCCACGATGCTGCACCTCCTCGGCCTGAATCACGAACGTCTGACCTACCGCCATGCCGGCCGAGATTTCCGCCTGACCGACGTCGCGGGGCGCGTGGTGAACGAAGTCATCGCCTGACCGCGTCGCTGAGGACGGCGGGCGCGCTCAGCCGGTCGATTCTTGCTCGTCGGGAGAGGCCTCATCCGGCTCAGGTTCGCTTTGGAGCGGCTCGGGAACCTCTGTGAACGATGAGGGCAGGGTGAAGTCCGATCGTCCCTCGACGTAGATTTTCTGGATGCGGAATCGTTGGGGTTCTTGAGCGTACGACACGGAGCCCAGTTTGAACCGGCCGATCTCGGACGGGCCGCGGCGCTGAGTTCGAACCATGTATCGATGGTTGAGGCAACAGACGACGTCATCCGGGCGGACCATCGTTTGAAGCGGATAGAACGGCGCTTCGCCCGACGTTCCAAAGACTCGTGCAGAGGGGTCCTGGTGCGGCAGCGGTTGCCAAGCCAGCCAGCCGCTGTCGGTCTGGGGATCTCTTGCGATGCCCCAAAGCCCGCCGTCCGAGGAGTCGAGTTCGCCGGGATTTGCAGGCCAAATCCCCCGCCCGACCCCGATGCCGACGCTTCGCGTGGGGGTCGATTCGTCGCGCTCCGGCGAGATTGAAACGTAGATGACGATCGGCCGCGGGAATGCGACCAGCGGACTGAGATAAGGCGTGTTGCGACCCGATCCGCTCAGCGTCGCGATCCCGCCCGTCTCGCCCTCCTCGACCGTCACGTACTCCGCCGGGCAGCGGAACCCCGAGAGATCCTCGTCGATCGGCAGACTGAAGCTCCTGTCCTCATCGTACGCCTGCCGCCAGGCGAGCAGCAGTCGGACCTCCCCCGCCCATTCGCGGATCGTCTCAGCGTCGCCGTCGTCTCCGTTCACAGATTCCAACACGGACTGAACGTCTTCGAACAGGGCCGGCAGATCGGCGGAGTCGATGGGATCGGCCTCTTCTTCGAAGGCCGCGGCCAACCGGTTCGCGGACTCGGCCGCCGAGCCGTCCGCGGCGAGCAGCGGCCCGAGCACCCAGGACCGCCGGTAGCCGTCGAGGAATCTCCGCAGGTCGGTTCCGTCGTCCGGCCAGACGCGGAGCATCGCTGTTCGCTCCTTGGACATGCCGAGGTCCGCCATCTCTTCGAAGAGGGCTCTGGCACGGTTCGATTGGAAGTGATGCAGTCGAAAGCCCGGTTCGACGGTCGCGGCGAGTTCGAGGAACCGGCCCGTTTGATCCTCCAACAGGGTCCGCCATGGACCGTCCGCGGGGGCTGCGAAGTCGTCCCCGCTGTCAGCGATCTGACGTGCGATCTCCCAGCCGGCGTTGGGAACGACCGTGTCCTCGAGGTCTTCCCGCAGCGTCTCCGCGGAGATCGACACCAGAATGTCGAACGAACCGCCCCACTTCGGATGCATCGCGTTGGCGATCGCCATATATGCGTCCCAATGGTCGATTTTGGCCGCCACGGCCCAGCGGAACCACGCGATCGGGCTCAGTCGCCCCCCGCCCGCCATCGCCACGCTGATTAGCTTTGTCGACGCCGGCGACAGGTCCGGCCGGTGCAGGAACGCGGCGTGCAGGTGCTGGGCGGCCATGGCGATGCGTTGACCAAACACGTCCCAAGCGCCGGCGACGACCTGATTGGCCATCCCGTCCCCGCGCGCGTCCCAAGCGGTCTCCAAGAACGTTTCGCCGGCGAAGCAGTGGAACGCATAGGGGTCGCCGCCGGCTTCGGCTCCGCTGGAGAGGGCGTTCAGCGTGTACAGGCCACCGACCGAGACGCTCATGTGATCGGCCGCTCTGTTCACCGGCTGCCCTTCGGGGTCATCGGGGTACAAGCCTGCGACGTCCCGAGCGGCATTCAGCAGAAAATGCGGGGCGAGCGGGTGCTGGGCCAAGACCTCGGAGTCAGGCGTCAGCGAGGCGGCGAACGCCTCCAACCCATCCCCCGCCGACTCAAGTGCGTGGCCCTCATCCTCCAAACCGGCCGGTTGGACGACTCTCAAGCGCCAATAAGCGACCCGATGCAGGAACCAGGGCGGCGCCTCCGCGGCGAACAGGGCCTCGACGACGTCCGCGAACTCCTTCGCCACCTCCTTGGTCACGGACTCCACGGCGATCCCCCTCGTCGATTCCCACGCGAGATGGGCCTGAACCAGCGGATCGTCGGTTCCCGTCTCACGGATGCGATCCGCCGCGGCAGCGATGGCGGCGTTTCGCTCTTCGGCTCCCTCAAGCCCGAGCTTGCCCACCTCGTCTAACAGCAGCGCTTCGTCCTCGGTCAGGGGATGCTCCGCCGTCCAGACGGCGACCTGGTCCGCCCAGAAGCGCTGAAAATCCTGTTCGAACTGCTCGTCGGTGAGCAGATCCCCCGGCGGGGGAAGCAGAGCGGGAAATTGCTGCCCTGGGACGGGCTCTAAGGGCGGCAACGCCGGCGGATCGACCTGCTCCCCGCGTTCGGCCGTCGCCCAGCGAGCGAATCGCTCCTCCGTTTGAGCCAATTCATCCCGCCACCGATGGTGGATGACGCCCAGCGTCGGTCCGGCGTAGAGCACCCGCTTGATCGGCTTCCTTGGGCGACTTTTCTCTGCGGTCGCCTCCGCGGCCGCCGCTTCCGCGATGTTCGCTTCGATGACCGAAGGCTCCCCCTGCTCGGGGTCCCCGCCGCACCCCGCGGCGACCAGCGCAATGAGGGATGCGACAACGGTCCGGGACGGCGTGGCGATCATCGATTCAATTCCGGCTTATTTCTAGCCGCCAGACGGTAGCCGAGCCTTCCCGACGCCGCGACTTCGAACGAGCGGCTTCCGCTTGTCGGTTCGGCCATCCACATCACCACCAGCGCATTCCATAAACCGCCAGTTCTTCCGCGACGGTCGCCGGGGCGTCGCCGTTCAGCAGCGCCTCAATACGAGCGCGGTTTCGCTGGAGCATTGCTTCAAACTGCCTGCGGGCGAGCTGATAACGGCCCAACCGTGCAACCGCCGTGGGGGCGTCGGCGTCGCGGGGGGCGTCGAGCGCACGGGCCGCGAGCGTCATCCGGGCGGCCACGCCGCGGGCGACGACGGGGTTGTCGCTTTCCAGCAGCGGCTCCAGCGCCAGTAATCCGCCGAGGTCGATGGCGTGGTTGCCGATCAACGCCAAGGGCGGCAGATCGTCATTCGCCACCCGGGAGGCATTGTAGGTGTGGGCCATCCAGTCGATGGGGAAGAGCAGCCCGGCCAGCAGAACCAATGCCGCCGCCCGGGCCTGCCGACGAACCAGCCAGGTGAAGCCGCGATCCCACGCGATCTTGGCCACGACGATCGCGAATCCGACCGCGACGGCGGCGATCCCGAGGAAACCGACGATCCGCATCCGGGATAGGCCGTTGAAGTCGACGTAGTTCAGCAGCCGGTTCAGCACGGCGGCGACGAGCAGGAAGTTCAAACCGCTCCAGATCCAAGCCAGCGTACGCAGGCGTCCGGCCCGCGGATCGGAGATCAGGGAGCCGCGGAACATCGCCGACAGCAGCGCCGTCGCCGCGGCGAGCGCCGCCGTCAGCCAAGCGGCACCTTCATGAGCATACCCGGCGTAATAGAAGTCCTCCGGGAAGTTGCGCCGCCACAGCGTGGCGAACTCGAAGGGCAGATAGACCGCGAAGACCCCCACGACGACCAGCAGAGTGTTCCGCACGGCGGAGTAGGCATGGGACGGCGTGCCTCGAGACGCCCGGCGGCGGGCCGTCGCGGCGGCCTCCCGGTCCGCCGTCAGGTCCAACAGAGAGCCTCGCACCAACGGCCGTAACGATCCGAGCGTCGCTCCGCCCACGACGACCCAGAGGAACACTTGCACGGGACCGGGCACGATCCAGCGGATCGCGTCCCCGAACCGGGCCGAGACGCTGGCGAGCCACTCGCCGACCATCTCTTTCAAGTCGGGATTGGCGAGGAGAAACAGCCCCGCGAACACCGCTCCCGCGGCGATCGGCATCAGGACGCTCAGTGAATTCGAGGTTCGACCGGCTCCCCGAACGCCGGAGTCGCGGTGGGAGCCAGTCCCGGCGCCGTCGGCGTGATCCCGACCCAACAGGTTCCGAAGAGCGACGACGGCCGCCGGAGCGGCGGGAAACGCTTGGAGCGCCTGAATCGGCAGATCCAGTACCCACACCTTCCGTCCCGCGCGAGCCAGCCCCAACGCGACCAACAGGGCGATGCCCGCCGCGACCGCTCCTCCCCACCCGAGCCACGCCAACCGCCCGGCTGTCAGCACGAGCAGCCCGGCGACGACCGCAAACCCGCGCCAATTCGACTGACGAAAGGGCGATCCAAAGGCCACGACCGGAATCAGCCCCAGCAAAAACAGGCCCGCAGCCGCATACCCGCCCGTTCGGTAGATCAGGAGATCGAACAGCACGACCGCGGCCAGCGCCGCGACTGGCTCCCGCACCGTCGGCGGAGGATCGGTCGGATCGTCTCCGACCCAGTCGTCGGTCGAACCGCCCGCCCGCGGGGCGTGTGCGTCCGGCGGTTCCTCAAAGAGATCGGCGGGTTCGTCGGACGAGGACATCGCGATCCTTGAGGGACGGGCGGTCCGAGTTTAACGCTCCGACACGCCCCCCGGCGACTCGCTCGAAAGCGACGCGAGGAGCGTGCGCTGGGCGTCGAGCGGGTCGGCCAACTCGGCGAGCGCCCGCCGCAATCGGGGGAGATCGTCGACCGTATCCACGTCGAAAGAGACCGGCTCCTCCGCCGTCGTTCCGAGCGGGCCGAGCGCGGCGATCGTTTCGGCGGCAGTCGTCGCAGCGCTGTAGTTCACGGAGAGAAACGCCGCGCGCGGGATCGGCCGTCGCCCCCCCAGCAGCCAGTATCCGCCGTCTTCGCAGCGCCCGAGGCGAAAGTCGGCGGGGTGTGATGCGTCCAGCAAGGCCGCCGCGGGACGCACGAAGTGGGCGGGGGTGTGATGGGGCGAATCGCAGCCGATCAACAGGACCGCCGGCCGCTCCACGATCAGGCGGGAGTACACCGTGTGCAGGCGTTCGCCGAGTCCGCCCGTCCCCTGCCCCGTCGTGCGGCGCCCGGACCAGATCGGGGCGTTCGCAGCCTCCGGTTCGGCGACGGCCCAGACCACGTCCAGCGGCCCGAGCGCGGCGGCGGCCTCGGCAATGGCCGCGGTCGCGGCGAGGCTCCCTCGATAGAATGCCCCGGCCCGCGTCGTCCCGATGTCCGCGGCCAAACGCGTCTTCGCGGGGGTGCGACCGGGCGTCTTGGCGAAGACGGCGAGGGCGGCCCGGTTCGTTTTGGTCCCGTTCATGGCGCTCACCGCCCTCGCATCCAGGCCCACCACTGCGGAGCGGCCTGTCGTGCCGTCAGCCAGACGTGCGTTGCGGTCGTGCGGATCCAGCCGCGCCGCTGATACTTGCGGGCGCTGGTCGTCACCGTCGCGGGCAGTTCGATGAGAAACGCTCCGGCCCGGCGGGCCTTCCAGGCGAAAAGATGGCCCTCTCCGTAGGGCGCCGCCTCGTCGAATCCGCCCAACTCCTCCCAGAGCTCGCGCGAAAGGAAGAACCCTTGATCGCCGAAGGGCATCCCGAGCATTCGACTGCGAAGATTCGCCGCCCATCCGTTGAGGCGCGTCAGCGGCGGCCCGTCGGCTGCGAAGTCGAGTTTCAGATAGCCCACCGCTCGCCCAAGTCTTTGCCCGCGTTCCACGGCGGATCGGATCGCCCCGGCGTCGAGGCGGCTGTCCGCGTGCAGAAACCACAGCATCGCTCCGTCGGCTGTGCGAGCCACGGCGTTCATCTGCGACGCTCGGTTCGGGCGGTCGGCCGGGATCCACTCGGCCCACTCCGCCAGACCGGACGGCGAATCCCCCGGCCCGCAGAGAATCGCTTTGCCGCCGGCGTTTCCGAAGGGACCGAGGTCGTCGAGCAGCGCCCGCCAAGCGCCCTCGCCGGGGCCGACGGGGATGCAGACGCTCACGTCGGTCGCCCACGCAGCCGATGCGGCGTCAACAAGCTGGGGGCGGCGAAGGGCGGAGGGCGGCATTGGAAGCGCCATCGAACGCTCGTCCGATGTGTCCCGCAAGGCCGCTCTCGTCCGTTCGGGGGCCGAGGCAGCCCAGGGCGTTCGCGAGCGAAGGGGGCCGGTTCAAGCGGTTCGACCGGTTCGCCCGAAGATGACGCCAGGGCCGGCTGCATCGCCGCGTCCTGCCCCGCGCCCGCTTTGATGGACCCGTGATGACGACCCTCCCCGCAATCGCTGTCGGCCGTGGTTCCGCCCGCCCGGCGGTTCGGGTCGTCAAGGGAATGGTCTGCCTCGCGTTGCTGGCCGCGGTCTGCGCAGCCTCAGGCTGCGCGGCGATGCATCCACTCAGCGGGGTTCCGGCGGAGAACTTGGCGGACAGCTTCCGTACGCCCGTCCGCACGCCCCAGCGGCCCATCGACCCGTCGTTGCTGGGCCAGCCGCGGCCGTCCGTGTACCGGCTCGACACCGGCGACATCGTCGGGGTGTTCGCCCCGGCTCTGTACGGGGACGGCGGACTGGAAAGTCCACCGCCGGTCGTCGCGGAGACGACGCTGAACCTCATCCCCGGTCAGGGCTTCCCGCACCGCGTCGGCCGCGACGGGGCGCTGCACATTCCGTTGCTCGGCCCGGTGCTGGTCCGCGGAATGACGATCGAGGAAACCCGCGGTCGGCTGGTCGATCTGATTCGCGCCCAGTACGAAATCGACGAGGACAAGCCGGATCCGGTCGTGACGCTGAGTCTGTTGAAGGAACGGACGATTTCCGTCGTCGTCTTCCGCAACGAGATGGGACCGGACGGGGCGTTGGATAACGACGCCCAAGGCCAGGGTGGGGAACGCTTCGATTCGCCGACCGGAGAGATCGTCGAATTGCCCGCTTATCAGAACGACGTGCTGCACGCCCTCGCCGCGACCGGCGGCACGCCGAATTTGGAGGGCGATACCGTCGTCACCGTCGCCCGCGCCGGCGGCCTCCGGCTGACCGGCTGCGGCCCGAACGGCTGCCGCCCGGACGGTCTGATGGGCGGAACGCCGCCCGGGCTGCCGGCCGGAGCCATCGGCGGGCACAGCGCGGGACCGGCGGGACGGCCGATGATCGCCGCTCCGCCGACGGTGGACGGGCCGCAAGTCGTCAAGATTCCGATGCAACTGCTGCCCGGTCAGGCCCCGGGGTTCTGCCACTCCGACGTCATCCTGCGGGACGGCGACGCCGTCTACGTCGGCAGCCGCACGAAGGACGTGTTCTACACCGGCGGCCTGCTGGGGCCGGGCAGCTTCCGACTGCCCCGGGACAGCGACATCGACGTGTTGGAAGCCCTGGCGGTGGTCCAGGGGCAGCGGCAGAACGTCGGCACGACGCGGGCCCTGACGGGCAACAGCGTGCTCAGCCGCGACGTCACCGCCGGCGCCAGCAGCCTGATCATCCTCCGCGAACGTCCCGACGGCACCCGGTTGCGGATCGAAGTGGACCTGCGGGACGCCATCGTCGACCCCCGGCAGCGGATTCTCATCCGGCCGCAGGACTACCTGATCCTGCAGTACCGCAAGGGCGAGGCGCTCGTGGCCGGGTTCGAGCGATTCTTCATCGAGGGCATCGTGCAGGGCGTGGCCGCGTCGCTGACCTTCGGCAACTGACGCGGGCGGCGGAGGCTGTTGCGGACGTAGCGATCGGAGGGATTCTCTGGTCGCGGCAGTCGGTCGGCGCCGGGTCGTGGCGATCCTGGCGCGGCGGGGTCGGTTCGCTTGCCTGACCGGAGGGGGCGCTCTCTGGCGGCGGACCGTTGCGACCCGTAGCGTTTGCGCAACGCCCCCATTCTTTTCCCCGGGGGGGAACGCTCACACGGCCGTATCGCGTCCGGACGTGAGCTAGGTTGCACGGTCGGCCCCCTCCGCAACGCCAGGACGGCGAGGCATCGAGGACGTGATCGGGCCGGCTTCGATTCGTCGGTTCGCCCCACAACCGCCCCGCCATGCACGCCCCGAGTC
>NZ_WTPX01000020.1 GCF_013036045.1 Alienimonas chondri
TGCCTAGAGTGGTCGTCAGACCTCCTCGCAGACCCCCGCCGCCCCCGGTCGTAACGGACCGGGGGCGGCGGGGGTCTGCGAGGAGGTCTGACGACCACTCTAGGCAATCGCGGTCGGCTTGTCCGGGGGAACCCTGATTCCGTCCAAGGGGAACGACTGCTGGTCACGTCGCGATCAGCCGCCGGCCCGCTTCACGCCCCCGTCTTTCTGGCGCTCGTAGCCCTGCCGGGTGGCGTACGGCGGGTTGTCGAAGGTGTCGCCTTCACCGGTCACCCGCGGGTCGCCGGTTTCTTCGAGGTGCCGCATCAGCCGAGCGGACAGTCGCTCTTTCGCCTCCGCGTGCGCCGGGTCGTCGGCGAGGTTCGTCATCTGATGCGGGTCGGCCTTCACGTCGTAAAGCTCTTCGCCGGGACGCTTGAGGAAGCCGAGGTCGAACGCCCGTTTCGTGACTTCGTCGTCGTCTCGGTGTTCGATCATCCAGCGCTTCGTCGGACTGGCGTCGACGTCCGCGAAGGCGGCGCGGGTGTTGCCGCCGAGGGCGTTCGCGTTCGGCATCTCGCCCGGTTCGCCGTACCCGGGGGCGGTGCCCTGCGGCCAGCGCTCCGGGTCGAAGTTGCGGATGTAGAGATAGTCGTCGGTGCGGATCGCCCGCTGGGGGTAGGGCAGATAGTCGGTGCGGGCCGCGGCGACGTGCCGTTCCCGCCCGAAGTACGCGGCGTCCCGCTCCTCATCCACGCGACCGGCTTCGTCCGTAACGAGCACGGAGGCCAGGCTGCGGGCGGACATCCCGTCCGGCGGCTCGACCCCGGCGATCTCCAAGAAGGTCGGGGCGAGGTCCGGCAGGATGACGAAGTCCGTGACGACGCGGCCGTTCCCGTCGGCGCCCGCGGAGACGCCCGGCCCGGCGATGGCCAGCGGGACGGCGACGCCGAAGTCGTACAGGTTCGTTTTGCCTCGCGGAAAGCCGGGGGCGCCGTGGTCCCCGCTGACGGCGATGATCGTGCTGCTCAGTTCGCCGCGGTCGTCCAATTCCTGCAGCAGCACGCCGAGAGCGGCGTCGAAGGCCATCACCTCGCCGAGGTAATCCGCGAAGTCCTCCCGGATCTCCGGCACGTCCGGCAGGAAGGGCGGCAGCTTGCCTTTGAGGCTGTCCGGGTCGATGTCCCAGATTTTCTTGCCGCTGCCCTGAACCCAGGTGCGGTGCACGTTGGTCGGTCCGAACCAGTAATGCCAGGGCTTGCCGGACTCGTCGGCGTCCTTCAGGAACATGGTGAAGTTGTCACGGACTTCCTTGAGGAGCTTGCCGCCGGCGTCGGCGGGATCGTCCGCCTTGGAGACGACGCGGGAGAACCCGTTGAACTTCCCGCCGGCCTTTTCGTAGCCGGTGCGTTTCCCGCCGAAGGGGGCGTCGTTGGGCGTGCCGGGACTCCACACTTTGTACGTCTGACCGAGGTGATAGCCGTCCGCCTCAAGGGCTTCGGGGTAACTCGTGATCGAGCCGTCCCAGATCGCTCCGTTCAGAATCGCGCCCATCCCGGTCGTGTAGAACGGCCGGCCGGTCAGCAGGGAGCTGCGGCACGGCGTGCAACTGGGGGCGTTGACGTAGGCGTGCGTGAACAGCACGCCGGCCTTCGCGATGCGATCGAAGTTCGGCGTTTCAAACCCCGCGGCCTTGCACAGATCGTTGCGGGCGTCGCCGTCGAGGGCGGCATAGGCGCTGGCGTACCGGCCCCAGTCGTCCGCGAAGGCGAACAGGATGTTGGGCCGCTCCGCGGACTCAGCGGCGGTCGTTGCAGCGGCGACTTTCTCGGCCCCGTCCGGCTGTGCAAACAGCGAACCGGGGGCGAGCAGCAGAACAGCGAAGGCGACGGTACGCACGGCGAATCTCTCCGGGGACGAGGCGATCTGATTGTGCTGCCCCGCCCGCGACGCCGCTACCGAGCGTCGTTCAGGTCACTCCGCCGCCGCTTGTTTCCCCGCCGTCGGTCTTCCGCGAGCAGTGCTTGATATGCCGCCCGACGTTCTGCCTCCGTACGATCCGGGTCGAGGTGCGGGGGCGGGGGCAGGACCCACGCCGGTCGCGGGCGTCGCTTCAAAGTTGGGTGAGGACGGCCGGACTCCGGCGGGCTGGGGAGCCGCTGCGAGAGTTCCGGACGGAGTCGCCGAAACAACTCCATCAGCCGAGCCGTTGACCGAATCGGGTCCGCCACTGGCGGAAGTGCGGTCGCCTCGGCGTCGGAGCGAGGGCGCCGTAGCGGCTGGGAAGGGCGTTCGGTCATGCATCCGTCCCGTCGCGTGACGAGGATGAATAAGGCTCCGCGTCCGCCGTCGCTTCCAGCGCGGCGATGTCGGCGAGATCCTGAGGCCGACCGGCCGCTCGCTTCATGGCGATCAGGTCGTCGCGGGCGATCAGGCGGACGACGCCCGCTTCCTCCTGCCGTCGCCCGGCGTTCGAGACGATGGCCCGGTAGTCGTCGGAGTCTCTGAACATGAGATCAATGATGAGATAATCACGCCCCAACGTTTTCATGAACCGGCGGAGCGTCACGCCGCTTTGCGAGAACGTCCAGGGCTGGGCGCTCTCGAAGTATCCGACGGACTCGATCACTTCGGCGGCGGCCTCGACGGATTCCGGCAAGGTCAGCAAGTCGATGTCTTCGGTCGCCCGGGGTCGGGCCAGCAACGACACCGCCAGTCCGCCGACGACGCAGTAAGGTACGCTCGCCGCCTCCAGCGCGTGAACGACCGCGAAGAACTCGTTGTAGATGTCGAGGGGAGGGGAATCTCCGTTCGGTAATGTCACGGGGAATGCTCCGGGAGGGGGCCGGCACGGATCAGTCGACGGCCAGCCTATCTTGACCGCGGGAAGCCGCGTCGACTCGGCGGACTGCAACTGCGGGGCGGCGATCGTATGATCTCGAGTCGATCCGAGTATCCTTCCTTCCTCTTGCGAGACCGGCCCCCCGTGCGCGTCGGCCTGTTCATTCCCTGCTATGTCGATCAATTCTACCCCCGCGTGGGCGCCGCGGCGGTGCGCGTGCTGCGGCGCTTCGGCGGGCCGGACCTGACCTTGGAGTACCCTGAGGGTCAGGTCTGCTGCGGTCAGCCGATGGCCAACGCCGGTCTGCCCCACGAATCGAAACCGCTCGCGGAGACCAATCTGCGAACCTTCGCGGAGTTCGACGCCGTGGTCTGTCCCAGCGGCTCGTGCACCTCGATGGTGCGGAATCACTACGGGCCGTTCCTCGAAGGTCAGCCCGGGTTCGAGGAACTCAAGGCGAAGACGTATGAGTTCTGCGAGTTCCTCACGGACGTGCTGAAGGTCGGCAGCCCGAGCGGCCGGTTTCCCCACAAAGTCGGCCTGCACCCCGGCTGTCACGGTTTGCGGGAACTGCGGCTGGGCAGCGGCAGCGAACGAAACGTCGAACCCTTCGACAAGGTGAAGTCCCTGCTGACTGGATTGGAGGGCCTCACGTTCAGCGAACCGGCTCGCCCCGACGAGTGCTGCGGGTTCGGCGGCACCTTCGCGGTCAACGAAGAGGCGGTCAGCGTGATGATGGGGCAGGACAAGATCGCCGACCACAAACAGGCCGGCACGGAAGCGCTGGTCAGCCCGGACATGAGTTGCCTGATGCACCTGGAGGGGGTCCTCCGCCGCGGCGGCGACAAACAGACCCGCGTGCTGCACGTCGCCGAAGTGCTGGAGGAAGCGACGCGGGAGACGTGACGATCTCCTGTTTCGCACGGTTCTAGAGTTCACTGATTCGCCTTCGCCGCCCGCCCTGATGAAAACCGCCGAGCACCCCGATCGCGCCCGCGCCTTCGTCGCCGACGACGCCCGCGCCCACTGGCACGACGAATCCCTGTGGTTCGTCCGCACCAAGCGCGACAAACAGGCGCACTCCGTCCCCGAGTGGGAACGCCTGCGGGAGCTGGGTAGTCAGATCAAACGGCACGCGATCTCCCGCTGGCCGGACTATCTGGAGGAGTTCGAGAAGAACGCGACCGCTCTCGGGGCGAAGGTCCATTGGGCCGCGAATGCGGAGGAGCACAACCGCATCGTCCTCGGCATTCTTCAGGAGGCCGGCGTCGAAAAGGTGACGAAATCGAAATCGATGCTGACGGAGGAGGTGCACCTCAACCCGCATCTGATTCGGAACGGCATCGAAGTCACCGATACCGACCTCGGCGAGCGAATCGTCCAGCTGCGGGAGGAAACGCCCAGTCACATCGTGCTGCCGGCGATTCACCTGAAGCGGGAAGACGTCTCGGAGACGTTCAATCAACACCTCGGCACCGAGGCCGGCAACGCCGATCCGGCGTACCTCACGGAAGCCGCCCGCCAGCACCTGCGGGAAAAATTTTTAGGGGCCGAGGCGAGCATCACCGGGGTGAACTTTCTCGTCGCGGAGACCGGCGGCTTCGTCGTCTGCACGAACGAGGGCAACGCGGACCTCGGCACGAGCCTGCCCCGCTTGCACATCGCCTGCACGGGAATCGAGAAGCTGGTCCCCCGGGCGGCGGATCTCGCGGTGTATCTGCGTCTGCTGGGACGCAGCGCCACCGGTCAACCGATTACCACCTATACGAGTCACTTTCACGGCCCGCGGCCGGGCGGGGAACTGCATATCGTGCTGGTCGACAACGGCCGCAGCGATCTCGCGGACGACCCGCAGTTCCGGGACATTCTCAACTGCATCCGCTGCGGGGCGTGTATTAATACGTGTCCCGTCTACCGGCGCAGCGGCGGGCACAGTTACGCCGCCACCGTGCCCGGCCCGGTCGGCAGCGTGTTGAACCCGTTGCACGCCCTGACCCCGATGATCGCGGGAGAGGACGCCCGCGAGGGCGAACGCGGCGACGCCCACGGCTCGCTGCCCTTCGCGTGCAGCCTGTGCGGCAGCTGCACGGACGTCTGCCCGGTCAAGATTCCGTTGCACCATCAACTGCTGGCGTTGCGGAAGACGGTCGGCGACCGCGGATTGCTGCCGTGGGGAAAACGAATTCAGATGAAGGCCGCCAGCACGCTGCTCAATTCGCCCAAGCTGTTCGGCGCCGTGGGCAAAATCGCCCGCAAAGCTCTCCCCGTGCTGCCGAAGATGGCGGTTTATAATCGCCTCAACGCTTGGGGCAACGGCCGCGATCTTCCCCCGGCGCCGCCCAAAAGCTTTAAGCAGATGTGGCGTGACGAATTGAAGGCGGAATCGGCGCAGCCTTCGTCAAACGGGGCGGGCGACGCTCCACGCTGACGGCGCTTCGCGGGCCCGTCGCTTCGTTTTCCTCGCAAACGTTTTACGCTCCATGAACTCCCCCGCCGCTGAGCCGTCCGTGTCCGCCACGCGAACCGCCCTCTTTAAAAAGCTCCGCGGGCGACTGCTCGAAGCGGTCGAACTGCCGGACCTCAACGCCGAGCAATGGATTCGCTATGACGACCCGCTGGCCCAGTTCGAAGAGGTTTTGGGGGCCGTCGGCGGAACGCCGGTGCGGGTCGCGGATCTCGCCGCGGCGAATGCTCATCTGAAGCAGTTGCCGGTGTGGGCCGAGGCAAAGCAAACCGTGTCGCTGGTCGACGGCTTGGGCGAGACGACCGAGGGGCTGAGCGCCGTGCCGGACGTCCACGAACTGGCCGGCGTGGACGTGGCGGTGTTTGACGGGCTGTTCGGCGTCGCGGAGAACGGGGCGGTCTGGCTCGACTTCTCCCACTCCGATCACCGCGGCCTGTGCGTGATCGCCCAGCATCTCGTGCTGGCCGTTCCGGCAAGCGAGATCGAGCATACGATGCACGAAGCCTACGCCCGCCTCGCGGACGCCGACGGTTCTCATCGCCAGAAGTTCGGTCGCGGCGGCTTCGGAATGTTCGTCTCCGGTCCCAGTAAAACGGCGGATATCGAACAGTCCCTCGTGATCGGCGCTCACGGAGCTCGGTCGCTGACCTGCTACCTGTTGGACGGGTGAACGCGCTCGCCAATTCCTGCGAGCCAGATGATCAGCGGTCCTCGCCGTCCGGTTGGTCGATCAAGCCGTCGCCGAGGCTGCTGTCGGATTCGTCGACCGTGGTCTTCGCCCACTTCTGCACGAAGTCGGCCACCGTGGACGCCAGGATGCCCAGCACGAGATAGCCGACGAACGTTTCCAGGCAGGCCATAAACCGCATCACCCCCCGCGGCTGTAAGTCTCCGTAGCCCAACGTGGTAAACGTCACGACGGAGTAATACAGCGCTCCCCCGAACGTCGTGACCTTCCCCTCCGGCGAGACGGTCGTGTCCGCGATGAAGCTGCTGATGTCCGTCGCCTCGCTCGTTCCATAGGTCTTATAGATCACCGCGAACGCGCAGAGCAGCAGGGCGAGGTTCGCCGCCGCCATCGCCGCCTCCGCCCAGAAGCGTCCCAGGCCGGCGTAGAGGTTTCGCAGTCGGGAGAGCAGCAGGTAGAGAAACGTCCCGCTGAACAGCACGCCGAGGCCGCAGGTGACGACATCTCGCGGCATCCCCGCGGGGATCACGGAGATCAGCCCCATCCAGACGCCTCCGAACAGCAGGAAACTGGCGAACAGGCCGAACGCGGAGGCGAACTTATACATGACTGCGAAGCGGGAGGGAGATCGTCGAATGCGGGACGCGGGAGCGCACCACGTTGATCGTCGGTGCGGCTGAACGACACCGGGACGGCCCCCGGAGCGCTCGGGGGAGAACGCCCGGCGCCGCACTTGGAAAGATCAAGGAATTACGATGTCGGCGGTCGTCGGAATGAGCGGGCGATTCGCTGACAAGCCGTGCCGTTTGGGCTAGGATTGAGGGTTCCTCGCGGTCCGCCTCCGTCGGGGAGCGCCGCCCCCTTTGCCCCGAAGCCCCGTCCGATGCGCCTCCTCCTGATCAGTAGCGAGGCCGTTCCGTACAGCAAGACCGGCGGGCTGGCGGACGTCTCGACGGCGCTGGCCAAAGCGCTGGCCTCCGCGGGGCACGACGTCTCCCTGATCCTGCCGCATCACGTCGAGGTGCAGGAGAAGAACAAACGCCCGCCGCTCAGCTTGGACGGCCCTGCGTTTCCCGTCCGCATGGGCGATCGCACGGTGCAGGCCCGCAGCGGATGGGACGTGCTGAAAGCGCCCGGTCCCGCGGGCGAACCCCGTGAGGTGCGGGTCTTGTTCGTCGATCAGGCCGATTACTTCGACCGGCCCGGCCTCTACGGCGACCCCGTCGGCGACTACGAGGACAACGCGGAACGATTTATCTTCTTCAGCCGGGCGGCTCTCGAACTGGCCCGCCTGCTCGCGTTGCGGCCGCACTGCATCCACGCCAACGATTGGCAGACGGGCCTCGTCCCGGCGATGTTGGAGGACGACTACCGCGGCACGCCCGGCTTTGAATCGACCGGCAGCGTCTTCACCATTCATAACCTCGCCTTTCAGGGCAGCTTCCCGCATTGGGATATGCGTCGGACGGGGTTGGATTGGGACCGGTTCCACTACACGCAGTTGGAACATCACGGCCGGCTCAATTTATTGAAGGCGGGCATCGCGGCGGCGGATAAGGTCACCACTGTCTCGCCGACGTACGCGAACGAGATCCGCACCGAAGCGCTGGGTTACGGACTCGAAGGCGCCCTCATCGCCCGCGGCAGCGACCTCTCCGGCGTGCTGAACGGCGTGGACCCCGCCGAGTGGAGTCCTGAAAACGACCCCTATCTCGCCGCGAACTACACCGCGGAGAACGTCGCGGAAGGGAAGGCCGCCTGCAAAGCGGCGCTGCGTCAGGAATTAAAACTGAAGACGCCCGCCGCCGGCGAGCCGGACCCGCCGCTGTTCGGGATGATCTCCCGGATGACCGATCAAAAAGGCTTCGATCTGATCGCCGGCTGCGCCGAGGAGCTGATCGCGACCGGCGCCCAGTTCGCGTTCCTCGGCACCGGCGACCCGCGCTACGAAGGGTTCGTCCGGCACCTGTCGAACGAGTACAGCGGACAGGTGGCCGGCGTGGTCGGGTTCGACAACGGCCTGGCGCATCGGATCGAAGCGGGCTGCGACGCCTATCTGATGCCCAGCCTGTACGAACCTTGCGGGCTGAACCAGATGTATTCGCTCGCCTACGGCACGGTCCCGGTCGTTCATGCGGTCGGCGGCCTGGCCGACACCGTCGTCGATGCGACGCCCGACAACCTCGCGAACGGTTCGGCGAACGGCTTCGTCTTCACGCAACCGACGCCGCCCGACCTGTGGGAAGCGGTCAGCCGGGCGGCGGAGTGTTATCGCGACGCCCCCGCCGACTGGGCGAAACTCGTTCAGAACGGCATGGCGGCCGACCATAGCTGGGACGCCTCCGCCGCCGAATACCTTCAGCTTTATCAGGCCGCAGCCGCCCGCCACGACGGCGCCTGATCGATTTCATGCCGCGAACGCCCCGCGGGGCGTTCGCCGTTCCCATCTCCCATCGCTCTTCGACCCTCGCTCACGATGACGGCTCCCGCGCACCTGGCGTTCGTCTGGCACCAGCACCAACCCTATTACCCGGACGACGTCGCCCGCGAGAACCTCATGCCCTGGGTGCGGTTGCACAGCACCAAGGATTATCTGGGGATGGCTCTGCACATTAAAGAAGTGCCGGAGTTCCGCTGCGCGATCAACCTCGTGCCGAGTCTGCTGGTGCAGATCAACCAGTACGTCGAGGGGCGCAGCGACCGCCATCTGGACGTCTCGAAGCTGCCCGCCGACGGGTTGGCGGCGAATGACGCGGCCTATCTGATGGATAACTTCTTCATGGCGAACGCGGAGACGATGGTTCGTCCCCACGCCCGCTATCGGGAGCTGCATGAACTGCGCGGGTTCGGCTCCAGCAGCGCCGAGGAAGCCGCCCGCCGGTTCACCGAACGCGACGTGCGGGATCTCCAGATCTGGAGCAACCTCACCTGGGTGCACGAACTCGTCTTTGAGCGGGACGACGACCTGCGGGAGTTCCGGGAGAAGGGCCGCCACTGGACCGAGTCCGAAAAGGAGTGGTTCTTCGAGCGTCAACGGGAACTCGTCGCGGAAGTGATTCCGCTGCATAAAGAGTTGTCCGACGGCGGACAGGTGGACCTCACCACCACGCCGATGTACCACCCGATCCTGCCGTTGCTATGGAATAAAGAGAGCGCCCACGAGGCGATGCCCGGCTGCCCGCTGCCGCAATATACGGAGCGGTATGAAGAAGACGCCCGGGAGCAGATCCTCCGCGGCGTCGCCTATCACAAGGAGCAATTCGGCAGCGCTCCCGCCGGCATGTGGCCCAGCGAGGGCAGCGTCTCGCAGGCGATCCTCGCGGAGATCGCCGCCACCGGCGTGCCCTGGATCGCCACGGACGAGGAGATCCTCGCCCACAGCACCGGCGGACTCGTCAGCCGGGACGGCCGCGGACATCTCAAGAACCCGGACAAGTTGTTCCGCCCCTGGGACTTGAATGCGACGCTTCCCAACGGCGACCCGCTGCGGGGCGTCTTCCGGGATCACGCGATGAGCGACGGCGTCGGCTTCAACTATCAACGGATGGATCCGCACGCCGCCGCCCACGATCTGCTGGGCAAGGTGGACGGCATCCGCCAGGCGGTCGAAGCCGCCAACGGCGGCCGGCCGGCGTTGGTGCCGGTGGTGCTCGACGGAGAGAACTGCTGGGAGTACTACCCGGACGGCGGCGTCGGCTTCCTGCGGACGTTGTATCGGGAGTGCGTCAACCACCCGAACATCCAGCCGGTGCGGATCTCCGACCACATCAAAGAGCACCCGCCGACCGACCGGGTCGATCGCCTGTTCGCCGGATCGTGGATCAACCACGATTTCTATATTTGGATCGGTCACAAGGAGGACCGCGACGGCTGGGACCGCCTGCACGAAACCCGCGAGTATCTCAAGACGGAGGAGGCGAACGGCGCCGACCCCGACAAGGTCGAGCAGGCGTGGGAAGAGCTCTATATCGCGGAAGGATCCGACTGGTTCTGGTGGTACGGCGACGACCGCAGCAGCGGACAGGACGACCTGTTCGACGACCTGTTCCGCCGTCACCTGCGGAACGTTTATAAGCTGCTGGGCGGCGAGGCGCCCCCGAACCTCGACGTGCCCATCACGAACGCGGAGCCGAAGCAGACGCATACGCTGCCCACCGGCTTCGTGTGCGCCCATCCGAACGGGCGTCGGACCTATTTTGAATGGGTCAGTGCCGGCCGGTACGCCCCCGGCAACGATCGCGGCACGATGGCGATCGTCACCGAGGGACTGCTGAAAGAGGTGATGTTCGGTTTCGACCTCACCCCCGGCGCCTTGGAGCAGGGGGACGGCAACTTCTGTCTGCGAGTCGATACGAACGACCGAGCCGCCGACGCCCTCGCGGGACTCGATGAGCTTCGCATTCGCTTCCAGCAGCCGGACGAGACGGAGATCCGCGTCACGGGCCTCGCCGACGGCGAACCGATCACCGAAGTGATTCGCGACGGCAAGACGTTGAAGTCCGCGGAGCCGCAAGCGGGGCTGGGCGAGATCTTCGAACTGGTCGTGCCGCTGTCGGACCTCGGCGTGGAGCCCGGCGAGCCGGTGCACTTCGCCGTCGAAGCCGTCCGCGGAGACGCCAGCGAGGACCGCGCCCCCCGCGAGGGCAGCATCCGCCTCGATTGTCCCACCGCCGACTTTGAACGCGAACGCTGGCAGGCGTGACGTAGGGTCCGCTGTGCGGACCGTGTGCGCCGGCCTGTATGGCCGGCTTCGCCCCAACCCGACATCAACATCGACGGTCCACATAGCGGACCCTACAAACAGCATGAGCGATCTCCGTAAAGACCCCGTTACCGGCCGCTGGGTCATTATCGCCCCGGACCGGGCCAAGCGGCCGGTGCACCACGAGCCGGTGTTCCGCGTCGCCACGGACCGCTTGGACCCGTTCGCCGAGGGGAACGAAGGCCTGACGCCGCCGGAGATCCTCGCCGTCCGCCCGCCCGGCAGCACGCCGAACGGGCCGGGTTGGAAGGTGCGCGTGGTGCCCAATAAGTTCCCCGCGCTGCGGACCGACGAGGAACTCAAGAAGCGGGGCGTCGGCCTGTACGACACCATGACCGGCGTCGGCGCCCATGAAGTCGTCATCGAGTGCCCGCACTACGAGGAAAGTCTCGCCCGGCTCCCCGAGGACAACGTACGCGCCGTGCTGGGCGCGTATAAAGATCGTCTGCTCGACCTGAAACGCGACGTGCGACTGGTGCACGCGTTGATCTTTAAGAACAAAGGCGCGCTCGCCGGCGCGAGCCTGGAACACGCCCATAGCCAACTGATCGTCACCAGCGTGGTGCCGATCAGCGTTTGGGAGGAGATGACCGGGGCGTTGGAGTTCTACAACTACCGCGGCCGGTGCGTGTATCAGGATTTGCTCGATCAGGAGCTGGAATCACGTGAGCGGGTCGTGTTGGAGACCGCGGACTACGCGGCGGTCTGCCCGTTCGCGTCGCGGTTTCCGTTTGAGACCTGGATCATCCCCAAGCACCAATCCAGCCACTACGAGACGAGTTCGAACGAACAGATCGCCGCGCTGGCCAAGGTGTTGAAGACGACGCTGGCGAAGCTCGAACTGGCGCTGGACGATCCGCCGTATAACTACGTGCTGCATACCGCTCCGTTCGATACCCCCGAACTGCCGCATTATCGCTGGCATTTGGAAGTGTTCCCCCGATTGACGCGGGTCGCGGGCTTTGAATGGGGCAGCGGGTTCTATATCAACCCGGTTCCCCCGGAAGAGGCCGCGGAGTTCCTGCGCAGCGTGGACGTGCCGATCAACTACGGACAGGACGCCGACGACGGCGAGTCCGTGCAGGTGCGGAAGGCGGGGTGACGGGCGGTCCCGCCGGCGTTCGCCGCGCTTGGCCCCCGCACGCCAGAAGCCGCGACGTCCCGGGGACGCCGCGGCTTCTCTGTCGCTCGAACGAACGTCGTTCAGTGGTAGTCGTTCAATGGTAAGCGACTCTCGTTTAGTGGTGGTCGTGGTGGCCGCCCAAGCCGCCGTGACCGCCGAAGTGTCCCGGGCCGTAGTAATCAAAATGACCCGACCGGTGGAGCACCGGACGCCCGTTGATGACGTCGATGTGGGAGGTGTCGTGGTACACGCTGGTCCCGCCGAATCCGCCGTAGTAGCCGCGATTCAACCCGCCGCTGTAGTAGCCGCGGTTGAATCCGCTGCCGTAGTAGCCGCGGTTGAAGCTGTTGCCGTAGTAGCCGCGGTTGAAGTTGCTGCCGTAGTAGCTGCCGCCGTACGCCGGGCGACCGATCTGCAGGCTGAACCCGCCGGCTTCGGCGGTGTTGGTGGAGCCGAAGGCGAAGCAGCCGGCCAGCATGGCCGCGGCGGCGGAGGTTTTGATGATGCTCATCGGAGGGATCCTGTGGGAGGGTCTGGAGAGGTGCGGGAGGGCCGTGAGAGCGACCGGCGACTCGACCCTCGGTCGTCGTCGGCGATTGTCAGAAATGCATCTGCCGTGCCGCAGCCGTCAAAATCCTTCGCGCGGCTAGGAAATAGGCCTACAGCCTATCTTTCCCGAAAATCGAATCGGCAGCGGGCGTCTCTTCTTCGCACCAAGTGTCGTCAATGTGGGTGCGCTTTTGCCGGGTGCGTGCCATGGAGAGCGACGCGGCCCGTCGGAGATAAGGGGAAGGAACGATCTCCCCACCCTCCCGGTGAAACGGCGCCCGTGTCGCTCCGGCACGCGAACGCCGGCTGAGGTCGGTCGCGGGGGGCGGGGCCTCCGGTTAGCGTTTTCTCGTCCCCATTCCCGCTCGATTCCCAACCGAGACCGGACCGTGAACGCCGCCGCTCTTCTCATCCCGCTGCTCGTCGGCACGCCGCAGGAGGCGGACGATCCACTCGCGAAGGTGACGGCAACGCTGGAGCAGGCCCGAGACGCCTACGCGGAGGCCGTCGACGCGGCCCGCGACGACGTGATCGAGGATCTGAAACGGGCGTTGGACGATGCGAAGCGGAAAGGGGCGCTCGGATCCGTCGAGGATCTCCTGGATCAGCGCCGCGCGTTTCTCAACGAGGGGACGCTGCCGAAGTCGGTGAACACGCGAGCCTACGAGCGCGTTCTCAGTATCGAGCTGGTCAAACTGGAGCGGGCCTACGAAGCGGCCGTGCGAGACGCCGTGCGGCTCGACCGGATCGGGGATGCGAAGCGGTTGAGGGATGAACGGGACGCCGTGCGGGCGAAGCCGTCGATCGCGGGGCGGGCGATGGCGGCGGATTACGTCGTCACACAGGGGGCGAAGGCGTCGCTTCCTCTGGAATGCGGGACGAAGTTTCTCTGGGACCGGCACTACGTGCTATACGACGTCCCGGACACCCTCCCGGTCCGGCGATTCGCCCCGATGTCCGAGGGGAATCGGGGTTCGGTCGTCATCCAGGTCCGGCGGCCGGGTCGAGTCTACGTCGCCATGGCGGAGTTCAATCCGATGAACAAATTTCCGCAGTCGACGAAGGAGTTCGAGGCCGAGGGCTGGACGAAGACGAAGGTGTCCTTCATGCATTCCGCTCCGTCAGAGAAAGCGAAGCTCGCGGTCTTTTACAAGACGTTCCCCGCCGGCAAGCACGAGATCAAACGCGTGAACTACACCGGCCCCACCGTGCTGCTGCCGTGACTTGGAGCGGGTTCGGTCATCGGACTTCGCCGCGGTTCGGCGAATCGGACGGTCACGTCGTCACCAATCGAAATCAAGAACCTGTCGGCACTGCTCCGTCACGGCCCCGGACATCCACATTTCGTCGCCGAATCGTTCCGTACCGAGATTCGCTATCAGTCCTCCGCAGGAACTGATCTCCACATGGACGGCGCCGGACTCGGCGCGAACGTTGAAGGTGTATTTCGGAGGGCAGGGCATCACCAAACAATCGCAAACCAAACTCGGACAAGGCTCCGCGAGCAGGCCGGCGAGGACTTGTCGTGAGACATCGGGGGCAAGGGGGCGTTCGTCCCAGTCCGGTCCCCAGCACACCGTTCCGCTGACTGAGATGTCGTCATCGCCGCCGATCTCCTCGATCAAGTCGCGGAACGTCGGGCGGTCCGGGGCGATTCTGCTGCGACAGTTGTTCCCCTCAAACGATTCCGGGGCGATCACCGACTGCCGGGCGGAAGACGCAGGGAGCGTCGTCGGATCGGCTGTCACGAGCGCGAAGGCGACGAGGCTCGCGAGCACAGTTGAGAGAATCCACTTCATTGAACGCTCGGGATCGACTTCGGTCGTCGGGGATCGTCCTACTGATCGATGAGAACGGTCAAGACGGGATTTCCTCCCGGCGTTTTATGAGACCTCCGTCACGCCCTCGTCGCCAGCCGGACCGCGGCGCCGAGCAGCACCTTCGTACCGATCGCCAGGCAGCGTTCGTCGATGGAGAATTTCGGGTTGTGCAGCGGGTAGTCCGGGCCGTCGATCGGGGCGCAACCGAGGCGGAACATCGCCCCGGGGGCGTAGTCCAGATAGCCGCTGAAGTCCTCCCCTCCCAAGCTCGGCCGATCGAGGCGGGTGATCGCCTCCTCGCCCAGGAGGTCCGCCGCGGCGGCGGCGAGGGCCGCGGTGCAGCCGGGATCGTTCGTCACGCCGGCCAACGCCGCGACGAATTTCGGTTCGATACTCACCGCCCGGGCGGCGCCCACGCCGGCGCAGGCCTCCGTGACGGTGCGGAGGATCGTATCCCGCACCGCGGGGTCGAAGGTGCGGAGGGTGCCGCGGAGTTCGGCGCTGTCCGGGATGACGTTCGGCGCGGCTCCCGTGTTCAGCATCCCGAACGTCAGCACGGCCGCTTGCTGCGCGTCGTATCGACGGGGAACGAGGCTGTAGAGCGTGTTCACCAGCGAGCACGCCGCCGCGAGCGGGTCGCGGCTTTCGTGCGGTCGGGCGGCGTGGCCGCCGCGCCCCTTGACGTTGACGTGCAGTTCGTCGCAGAACGCCGTCAACGGGCCGTCCTTCACCCCCACCTCGCCGGCGGGGAAGTGCGGATCGACGTGCGCGGCGAGCACATGCGACACCCCCTTCATCGCCCCGCGTTTGCAGAGCCAGTGCGCCCCCTTGCCGTTCTCCTCGGCGGGTTGGAACAGGAACCGGAGCCCGATCGGCGGGCCGTCCCAGTCGGCGGCGACTTCGCCCGCGGCGAGGGCGGCGAAGAGCGCGAGGCTGGTGTGGGCGTCGTGCCCGCAGGCGTGCATCAACCCGGGGCGATCGCTGGCGTAGGGCACGTCGGCTTCTTCGCAGACCCGCAGGGCGTCCATATCCCCGCGGATCGCCACCCGCAGGGCATCGGGCGGAAGTTCGCCGAGGTCGACGTCGCAGATCGCCCCCGGCACGTCGCCGAAGGTGCGGGGGGAGTGGCCGGCTTCGGTCAGCGTGTCCGCGACGAACGCCGTCGTGCCCCATTCCTCGCCGCTGGGTTCGGGCGATTGGTGCAGATGTCGACGCGCTTCGATCTGCCGTTCGGCGAGAGCCTCCACCCGCGACCAGAGTACCGCGGCGAGGTGGGGGACATTGTGGGCGAGGTCGGGGTATTGCATCGCTGGAGTCTACAGGCGTCGAACGGTCCGTCGGGACCGGGAGTCCCCCAGCCCCGGTCTCCGGTGCTCGCTTCTTGGGCTCTCACCCGCCGGACCGGGCCCGGGCGCGGTCGGCGGCGACGGCGGCGACGATGATCGCTCCCAGCGCGATCTGTTGGACCGGGTTGCTCCAGCCGAGTTGAAAGCCGCCGCTTTCGATCGCCGCGACGATCGCCACGCCGGTGAGGGTGCCGAAGACTCCGCCGCGGCCGCCGCTCAGCGAACCGCCGCCGATCACGACCGCGGCGATCACCTGCAGTTCCATCCCCAGCCCGCTGGTGGGGCTACCGGCGTTCAATTGGGAGAACTGCATGACGCCCGCGGCCCCCGTCAGCAGACCGCCGAGGGCGTAGACGAGCACCTTCGTTCGCCCGACCGAGACGCCGCACAGCCGAGCGGTTTTCTCGTTCGACCCGATCGCGAACAGGTGCCGGCCGAAGACCGTCAGCCGCAGGACGACCGCCACCGCGATCGCCAGCCCCAGCAAGACCCACGCCCCGCCGGGCAGGCCGAGGACCAGCGAGTCGTTCTGAATGGAGGTCAGCCGGCCGAGCCAACTGGGGATGGCATCGCGACCCGGGCGGACGGTGGTTTCCTCTGCGACGATCTTCGCCGCCCCCTCGAACGCTCCCAAGGTGCCCAGCGTGACGACGAACGGCACCACGCCCAGCGACGCGATCAGCACGCCGTTCAACGCCCCGCAAGCCGCACCGCAGGCGACCGCCAGCAACATGGCCGTCCCCGCGGAGCATCCCGCTTTCAGCGAGGCGGCGAGCACCACCGCGCACAACGCCAGCATCGTGCCGGCGGACAGGTCGATCCCGCCGGCGGCGATGATTACGGTCATGCCCAAGGCCGCCACCGCGACCGGCAGGACGTCCTGCACCATGACACGGAGATTGCGGACGGTGAGGAAGGTCGATTCGCCGTCCTGCTGCCAGTCGAAGAACGCGAACCCCGCGATGATCCCGATGAGGGCCAGCGCCGGCCCGGCGGTCGTGAGGGCGGAACGAAACGAAGCCCACTTCATGAGGTCTCTCCCGCAGTCTTCTGAGCGGTTTGCTCGGGTGAAACGTCGCCGGCCCCGATCGCCGTCGCCATCGCGGTCTCCGCGGTCCATTGATCGGCGTCGCGGACCGCGACGAGTTCGCCGCGGCTCATCACCGCGACGCGGTCGCACACGGCCAGCAGTTCCGGCAGATAGCTGCTGACGAACAGGACGGCTTTGCCCTCCGCGGCGGCTTCCCCCATCAATCGGTACAGGTCGCTTTTGGCGCCGACGTCGATGCCGCGGGTCGGTTCATCGAGCAGCCAGACATCGTTTTGCTGATGCAGCACACGCGAAACGGCGACCTTTTGCTGGTTGCCGCCGCTCAGTTCGCCGACCGTCTGCCGCGGGCCGCGGGCCTTCACGCCCAGCCGTCGGATCAGCCCCTCGGCGGCGGCGTTCGGGGCGGCCGGATTGAGGAAGCCGCCCCGCGACAGCGGGGAGAGCCGGCCGAGCGTCGCGTTCTCCGCGATCGTGCGGTTCAGCATCAATCCCTCGCCGGCCCGGTCCTCCGAGACGAAGCCGATCCCGCTCCGCACCCGTCCCCGCGGCCCGGCTCCGGGGGGGGAGGCGTTTACCCGCACCGTTCCGGAGCGAACCGCGTCCAAGCCGTAAATCGCCCGCACCAGTTCCGTGCGACCCGCTCCGATCAAGCCGCTGACGCCGAGGATCTCACCTCGTCGCACCTCCAGCGAGGCGCCGCGCGGCGTGCCGTCGGCGCCGGTGAGGGCGTCGATCGTCAGCAGCGGTTCGCCGGGCGTGTGCGGCACCTGGGGGAACAATTCGTCCACCTCGCGGCCGACCATCAGCGAAACCAACTGCGGTTCCGTCACGTCTTTCAATTCGCCCGAACCGACCGCCCGGCCGTCGCGGAGCACGGCGTAGTCGTCGCAGATCGCTCGGACTTCTTCCAGAAAATGGCTGATATAAATGACGGCGGCGCCCTCCGCGGTCAGCGTGCGAATGACGGCAAACAGCGCCTCCGCTTCCTTGCGGGGCAGGGAGGAAGTGGGTTCGTCGAACACCACGACCCGGGCCTCGTCCAGCACGGCCCGAGCGATCTCGACCACCTGCCGCGTGCCGACCGGCAGTCGGCCGACCGGCGTCCGCACGTCGAGCGATCCGTGCCCCAGCTTCTCCAGCGCCGCCCGACAACGGCGGCGTTGTTCGGTCCGACTGAGCAGCCCGAAGGTCGACCGCTCGCGGCCGAGCATCAGGTTGTCCTCGACGGAGAGGTCCGGGGCGAGATTCAATTCCTGATAGATCATCGCCACCCCCGCCGCCCGCGCGGCGGTCGGCCCGTTCGGAGCGTAGGGCGAATCGGCGAAGGTCATTGTCCCCGCATCCGGCCGTACGGCGCCGGCGAGAACCTTCATCAGCGTGCTTTTCCCAGCGCCGTTCTCCCCGATCAGCGCCAGCACGCGCCCCGGCTTCGCCGCCACGTCCACGCCGTCCAACGCCACGGTGGGGCCGTAGCGTTTGGAGACGCCGTGCATGGTCAGTAGCGGGGCCGGCATCGCGCTCACTCCGCGACCGGCGGGTCCAGCAGCGCGGCGATCGCCGGATCGTCGAGATTTTCCGGGGTCGCGACGGAGACGCCGGTGTCGATGCGGGCGTCCACCTCCTCGCCGTCGATGTGGGCGACGAGCGTGCGGACGGCCCGGTCGCCCATCCCGACCGGGTCCTGCACGACGATGCCGTCCACACTGCCGTCCCGCAGGCCGGCGACCAACGTTTCGTTCGGATCAAAGCCGACGAACGACACCGTGTCCGTCAGCGACAGTTCCTTGAGCGCCCGATGCACGCCGTCGGCGTTCGGCTCGCAGACCGCAAAGATTCCGGCGGGGCGACCTTTAAACTCGCCCTCGAAGCGTTGCAGAACCTGCGTCGCGGCGCCGAGGGACGACTCCGGCGTCGTGCCGGCGTACTGATCGGCGGAGAGGATCTCGACGTCCGGGTGATTCTCGTTCAGTTCGGCGAGGAAACCTTCTTCGCGTTGCTCCGTCGATTCGCTGCCGGCTTTATATCGCAGCAGGATGACGGCCGACTTGCCCTCGCCGGAGGAGGCCTCCATGGCCTCGACGAGCCGCGTTGCCGCCTGGCGACCGCCGACGAAGTTGTCGGTGGCGACGAAGGAGACCGTCTCCGCTCCCTGATCCGCGGCGTCGGTGGCGAGGGCGGAGTCGAAGATCACGACCGGCACGCCCTCGCCCGCGGCGCCGGCGACAGCGTCCACCAGCCCGCCGCTGTCGTTCGGCGCCAGCACGATGCCGTCCACGCCGCGGGTGAGGAAGTTCTGCACCACCCGAATCTGCCCGGCGGTGTCGCTCTCCTCCTGCGAGCCCTTCCATTCGATCTCGATCTTGCGTTCCGGCGTGGAGAGATCCTCCGCCGCTCGCTGGGCGCCGGCGTGAACGCTCTTCCAGAACTCATGCGTCGTGCCCTTGGGAATGACGGCGATCTTGAGGGTCTCAGCGGCCGCCGGACCGTCGGAGGTGTCGGCGTCGTTCGAGGAGCAGCCCACGGCGAGACCGAGCAGCAGCGCGGCGATCGGCAGGACGGCGAGGCGGGGGAGGCGAGTCATGAGCAGAGATTCGTGGCGAGTGCGACGGGGCCAGTCTCCGAAGCGGACGGCGGCCTCGGCAAGCGAGTCCGCGGCGGTTCGCTCCGCAAGCGGTTCGTCCGCGAACCGGCGGCCTCTTTCGGGTACCGTCCGCCGCGCCGACCTGCCGAACGCCCCGCATGAACTCATCCGAATCGCCCGCCGCTTCGCTCACGCGGGATCGTTCATTCTGGGGGATGCTGGTCACCCAGTTTCTGGGCGCCTTCAACGACAATCTGTTCAAGCAACTCGTGCTGCTGGTCTGTTTGGACTACGCGCTGCGGACGGGCGACGACCGTCAGTTCATGGCCCAGGCGATGTTCGCGGTGCCGTTCATGTTGCTGTCCGGTTTCGCCGGGTGGCTGTCCGATCGACTGTCCAAACGATGGCTGATCGTCCTCTGTAAAGTCGCTGAGATCGTCGTGATGCTGTTGGGCGCCGCGGCGTTCTGGATCGGCGGCGATGACCTATCGGCCCTGCTGTTACTGCTGTTCGGAGTCCTGGCGCTGATGAGCGCCCAGAGCGCGTTTTTCGGTCCGCCGAAGTACGGCATCCTGCCGGAGTTGTTCGCCGATCGTGACCTGCCCAAGGCGAACGGGCTGATCCAGATGACCACCTTCCTGGCGATCATTTTCGGGACGGCCTCGGCGGGGTTTTTGAAGGATCAGTTGGCCGGTCGGCTCTGGATCATCAGCGCCGGCTGCGTCGTGATTGCGGTGATCGGAACGACGACCTCGTTGTTAATTCGTCGGACGCCCGTTGCGGAGCCGGACGCTCGATTCACCCCGTCCGCCCTCTTCGTGCATCACAGCCTGTGGGAGACGCTGCGGCGGGATCGCCTGCTGTTGCAGGTGCTGATGGTGAGTTCGCTGTTCTGGCTGGTCGGCGGATTGGTGCCGTTGGCTGTCAATGCCTTCGGGAAAGTGCAACTGGGATTCAGCGATACGGGCACCAGCGTGCTGCTCTCCTGCACCGGGTTCGGCATCGCCGCCGGTTGCGTCCTGGCCGGCAAGCTCTCGGGGGAGCGGGTGCGTTACGGGCTGGTGTCCATCGGGACGTGGGGCATCGTCGCCAGCTTCGCCGTGTTGGTGGCGGTCGGATGGTTCCACCCGCCAGTGGAGGCAATGGGGGCGGCGGACGGCGCGGACGGGGCCGCCGCGGGGGCCGGCTTCGGCGAGGCGCCGGTTGAGATCGACTTCTATCGAACGGCCGTCTGGTGGCTCGCGGCGGCCCCGATGACCACGCTGGGCGTGTTCAGCGGGCTGTTTGCGGTCCCGTTGCAGGTGGCCCTGCAGACCCGTCCGCCGCGCGATCTCAAAGGGCGCATGATCGGGGCGATGAACCTTTTCAACTGGATCGGGATCGTCTTGTCGTCGGTCGTATACTTCGGACTGACGGCGACCGTGGCCGCCGGCGGTCATTATCACTGGGCGTTCGCCGTCGCCGGGGCGCTGCTGATCCCCGTCGGATTGTTCTTTCGCCCGTCGCCCGAAACGCAACGGCCGGCGTCCGTGAATCCGTAAGCACGACCCGTCAACGCGAGGCGTCCGCCGTTCAAATCTCCTCCAGCCACGCCGACGCTTCCGCGTCGCTGGGCATCCGCCAGTCGCCGCGGGGGGAGAGGCTGACCGTGCCGACCTTCGGGCCGTCGGGCACGCAGCTGCGTTTGAATTGGTTCTGGAAGAAGCGCTTGTAGAAGGTCCGCAACGTCTCCCGAATGACGGCCGGTTCGTAGCTGCCGCGGAACTCCGCCCGGGAGGCCATGTCGAGGATCTTCGCCGGGCCGAAGCCGTTGCGGACGACGTGATAGAGGAAGAAATCGTGCAGTTCGTAGGGACCGAGCGCGTCCTCGGTGCTTTGTGCGATCGCGTCGCCGGTCTCCGCGTCGGAGCGGGCAGGCAGCAGTTCCGGGCTGATGACGGTGTCCGCGATGCTGTGCAGCGTCTCGCGGGCCGGGCCGTCGAATTCTGTATCGGCGGCGTGCCGCACGAGGAACGCCACCAGCGTTTTCGGAATCGAGCAATTCACGTTGTACATGCTCATGTGGTCGGCGTTATAGGTGCACCAGCCGAGGGCGAGTTCGCTCATGTCGCCGGTGCCCAGCACGAACCCGCGGCTCATCAAGAGAAAGGTGCGGATGCGGGCCTGCACGTTTTCAAACGTGAGGTCGCCGGCACCGGGGTCGATCTCCGTCAGCTTCGCTTCGAACTCCTCCATGTCGAGGGTCGCCGGGTCGATGCCGAACGGTTTATGCCCGATGCCGCGGAAGGCGTCGAGACATAATTGTCGAATATCGATCGTGTCCGCGGTCACGCCGAGTTGTTCCATCAAGGCGTCGGCATTGGTGCGGGTGCGGTCGGTCGTGCCGAACCCGGGCATCGTCAAGCCGTGAATGCGCTCGCGGCTTTGGCCCAAGCCATCCAGCGTTTTGCAGGCGACCAGCAGGGACAACGTGCTGTCGAGGCCGCCGGAGACGCCGATTTGCAGCGGCGTCGTTTCGCCCAGTCGAGACAGGCGCTTCGCCAGACCGCAGCATTGAATACTGAAGATCTCGCGGCAGCGTGCGGCCAGTTCCGGGCCGCTGCGGGGGACGAACGGCGTGCCGTTCACGACCTCCTTTGGAGCGGCGGCGGGGGAGATCGGCGCCTCGACGGTGCGGTTCTCAAAGGAGCCGACGCGGCGGTCCGCCTGGAAACTGGTCATCACTCGGCGGTCGTGCAGCAACTTCGGGAGATCCACTTCGGCCGAAACGCCGACCGCTCCCCGCCAGCCCGTGCGGTTCTCGTGATCGCCGAGCATGTAAGAGTCGCCGCGGGCCAGCAGGCCGCCGTTGGAGGCGATCAGGCACTCCCCGCCGAGCACCAGGTCGGTCGTGCTCTCCGTCGGCCCGGCGCCGGCGTAAACATAGGCCGCGACGCAGCGGGCGCTCTGGCCGGTGACCAACTGACGTCGATATTCGCCCTTGCCGACGGTCTCGTTCGAGCCGGAGAGGTTCAATAAGACCGTCGCCCCGGCGAGCGCCTGAAACGCGGACGGGGGGCAGGGCACCCAAAGGTCTTCGCAGATCTCCACGCCGATGACGGCCCCGGGGACCGGCTCGCCGTCGCGAACGCACTGAAAGAGCAGATCGATGCCGAACGGTACGTCC
The DNA here is from genome assembly GCF_013036045.1 of Alienimonas chondri. Classification (GTDB taxonomy): domain Bacteria; phylum Planctomycetota; class Planctomycetia; order Planctomycetales; family Planctomycetaceae; genus Alienimonas; species Alienimonas chondri. The sequence continues at coordinate 22,372 of NZ_WTPX01000020.1, forward strand.
TCGCCGCCCAGCCGCACCGTGGGCGGTTCGCTGCCGTCGGCGCCGGTGAATCGCCTCGGTTCATAGAACTCGCGGTAGCCGGGCAGGTGCTGCTTCGGCACGACGCCCAGCACCCGCCCGCCGCCGAGGACCGCGGCGCAATTATAGAGACTGTTCCCGACGGCCAGCGGCAGCCCAACGGCGACCAACTGGTCCGGGGTCAACGTCTCCGCCGCAACTCTCAACAGCCCTTCGATCGCCGCGTCCAGCAGCGGGCGTTGGGTGAATAGGTCTTCGCAGGTGTAGCCGGTCAGAGCCAGTTCCGGCAGCACGACGACGTGCGCCTCACCCAGCGGTTCGAGCGTCTTGAGGATCTCCGCGGCGTTGGCGACCGGATCGGCGACGTGCACGACCGGCGCGGCGGCGGCGAGACGCAGGACTCCGAACGACGGAGCGCCGTGGGGCAGATCGGCGGGCATGAGCAATTGGTCTTTCGCGTTCCGGGCGGGGCGCAGATGATACGGGGGCTGCGCTCGAATTCGCGGGCGCTTCGCCCCTCTCACGGAAGAGATGCTGATGTCCGTCCTTTGCGCGGCCCTGCTCGTCGTCGCCTCGCCCGCCGCTCCGGTGGATGAGGACGCGGCGTTGATCGTCACGATTCCCTACCCCGTGACGGATCTGACGAACGGCGACGCGGAATCGCTCGGCTCGCTGGCCGACGATGTCGTCGCCGCACTCGATCGCGACGCTTGGGCGACGTTCGGCGGACGTGGCCGCATCAGTCTATCCCATGGACCCGACGCTCTGGTCGTGCGGCAAACGGCAGAGCATCAGCGTGAGATCTCCGCCTTCCTCACGAAGCGCCGGCGGGCTCTGGAGGCGGATTGAAGGCCATGCCGCGCGCGATCTGGGTAGGCTGAGCTGTCCCCGGTCGCTCACCCCCGTGGTTCCATGATCTTCGTCACCCTGCAGTCCGGCCCGCTGGTGTGGGCGATCATCAGCGTGGGGAACGTCGCCCTGATTTGGGGGATCTGGAACTTCGCGGTAGGACGGAACCGCACGACGCTCACGCTGCAGTTATGTCTCGCGGTCGTGCCTGCGGCGTTGGGGGCGCTCGGGGCGTTGCTGGGGTACCTCGACTGGATGGCGATCGCCGCCTCCACGGCGCCGCCGAAGCCCTCCGAGTTCGCCGCGAAGATCTCCGCCGGCCTGCTGAGCGGCCTGTGGGGTGGCGGGCTGACGGTCCTCGCCGCGGCGCCCGGGATCGCGGCGTTGTCGCGGCATGCGGCGCGATGGTCGGAGCCGCCGCCCTCGACCTGATTCGCATTGATCGCGTGGCGACGCGCTTGGCAAACCGGGCGCGGATAGACACGCTCCGCCGTCGGCCGTTCCCCCACAGACCGCTTTCCACGCCAATCGTTGTCCGCTGACCCGAATTCGTCTCTCACTGCTCAATCTCTCTCCGCTCAGCCCGCCGCCCCGAGTCGACGGACGCTGGGGCCGGTTCAGGATCTCGAACGACACCTGCCGGCCGAGTGGTGGCGAGGACTGTTCAATTCGTTGTATTTGAAGACGGACGGGGACGTCGTCGAGGACGCCGCGGCGACGGCCCGGGAGATCGACCTGCTGATCGACGCCGCCGGGCTCGAACCCGGTCAGCGAATCCTCGACCTGTGCTGCGGACAGGGCCGACACCTGATGGAACTGGGGCGGCGTGGCTTCACGCAACTGACGGGCGTGGATCGGTCGCGGTATCTGGTGCGGTTGGCCCGGCGGCGGGCGGCGGCGGCGGGGCTGGCCATCACGCTGCGCGAAGGAGACGCCCGCCGGTTTCGCCTCCCGGAGACCGGCTACGACCGCGTGATGCTGCTTGGCAACAGCTTCGGCTACTTCGAACAGGCTGACGACGACCGCGTCGTACTGGATCGCGTCCTGGCGGCGCTCGCCCCCGGCGGATCGCTGGCGATGGAATTGACCGACGGCCGGTGGCTCGCCGAAAACTTCGAGCCGCGCAGCTGGGAATGGATCGACGGGGATCACCTCGTCTGCCGGGAGCGGACGCTCTCCGCGGTCCGGGATCGGCTCATCTGCCGCGAGGTGGTCGTGCACGCCGAACGCGGGGTGATTGCGGACCAGTTCTACGCGGAGCGCCTTTATACCCCCGAGGCGATCGCCGCCCTGTTGCGGGACGCCGGGTTCGCCCGCGTGCGGCACCACGGGGCCGTCGAGGCGACCAGCGAGCGGGGCGACCTCGGCATGATGGCTCGGCGGTTGGTGCTCACCGCCGACGCGCCCCGCCGACCGGCCGCGCCGGCCGGGACGGTCCCGGCCGTCCGCGAGGTCACCGTCCTGATGGGCGACCCCCGCCTGCCGGACTCCGTTAAATTGGAGGGCGCCTTCAATCAGGAGGATCTGGATACGATTCAGAAGTTGAAGGACGCCCTCGGCGAGTTAAAGGGGTATTCGTTCACGTTTAAGAACGATCATTCGAAGCTGATCAGCGATCTGCAAAGCGATCCGCCGGAATTCGTCTTCAACCTGTGCGATGAAGGGTTCGAGAACGACGCCCTCAAGGAACTGCACGTCCCGGCGCTATTGGAGATACTGAACGTGCCTTATACGGGCGGTCCGCCGGCCTGCTTGGCGGTCTGCTACGACAAAGCGACGGTGCGGGCGGTGGCGGAGGATCTGGACGTCCCCGTACCGGCCCAGACGATCCTGGAATACGACGATCAGGCCGCCCACCTGCCGAGTACGTTCCCGGCGCTGTTGAAGCCGGCCCGCGGCGACGGGAGCATCGGCATCACCGCCGGCAGCGTGGTCAACACGCCGGACGAAATCCTGGTCGCCGCCGACCGCATCCGGCGGGAGTGGCCCGGCCGGGCGATCCTCGTTCAGGAATTTTTGACGGGCCCGGAATATACAGTGGGGGTGATCGGCAATCCCGGCGTGGGAGTCACCGTGCTGCCGGTGTTGGAGGTCGATTATTCCGACCTCCCGGAGGGCCTGCCGAAAATCCTGGGCTACGAATCGAAGTGGGATCCGGAGTCGCCGTACTGGACCGACCTCAAGTTTCGCGAGGCGGAGCTGCCGGAGCCGGTGCGACGGGCCATGGTGGACCACACGCTGAAACTGTTTAGTCGGCTGGACTGCCGCGACTACGCACGCATGGACTTCCGGTGCGGGGCGGACGGCGTTCCCCGGTTGCTGGAGGTCAATCCGAACCCCGGCTGGGTGTGGGACGGTAAGTTCAATCTCCAGGCGAGCCTGGCGGGCTACGACTACGCCGACTTACTCCGCATGATCCTGGAGGCGGCGTTCGATCGGCTCGAAGCCGACTTCGAGAAAGGCTCCGCCCCGCGGTCCTCGCCGTCCTCCTGATTCGTCGCCCACTCGTCCGCCAGACCGTACGCCCTCCCATGACCCCCGCCGATCTTGCCCCGCACCCCGAAGGCGGCCGATTCCGGGAGGTGTTCCGGTCGGCCCGCACGCTCCGCGGCGCCGGCCCCGCGGGCGGCGATCGGTCCGCCTGCACGCATATTTATTTTCACTTGGCCGCGGGAGAATCGAGCCGTTGGCATCGGGTGACCAGCGACGAGGTTTGGAACCTCTATCGCGGCGCCCTGCGGCTGTGGGTCTGGGACGAAGGCGAAGAGGACGGGCCAATCTCAATCGACCTGACGGCCGACGAGGGCCGGTTCTGCCACGTCGTGCCGGCAGGCGTCTGGCAGGCGGCGGAACCGTTGAGCGGGGAGACTCTCGTCGGCTGTACCGTCGCCCCGGGGTTCGACTTCGCGGACTTCACCATGCTGCACGAGGGCGATCCGGCCGCGGATCGCCTATCCATTTTGCACGCGGATCTCGCCCGCCTGCTCGCTCCTGCTGGATCGAAAGACTAACGCCATGCCGTTGAAAGGCTTATTCACGCAGTCCGCCGCCGTGTTGCTCGAACGGCCGGTGTCGCTGGACGCGGTCGCGGAACTATTGGGCGGCGAAGAGGCCGGAGTGCAGCGGGTGGAGGGCGATCCGCTGAGCGGGGACGACCCGGGCCTCGTGCGGCACCCGGCAGACACGTACGGGCCGCGACTGCTCGTGCCGTTCCCGCCCACGCACCCCAACGGCGAGATGCCCTCGGCGGACCGGGGCGTCGCGGCGGTGGATGTGGCGACAGTCCCCTGGCCGGACGACATGGGCGATCCCGAGGACGCGCTCGACGGCCGCATGGCTCTGTTCGCCGCGTGGGCCGGCGGGCAGTTCGGCCCGGGCGCGTTCCCGGACAATCTGGACAGTGCCGTCGAACAGGCGTGGCATTGGCCGGAGGCGAAAACGATCGTCCCCAGGCATCGGGCGTTCCTGCGGATCCTCACCACCTACGCCGTCGGCAGCGAGGCCGACGACCCGGCGCTGCCGGACGATTACAGCCCGCTGCACGAACTGACGTTCGCCACGTTCCTCGCCGATCGATTCCTCGATCTGCCGAGGGCGCTCGCCTACTTCAACCCGACCGGCTGCACCGTCTGGCCGAAGGACTCGTTTCGGGAGACGATCGCCTTCCATCAAACGCACCGCGTGCCGCCGTTGCCGCTCTGGGCGAACGTGCGGTTGATGAAAGCGGACGCCTTCTTGAAAGCCGAAGGCGTGGATGAGAGCGGATGGAGCGTGATGGACACCGTCGGCAACGGACAGCTCGATCTGCCGGACGTCGAACTGATCCTGCGTGAGGACCGCTGGGATCTGAACGACGCCGACGGCCTGCTGCGGAACCTCTCGCTGGAGTTGCTCGGCGGTTGGCCGGTGAAGACCGGCGACGTGGTCCCCGGCCCGGCGCCCGCCGATGCCAAGCCGGGCAGCGGACCGCCGAGCGTAGAGGTCCCGTGGCGAGTGACGGTCTGCGAAGACGGCGTCTCCGCCCCCCCGCGACCGACGATCCGCCTGATCGCCCAAGACGGCAGCGAACCCCCCGCGGAGTTACTCCGCGTCCGCCACCCCCGGCGAGGGTGAACGTCCCGGAGCCCCGACCGTCAGGGAGCGGGCCGCTCGTCCGCGACCGACGACTTCTTCGCCGTGCCGTTTGATGTTGGGGCGTCAGCGGTCGAACCTGAGAGAGCGGCCCCTCCCTGACGGTCGGGGCTCGGAACGGCGCCGTTCGTCACTGCCCGCGACGACGGGCGAAAGGGCGTTCGCAACATCCACGGCTGCATTTGCAGGTTCGTCAGCCAGTCGGCGACGGTGGGGATGCGGCCGAGGTCGTCTTTGACGTGCTGTTCGCCGATTAATCGCGTCGGCACCCGCTTGCCGTCGCTGTTGGTGAGGGTCACACCGAAGAGTTTTTCCGCGAGGAAAATCCCTTCGGAGTGATGCCGCAGCGCCCGATGCCGCAGGTCAGGCAGGTGGGCCTTCGACTCGTCGAACCAGCTATGCAGTTCGAGGTAGTCGTCGGCGACGCCCCCGAACAACCGGGCGCTGCGTTCGGCGTGGTGGAAGGGGTGGGCCATCGGCGGGTTAGTTCTCTCGTCCAAAGAGCCGCTGGAGCAATGCGACGAATGGGCTCCGCTGCCGTGGCGGGGGCGGCCGGTATCCGGGCGGGAACCGAGGGGGGAGGTCGCTACGCCAGATTTCCTCCGGCTTGTCCACGTCGCGGAGGTCCGTGAATCGACCGGTCGCGAGGTCCGCCTCGAACGCGCCGAACAGCAGGAACGGCCCGTTGCCCCAACCCGGATGCCCCAGATACCGGCCGGCGAGTTCCTCCGCGAATCCTTCTAAAGCGACCGCGGCGTGCTCGGTCGGCCCCCACAATTCCCCTTCGGTCGCCCAATCATCCGCAATCGCCTGCCCGGCGTCGGCAGCCGCGAGGCGGGCAATCAGCGTTTCGGGGGACAATTCCCCATCGCTCGTCAGCCCGGCCTCGAACCGAGCGAACCCCTCGTCGTTCCCGCCGTCGAAGGAGATCCGCGCGGCGTGCACGTCGATTCCTCGCAACCAGTCCAGCACGCGTCCCGGGTCGCCGGGGCGCTCGCGGGACAGCGTCGCCGGGTCGAACGCCGTCGCGGTCCGGCCGGGACCGTCCGGGCCGGCCGTTGGGTGATAGAGAAACGGGTCGCCTTCGATCACCCGATCCGGGTTCTCCGGCGGTTCGTCTGCTTCGAAGTTGCACCAGTAGGGCATGCGGGCGCCTCTACTCGTCGTAGGACTGATGGACGACCGCGTGTTCGTGCGGTTCGGCGTCCTTCAGGTCGGTCAGGGCGCCGGTGGCGAGATCCGCGGTGAAGGCGCCGAACATCTCGTACTCGCCGGTGCCGTAGCCCTCCATCAACAAGCTCACCGCCAACGCATGGGCGAGTTCATCGAGATCCCCGTCCCCCTTCGTCAATCGACCGGCGACGGTCGCCGCGTCGTCGGCGGTTCCGTCCGGGGCGAGGGCGGCGTCGAAGTGGGCGAATCCCTCGTCCCATCCGCCGTCGTATTGAATACGAACGTCCGAATAGCCCAACGATCGCAGCTTTGTCACAAGACCGGACATGTCGTCGCCCTCAAAATCGAGCGTCGCGGGGTCGAACGATTCGCCCTGCACGAGACCCTCGGGACCGTCGTAGTAATCGAAGCCCTTACCTGCGACCGTTTTATCCGGATCGACGGCGCCGGGCAGGTCTTCGGGGTCGCTGTCGTATTCTTCGGCGATTCCCGCGGGGACGTGCAGGTAGGGCATCGGTTTCGCTTTCGAGCGGCGTGGGGCGAACGATATGGGGCGAACGATGTGGCGGAAGAAACGCGACGCCCCACAATCCTCGCATGTCGTCCCCCGCACAACCCGCGACCGTTCCCTTCGATCTCCGCTCGCTGACCGCGGCGGAGGTGTACGCGCTGCTCACCCACGCCGTCGCCCCGCGGCCGGTGGCCTGGGTCAGCACGTTGTCGAAGGACGGCCGACCGAACCTCGCCCCGTATAGCTACTTCAACGTCGGCGGTCAGAACCCGCCCAGCGTCGTGTTCGCCCCCAATACGACCGGCGACGGCGGGGAAAAGGACACGCTGCGGAATATCCGCGAGACCGGCGAGTATGTCATTAACATCGCCTCCCGGGAGCAGGCCGCCGCGATGGCCGCCACCGCCGTCGATCTCCCGCATGGCAAAAGCGAGTGGGACGCCGTCGGACTCGAATCCGTTCCTTCTCAGTCCGTGACGCCGAGCCGCGTTCGCGGCTGCCCGTTCGCCCTGGAGTGCCGGCTGCATCAGATCGTGTCCCATGGCGAGGGACCGGGGGCGGCGAACTACGTCATCGGCGAAGTGACGGTCGCCCACGTCGATCGGTCGTTCTTGAACGCGGCGGGCGAGGCGACCTCGTTGGACAGCGCCGTCTGCGGCGGCGTGGGGCGGTTGGGCGGCGACTGGTACGTCGACGCCCGCGGCGAAGCGTTGTTTCAACTCGGTCGGCCGGACTGATCGGTCGGCCGGACTGAACCGTCTTCAAAGTGAAGCGGGAGCGGTTGGGCGGATCGGGGCGGCTCCGGGGAACGGGCGTCCCGCGACCGTTTGCACCGCGGGGCGGGGGTTCGCACACTCATTTGCCCCGCCTGATGTTTGAGGTTCGCCGATGTCCCGCACGTTGTTCGCCGCCGCTTTGCTCCTCGGCGCCGCCTCGGCGGCGACGGCCCAAGATCGCCCGAATATTCTGTTCGTGATCGCGGACGACTGGGGCTGGCCGCATGCCGGCGCCTACGGCACGGATTGGGTGAACACGCCGAACTTCGACCGCGTCGCGGAGCAGGGGGCGTTGTTCAAGAACGCCTTCACCAGCAACCCCAAGTGCAGCCCCTGCCGGGCTTCGATCCTCACCGGCCGGAACAGCTGGCAGACCGGCGAAGCGATCAATCACTTCGGCGTGTTCCCGAACACCTGGCCGGTTTACCCGGACCTGTTAGAAGCCGGCGGTTATAAGATCGGCTACACCGGCAAGGGCTGGGGGCCGGGCGATTACGAAGCCGGCGGATTCACGCGGAATCCCGCCGGCCCGGCGTATCAGAAGGTGCGGACCAAGCCGCCGGCCAAGGCGATGTCCTCCATCGACTACGCCGGCAACTTCGCCGCCTTCCTGGACGAACGGGAGACGGAAGCCGGCGGAAACGCCCCCAAGCCGTTCCACTTCTGGCTCGGCACGCAGGAACCGCACCGGGCCTACGAACTTGGCAGCGGCGTCGCCGCGGGCAAAAGCCCCGCCCGGGTCGACGTGCCCTCATTCTACCCGGACACCCGCGAGATCCGCGAAGACCTGCTCGATTACGCCGTCGAAGTGGAGTACGTCGACAGCCACCTCGGCCGGGCCCTCGAACTGTTGGAGGCGAAGGGCGAATTGGCGAACACGGTCGTCGTCGTCACCAGCGACCACGGCATGCCGTTCCCCCGCGTGAAGGGACAAATCTATGAATGGGGCTTCCACGTGCCCCTCGCGGTGATGGGACCGGGCGTCGCGGCGGGCGACGGGCTGGCGGACGGCCCGCGAACCGTCGATGACTTTATCAACGTGCGGGACTTCGCCCCGACCTTCTTGGAACTGGCGAATCTGCCGCGGCCGGAGTCCTTCACCGGCCAAAGCATGCTGGATCTATTGACCGCCTCCGAGGGCGGCAAGCTGCGAGAGGGACCGGACGAGATGCTGGTCGGCAAGGAGCGCCACGACGTCGGTCGCCCCGACGACGTGGGTTACCCCGTGCGGGCGATCCGCACGCCGGAATATCTCTATATCCGCAACTTCACGCCGGAACGCTGGCCCGCGGGGAACCCGGAAACCGGCTATCGCAACGTGGACGATTCGCCGACCAAGTCCGCTCTCACGAAGCAGTTCAATAATTATTACGCCCTCTCCTTCGGAAAGCGGCCTGCCGAGGAGCTGTATCAGCTCCCGCTGGACCGCGACAACATGCGGAATCTCGCCGAGGACGCCGCCCACCGGGGCGCCAAAACCCGGCTGAGAAATCGCATGTACGAACTGCTCGAAGCGGAGGGCGATCCGCGAATGACCGGCCGGGCGTGGGTCTTCGACGATTACCGCTACACCGGCCGCGCCACCCACGGCTGGGAGGCGTTCCAAGAGCATTCCGAGATGGAATCCCAGTCGGATTGAGCCGCTGTTCCCGTCGGCGGTGATCCGCCGCCGACATCTGATCGTTCTGATCTTCACCCCACCCCCGTTCCCTCTCACGAAGTCGACACCATGAGTCTCGCACCTCTGCTGTCCGTCCCGGCTCTCGTCCCCATGCTCGCCCAAGTTGAGCAGGAAATCGGCGTCGGGGGCGCCGTCGGCGGGGGCCTCTGTTTCCTGCTGATCATCGCGTTCGCCATTCTGAGCCTCGTGGCCTTCGTCTGGGCGATCGTCGATATCGCCAAACGAGAGGATTTGGACGGGACGATGAAGCTCGTCTGGATCCTCGTCGTCCTCTTCACCGGCGTGCTGGGCGCCGTGATTTATTACTTCGTCGGTCGCAGCCCGAAAGTGGGTTAGCTAGAGAGCCTCTTGGTCGAAGGGAAGTCCGTCCGCAGATCGGCGAACGCCTCCAACGTCGCCCGTTGGCGGGGGAGCAGGCGGACGTCGGGGCGGGCGGCGGTTACCGCGTCGACGGCGTCGGCCGCGGTCGTCGCCCGGCCATGACTCAGCAGCCACGCCGCGGCGATCAGTCCGGTTCGCCCGCGGCCGTTGGCGCAGTGCACCAGCGCCGGCGGCCCGCCGGGCGGGGGCAGCACCGAGACGAGTTCCCCCAACGCCGCCGCGTCCGGCGCGGCGGCGTCGAGAATCGGTCTGCATTGATAACCCGGCCGTCTGGAAACCGCCCGCGGGTCGCGGAACTCCGCGGTCAGGTCGAGGATTACTGCCTCTTCGTCACTCTTCATCTCGCTGGGGAACTCGCCCGGCATCGGGCGCCGGCTGAGAAAGAGGTTTTCTTCAAGGCGGTCCCAAGCGCCGCCGCCTCCGCCGAGCCGCCGGTGGGCGTGCCACGCGGCGAGGGCGAAAAGCGTGTACGGGGCGAAGAACGCCGCGGCGACGGGATTCCGTGACCCATCCGACCGCTTTCCGAACCAACCTGGGCGCCCGGCGAGATAGATCGTCGCCACCCCCGCGAACGCCGCGGCCGGCCACAGCAGCGCCCACCACAGGCCGCCGCGGGTCGCATGCAGACCGCACGCCGCCGCCGCCCCGCCGAACGCCAGCGGATAGAGGAATCGGCGGGCCGGATCGACGTGCGTCTTCACCCTCAAGCCTGTTTCCGAACCGGGGGTTATTCGCCGTCGACCGCCGGCTGCACGCCCGCCGCGAGGGCGACCAGCTCCAGCGCCGCGGACGCGGCCCGAGCGTGATAGTCCGCGTCCACGACCGACGGCAGATCGTCGGCGTTGTGATAGAACGGTTCCGTGTCGGCGCCGTCATACAGACCCACCGCGGCGTATCCGGCTTTCTCAAACGGCAAATAGTCGGTGCCGTAGAGCTTCCCGCGGCTCACGCCGAGGCCGTAGCGATAGACGATCTGCTCCAATCGATCGCCCCACTCCCGGGAAGCGGCGTCGTTGGCCGGGGTCGAGAGTCCCTGGTCCGATTCGACGTAAATGCTGCGCCGTGCGCCGACGGCGTCCGGGGCGGCGGTGATCGCGGGGAAGTTCGGTTCCGGGGCGTCGCCCTCGGGACCGGGCGGCGAGGAATGGCCGACCATGTCGAGATTCATCATTAAAACGACGTTCGTTCCGGCCGCTTCGAGTTTCTCCGCGTAGGCTTTGGCGCCGATTAAACCCTGCTCCTCTCCGCTGAACAGCACGAACCGCACGGTGCGGGCGGTCGGGACGGAGGCGAGGCGGCGGGCGACCTCCAGCACGGCGACGGTCCCGGTGCCGTTGTCGTCCGCCCCGGGGGCGGGACCGCGGGCGTCGTCGTCGTCTTTGTTCCGAGAATCGAAGTGCGCCCCGAGCAGCACGATTTCCTCCGGCTTCGACGTGCCTCGCTTCGTCGCGACCACGTTGAACCGGGTGGTGCGGGCGACGGGGAATTCCTCCAGCGTCACGTCTTCGTAGCCTATCTCGCGGAACCGGTCCCGGAGGGCGCGGGCGACGTCCACGTTCTGGGCGCTGAGGGTGTGCCGCGTCGGGAACGACGTGAGCCACCTGAGATCCGCGGCGAGCCGCTCCGGCGAGGCGATCGGCGCCTTCGGCACGCTGGAGGTCGCGACGATCGGCGGCGGCTCCGACTGAGCGGAGGCGGGGGGGAGAACCGTGGTCGCACAGGGCAACACGAAGGCGAACGGCAGCAGGCGGCGGATCATGCCGGCAGTCTAGCGTTGGGCTCTGGGAGAGTAGGGATCGTCAGGCTTCGGTTCGTTCGCCTCGAACGCGGCCCGGACGGTCGGTCGACTCAACACTACGATCGTGAACACGCCGACCAGCGTCCCGAACGGCACGTTCAAACATTCGATCGCCGCGACGACCAGGCAAAACGTGCGTCCCCGCAGTCGGTGCAGGTTCCGCCCGGCCAGCGTCTGAGCGATCACGATGGCGAGGTTCAACAGGACCGCGACGGCCCCGACCACCGCCACGAGCCAGAAGACGCCTTGCTCGCCCGCCCCCGCACCGGCGAACGTCAGGACCGCGGCGACCCAGGCGCCGCCCGCGCAGATGCCCAAGGCCGTCATCCCCGCGGACACGTAGTGCAGGATCGAGAGAATCCGCAGATGTTCGCGGTCTTCCCTGGTCAGAGAACCCGAACGCTCCTCGACGCTCGATATAGACCGCGTCGCTCTCGACGAGGCATCGAAATCGTTCATTCCACGGCGGGGCGCGTTCGGGGGGATGAATCGGAGACGCCCATCGCGGGCAGGCGGATCACGGCAAGCGACCGTGGAGCGTGGCGGCGGGCGCCTCAAAACAAAACCGTCCCGGCCGCGCGAGGCGGCCGGGACGGCGGGTTCTCATCGGGCCGACGTTCGGTCGATCCCGAACGGGAGCGGGGTTCACCGCGGGTTCGTGGAACGCAGGTTCTCGGCGGTAATTTCCTCGCGGGTCACCGTGCGGCCGTCGGCGGTCAGCCGCTCCGAGGCGGTCGGATTGCTGGCGAAATAGGTGTCGCGGCGGTGGTAGTCGTAGGCGTTGGTTCCGTCGAGGATGCGATGGGCCTCCTCCCAGCGATCCGTGCCGCACTTCACGGTGACGATCGTGCGGCCGCTTTCAAACTCGCTGTGGTAGTAGTTCGCTTCTTCCTCCGGGATGCCCCAGCCAACCAAAGCGCCGATCAGGCCGCCTGCGGCCGCGGTTCCCGCGGCGCTGGCGGCGACGGCAGCGAGCGCACCGCCCGCGATCACCGGGCCGACCGCCGGCAGCGCTCCGGCGACGATGCCCAAGCCCCACAGCGCCCCGGCGCCCAAGCCGGTCGCGGCCCCGGCGACGGCGCCCTCCTCGGCCATCGTTTCTTCGTTCTGCTCCGCGAAGGTGCCTTCCTGATCACGGGACGCGACGCCGATCTGATCATCGGAAAAGCCGGCCGCTTTCAGATCGCGGACAGCTTTCTGCGCTTCGGCGTGCGAATGAAAGACTCCGACCACGGTTTCGCGGGCGGTGCGGGTGGGGGTGGCGGTCGTCATGGTTGTTCTTTGCTGAGCGGACATTGATTGACCAAGCCAAGCGCTCGCCGCATGGGAGTGAAGCGTTTGCCTGACGAGGGATGAGGGTGCAGCCGGTATGCCAAATCGCGGAAACCGGCCTGACCGTCGGTTGATCCGGGGGATCGCCCGATAACCCCTTGCAGGAAGGGGTTCCGCATCGGTCGACTCGCGGTCGGATTGGTCGTCTGGCAGGCAGGGAGCGGACGGCGCCGGAAGGCATGACCTCCGCATGAGCGCCGCGGGTTCGCGTTGCCGGTCGGCGGTTGGGGTACACTGCGGGGGCCCCGCAGCCCTTTCCCCCGCCGCCCGTCGATGCACCCGCTCGCCGCCCGGACTCGTCGTCACTTCTTCCACGACTGCGGCGTCGGCCTCGCGCCGATCGCCGCTGGGATGCTGGCCGGGGCGAACCGCTCCGCGACGGCCGGTCCCTCGGTCACGCAGTTGGCGGCGACCGCCAAGCGGGTGATCTATCTGTTTCAGGCTGGGGCGCCGAGCCAGTTGGAGTTATTCGACAACAAACCGGAACTCGCCAAGCGGGCCGGCAAGCCGATGCCGAAGTCCGTCACGGACGGCCTGCGGCTCGCATTTATCCAACCGGACGCCGCGGTCCTCGGTCCGCAGTTCGAATTCGCCCGCCACGGCGAGAGCGGCGCTGAGATCTCCTCCGCCCTACCGCACCTTCACAAAGTCGCCGACGACATCGCCGTCGTGCGGACGGTGCACACGGACCAGTTCAATCACGCCCCCGCCCAGCTGTTGATGAACACCGGGCACAACCTGCCCGGACGGCCGAGCTTGGGGTCGTGGCTCAGCTACGGACTCGGCAGCGAAGCGGACGATCTGCCGGCGTTCGTGGTGCTCTCCAGCGGGGGAAACCTCTCCGGCGGGGCGGCGATGTGGGGGAACGGCGCCTTGCCGGGGTCTCATCAGGGCGTGCCCTTCCGCAGTTCCGGCGACCCGATTCTCCACGTCGCCCGGCCGCCGGGCGTCGATCGGCGGGCGCAGCGGGAGAGCCTCGACCTCATCCGCGACCTCAACGTCCGTCATCAGGAGCAGGTCGGCGATCCGGAGATCGACGTGCGAATCGACGCCTACGAAATGGCGTTTCGTATGCAATCCGCCGCCCCGGAGCTCACCGACTACTCCGGCGAAACTACCGAGACGTTGGAGCTCTACGGCGCCGACCCGAACGACGGGAAGAAACAATTCGCGAACAATTGCCTGCTCGCTCGTCGGTTGGCGGAGCGGGGCGTGCGGTGCATTCAGGTCTATCACGAAGGCTGGGATCACCACAGCAACGTGAAGGGCGGGGTGGAGACCCAGGCGAAGAACGTCGATCAGGCCAGCGCCGCGTTGGTGGCCGATTTGAAACGACGCGGCCTGTTGGAGGACACGCTGGTAATCTGGGGCGGGGAGTTCGGCCGCACGCCGATGGTGGAGACCAGCGCCGCGTTGGGCCGCGTCGCCGGCCGCGATCATCACCCCGGGTGCAGTTCGATCTGGCTGGCCGGCGGCGGGATCAAACCGGGGCTCACCTACGGAGAGACGGACGACCTCGGGTTCTCGATCGTCAAAGACCCGGTCGGGGTGCACGATCTGCACGCCACGCTGCTGCACTGCCTGGGCATCGACCACGAACGCCTCGCGGTGAACGTCGGCGGATTGGACGTCCGCCTGACCGGCGTGGAGCCGGCGAAGGTCGTCCACGGGCTGTTGGCGTAGATCTCGGCAGCCCGAGGCGCAAGCCGAGGTTGAGCGACATGAACCATGTCACACGGCCTCGGTTTGTGAAACGGGCTGCCGAACCGAGCGTTAGTCGGACGGCTCGGACTGGAGGCCGACCGTGTTGACGGCCCGCACGCGATAGCCGGCGGCGTCCCGCGGGGCGTCTTTCAATTGATACTCCATCCGCCGCAGCGGTTGGAGCGGCGTATCGCTGTACTGAAGGCCTTGGAACAGCGGTCTCCCGAACGGGTTCTTCGGCGCCTCCGGGATCTGTGCGACGGCCTCGCCGTCCCGCTCGATGACGAAGTACGCCACGCCGCTTTGGAGGTCGGCGTCGGCGTCCCAACGGAGCACGTTCTCCTCGATCCGAACGTTCGTCGGGGCCGGCGGCGGGGTGGAATCGGCGACGGACGCGTCGGCTGTATAAGTCATCCACGCGCGGGCGATCGCTTCGTTCGGAAGCCAGTTTGCCGCCAGCGGGTTTCCCTCATAATCCCCGGCCGGGGAGGCGACCGCTCCCCGGACCTCCGCGAGCCAGACGCGATCAAGCGGCATCGGGCGGAGCGGGGCGCCGGATTCCTCCGGAAGTCGGGCGGACAGGCAGGCGTCGAACCAAGGGATCGCGAGATACCGCTGGTTACCGCATTCGTGGGCGGTGAGCGGGTCGATCGCGGTCGCGATCAATCCGCCGGACCCGCGGACCTGCTCGAAGAAGGCGCGATTCGCCGGCCAGACTCGCGAAAAACGCCCATCCGTCACCGTCACGCCCTCTTTCGTTCCGAGATTGCACATCACGGGGACCGCCAACGCCGCTCCCGGCAGGTCGAAGGGGACCGCCTCCGGCCGATTGGGGTCGGCTTCAAACGACGGCACGCCCGATCGCAGCCACGCCGCCGCGACCCTCTCCGGGTGCATCAGCGTCATGCCGCCCGCCCAAACGCCCCCCCCGCTGTGGCCCCACAGCGCCCAGGGGACGTGTGCCAGTTCCGGATGTCCCGAGGACTGACCGAGATCCCGCAGCGCCTTGAGGAACGCCTCGGACGAACCGTTCCGAGGGTCGCACCACTTGCGGCACTCCGCCTGTTCCGGCTGCTCGTACGCCGGCGCCAGCAACGCACAGCCGTGCTGCCGAGCCAAAGCCTGCCAGTGCAGGTCGAACGCCCCCGTCAGTCCCGATTTGCAGGAGCCGGTTCCGCACCCATGTTGATGCACCACGACGCCGCGGAGGGTCTCGACTCCCGAGGGGACCCAGAGGGTGTAACGGACGGGGAAGGCCAGACCGCCCGGCTCCGACGACGCTTCATACCGGACGCGATAGATCGGCGGTTCGACGTCCGGGACCACGTCGTACGGCGCCTCCTGAGCGGACGCCTCGGGACCGAACGCGAGCACGGTCAAGACGACGACGGCGAGAGCGGCGACGGAACGAGCTTTCATCAGCAGTCCTACGGGATCGGTCGACAGGAGAGGCGGTCCAGCGTACCGCGGCGTCCTTCCGACAAACCATCCGGCGAACGTTCGCTGCGAGCGGCCGCCGGGGCCGCGGTGCGAAGCGGGTGGAGGCGACGAAGCCGCGGGGCGACGTGGTGTCCGCACGCTCGAACCCCGTCTTGAGGGAAATCGGCTCCGATCGGTGACTTTTCTCAACGCCCGGGCGCCGGCGCGTTGCGAGCGGACATCGGCGACCTAGGTTCGTTCGGCCCCCAACCTTCTCGCTGAAGTTCCGCGAGACGTGCGATCGGGGGCGCGAACCCGCCCCGTTGAATAGCCCGGCAAATGCCCCAGACTCCCGATCCGACCGGCTCCGTGCTGGTGGTGGAAGACGACGACGCCATCCGTGAAGGCATGGCCGATTTGCTCCGCGATCGCGGACATAAAGCCGACGTCGCCGCGGACCTCGCCGCCGCCAAAAGCCGGCTCAAAGATTCCAAGTTCGACGCGATCGTCTGCGACGTCTGCCTGCCGGACGGCGACGGGTTCGGACTCCTGGAATATACTCGTGAGCATCACCCGGACGTCGCCGTCCTACTGCTGACCGGCTACGGCACGATCGAGAGCGCCGTCGAGGCGATTCAGGAGGGCGCCGCGGATTATCTCACCAAGCCGTTGATCCACGAGGAGCTGCTGCTGTCGCTGCGGAAGGCGCTCGCCTCCCGCAAGATGGTCGCGGAGAATAAGAGCCTTAAAGCCCAGCTCAACGAGCGGCACGGCCTCGGCCGGATCGTGGGCCGGGATTATCGCATGCAGCGGATGTTCGAGCTGATCGAATCCGTGGCGGACACCCGCACCACCGTCTTGATTCTCGGCGAGAGCGGCACCGGCAAAACGATGACCGCTCGGGCCTTGCACGCCGCCGGCAGCCGCAGCGGCGGGCCGTTCGTCGAGGTCGCCTGCGGAGCGTTGCCGGAGAACCTGCTCGAGAGCGAACTGTTCGGCCATGTGAAGGGCGCCTTCACCGGGGCCACGAACGATAAAGAGGGCAAATTCTTAATGGCGAACGGCGGGACGCTGTTCCTCGACGAGATCGCCACCGCCAGCCCCCGGCTTCAGGTCAAGCTGCTGCGGGCCTTGCAGGATAAGGAGTTCGAGCCGGTCGGCGGCACGAAGACGCACAAGGTCGACGTGCGGCTGGTGCTCGCCACGAACGCCGACTTGGAAAAGCTCGTCGCTGCGGGGGAGTTCCGCGAGGACCTCTATTATCGCATCAACGTCATCACCCTCACCCAGCCGGCGCTGCGGGAACGGATCGGCGATATCCCGCTGCTCGCCGAACATTATCTGAAGGTGTTTCGGGAGCAGACCGGCAAGCACGTCACCGCGATCGAGCCGGACGCGATGCGGTTGATGCAGCGGCATGCCTGGCCGGGCAACGTGCGCGAATTGGTGAACGTGGTCGAGCGGGCCGTCGTCCTGACTCGCGGCGAGACGATCGCCGTCGCCGATCTGCCCGAGAGCCTGAAGCGGGACGACCCCGCCCATCGCCCGCACGCCGCGGTCGCCGGCGGTTTGAAGAAGGCGATGGCCCCCGCGGAGCGGGACATCATCCTCGAAGCCCTGCACGCCCACGGTTGGAACCGGCAGGACACCAGCGCCACGCTGGGGATCAACCGCACGACGCTTTACAAGAAGATGAAGCGCTACGGCATCAGCTACGAAGGCGAGATGGCTCGCGCGATGGCTTGACTCGGGACGCCGCGTGTTGCAGGGCGCTGCGCCCGGTCGAATGAATCGGCCGATCCGATTGCGTACGGCGCCGCTCGCCGGTAACTTTTAATAGTCGTCAATGTCGTTTCTTCAGGGGTCGTTCATGTCCGCAAGCCGTCGTTCGTTTCTTGGCGCCGCCTCCGCGGGAGCGGCCCTGGCCGTGGGTTTGTCGAACTCAGCCCGTGCGGCCCGGCGGGACGACGAACGTGACGACGGCGTTCTCCGCATCGCCCTGATCGGCTGCGGCGGGCAGGGGCGTCACAACTTGGCGCGGATGTTCGATGCCGCCAAGAGCGACGACGTCCCGGCCGTGCGGGCCATCGCCGTGTGCGACGCGGATGCGGACCGCGCCGCCAGCGGCGTCGAACTGGCGAACTCCTTGAACGGCGGCGAGGGCTGTCGTTCTTTCCCCGACACCGCCGCGCTCATCGAAGCGGTCGGTGCGGACCTCGACGCCGTCATCGTCGCCACGCCGGACCATCAGCACGCCCCGGTCTCGGTTGCCGTCGCGGACGCCGGCTTGGCGGTCTACTGCGAGAAGCCGTTGGCGAACAGCGTTGCAGAGTGCGACGCGATCCTCGCCGCTGCCACGCGGAACAATGTGTTGCTCCAGGTCGGTAGCCATGAACGCAGCAACCCGCTGGTTCGACGGGCCTGCGAATTGGTGCGGAGCGGGGCGGTGGGCGAATTGAAGGAGATCGTCCTGCAGATGCCCACGGAGCAATCGCACCACCGGGCCGTCGCCGCCACGACCGCGGCGGCCCCGACCGTTCCGCCGCCCGCTTCGCTGGACTATGCGATGTGGCTGGGCGACACGCACGCGGTCGATCCCGGCCCGGCGACCTGGCCGGATATGAAATCGGTCGATCCGCAACTCCCTGGCTGGATGCCGCAGACCGGACCGCATTTCTGGTGGCGGTTCGTCAGCGCGTTCGGCGCCGGCGAGGTCACCGATCGCGGCGCTCACATCCTGGACATCGCCCAACTCGCCACCGGCCGCGACGACGCTCTTGAATGGAAGCCGACGTCCGTCACCGGGACCGGCGGCGACCGCCCCGGCGCCTTCTTCGACTCCCCGATGAAGTACGACTTCCGGGTGACGTTCCCCAGCGGCCCGGACTACGTCGGCACCACCGAAGGCGAACGCGGCCTGCGATTCGTGGGCGAGAAGGGCGAACTATTCGTCGCCGTCCATGGCGGCAAGACGACCGCTGAACCCGCTTCCCTGTTGGAGTGCGAAACCGACGTGGATCTCGGCCGGACCGCCTCCCATCACGCGAACTTCCTGCGTTCGCTGACCGGCGAGGAAACGCTGTTCGCCCCCGCCCAAGCCGGTCATCGGACCGCCGTGTTGTGTCACCAGATCAACGACGCCCTCCGGGCCTAAGCGGCCTGCCGGGGATGCGTCGTTCAACGCCCTTCGGCGAGGGCGTCGACGCTCAGGGCGATCTCGCATGTGGGGCCGTCGTCCGCGACGATCTCCTGCGCGATCGCCTCGTTGGCGGGCGCCAGCACGTCGAAGTGATCGGCGCCGGGGACGATGAACGTGTGCACCAACGGGTTGTCCGTCGCCTCAGCCAGTTCGGTGATTGAACTCGCGTTGCCGAGTTCGCCTTCGATCAGGAACAGCGGGGTTCGGACGTCGTTCAGCCAATAGCCGGGCGAGCGGACGATTGCTTCGTCGGCGGCGTCCTGGGGGACGTGATAGATGTAGGAGCCGCCGTAGTCGCGAATATCGGCGACCGGTCCGAAGGCGAACGTCGCCCGGAAGCGATCGGAACGCTCCGTGACCAGCGCCGCCAGCGTGCCGCCGGTGCTGTGCCCGCCGAGGTAGATGCGGTCTGCGTCGATCCCCGGCTGTCGGGCGAGGTATTCCGCGGCGGCGAGGATGTCTTCGACTTCGCCAAGAAATCCTTCCCGCTGGCCGGGATTCGCGTTTCCGCCGCGGAGCGAGGGAAACATCATCACGATGCCGGCGTCGCGGAGGGCGGACGCGGCCTGATCGTTCTCCCGCTCCTGCGGCCCCCAGACCGGCCCGATCGTGTTGCTGTCCCCGCCGGTGATCCACACGATCGCCGGGCGTTTTTCTCCCGGGTCGATCGTGCCGTCGGCGACCTCCGCGGTCAGGTACGCCGGCAGCTCGCCGACCGGGGCGGGATAGCTCACCAATGCGAACTCCGAACCCGGCGGCGGTTCGGGCGGCGGTCCCGCCGACGGTTGCGGCGGGCCGAGTGTGGAGGCGTGGGCGGCGACGGCGGCCCGCAGCGATCCGGTTCGCTCGGCGACCTTCGCGGCCTGTTCCTGCCGCAGACGGGCCTCCGCCTCGACTTGTTGGTAAGCCGCGAGCATCAGCCCGCCGCAGCACAGAATGCACAGCACTAGCCCGCCGCCCGACAGGCCGAGGATCCACCAGCCGACCTGTGAGTTCGATTTCTTCCGCGGTCGCTGCGGCGATGAATCGCGTGGTCGTGACGCCTGCCGCCCGGAGGGGGCGGAGCGAGGGCGACGCGGAGGGAGGGAGCGATCCGACATGCGGTTCAGCCTACCGGCGAGGCGTTGGCTCCCGCATCGCCGCGCGGAGCGGAAGGTGATAGACGCCGTCCCAAGCGGTCAGATCCGCCCACTCCGGGCCGCGGGTGCGTTCCCCGGCCAGCACGCCGGCTAGGTCGCGGGTCAGCCGCAGGCGTTTCGTGTCCGTCGCCAGCGCTCCCGGGTGCGACGTGCCCGGCGGGCGGCCCCACAGAATCCGCGAGCCGGCCCGGGTGACCAGTTCAAACCGCGGATCGCCGACTTCCTGATCGTCGTCCGCGACGGGGGTCTGACGGACGCGCTCCCAGAACCGCCCGGCGCTGGCGTCCAACGGGCGAACGGCGGCGAGATCCAACCGGGGCCAGTCGCTCGCCAGCGCCGCGCAGACCGCCGCGGCGCCGGTCACCGCGGGATCAGGCCAGACCGTGCCGGCGGGGCCGGGCGTGGATTCGATCCCCGCGATCCGCGGCAGGGCATCGGCGGCGGGGCGGGTGAAGTCCGAGGGCGGCAGCAGCACGCCCGCGGCATCGATCGGGTACAGCCCGTCGCCCGCGGCGACCGCGGCGATCGGCGTGCGATAGCGGAGTTCCACCACCGCCGCCGCGGGCGAAAGCACCTCGACACGCTCCACCCCCGCCACCCACGGGTGCTTCGCGAAGCCGTCGGCCAACCGCCCGGCGAGGCCGTCCTCCAGCACGCTGACCGGCTCCTCGCCCAACACCGTTGGCACGAGGTTTGTCGGCACGACGATCGGCGGCGGCGGCTCCAACCGCACCCGGTCCGCGGTGAGCCGGTATTCGTCCCGGCTCGACAGGTCCGGCAGATGTTTCGCCGTGAACGGGACCAGCGCCGCGCACAGCGGGATCAGGCCCAGCATCAGCAGCCGGTGCGGCGTGAAGAACCAGCCCATCGCTCGCCGCACGCGGGACGGCCCGTGGGGCGATCCGTGCGAAGCGTCGGGCGAATTCCGGCGGGGAGACGGCTCTTCGTCGGCGGGTCGAGCGACTTTCGGCACGGGCGGGGCGGGGCGGGGGGAGCGAGCCACGATCGTTCTTTCGTCCCCCCGCCGGCGTCGGGCTTCGCCGAGACCCCCGCCCCCGCAGAACCGGACCGTCCCGCGATCCGGTCTCGCTCGGCCTTGATTCCCCCCGTGTGCTAGTCACCCTTTGTTCGTGATCTGGTCGCTGCTCTCGTCCGCCGTCCCGGATATCTCCTCCCGTGACTCGGGCGACCCGCTGCCGGTCTGCCCGGATACGCCGAACTGCGTCTGCAGCGAGGACGGCACGCCGGAGGATCGCCGGATCGATCCGTTTCCCATCCACGGCGACCGGCCGGCCGCGTGGGGGGCGTTGAAAGCGGCGATCGCCGATCTCGGCGGCGACTTGCAGTCCGATGACGGAGCCGTGCTGCACGCGGTCTTCAAGACGCCGGTTCTGCGGTTCCCGGACGACCTGTTCGCCCGTCTGGACGGGGAGGCCGGCGTGCTGCACGTTCGCAGTTCCAGCCGCGTCGGGCGGAGCGATCTGGGTGCGAACGGCCGTCGGATGGAAAAGCTCCGCACCGCCTATCTCAAGCAAGCCGGGGCGAACGATGACTAACGCATCGCCCGCGGTCGTGCTGCTCTCGGGCGGGCTGGACAGCGCCACGGCGCTGGCCTGCTGCGTTCGAGACGGGTTCGCGCCGCACGCCCTGTCGTTCGATTACGGCCAGCGGCACCGGGAGGAACTGGAGGCCGCCCGTCGCGTCGCCCAGGCAGGCGGCGTGGTGCGGCATGAGGTCGTCGATCTGAACCTCTCCGCGTTCGGCGGGTCCGCCCTGCTGTCCGGCGACGGCAGCGCCGATCTCATCGTGCCCAAGGATCGCGGAGAGGCCGCCATGGCCGCGGAGATTCCGATCACCTACGTCCCCGCCCGCAACACGGTGTTCCTGTCGGTGGCGCTGGGGTGGGCGGAGGTTCTCGGGGCCAGGGATATCTATGTGGGGGTCAACGCCGTCGATTACTCCGGCTACCCGGACTGCCGACCGGAGTTCCTGCGGGCCTTCGAAACGCTGGCGAACCTCGCCACGAAGGCTGGCGTCGAAGCGGGGGCGGAAGGGGAGGGGCGGTTCTCCGTGCACGCGCCGCTGATCGATCTCACGAAAGCCGAGATCATCGCTTTGGGACTGTCGCTGAACGTCGATTACGGCCTCACCCATAGCTGCTACGACCCGGTGCAGGGCGACGCCTGCGGGCGGTGCGATAGCTGCCGACTGAGGCTGGCCGGGTTTGAAGCCGCGGGCGCGAGCGACCCCGTCCGGTACGCGGACCGATGAACGCCCTGGCGACCGTCAACGTGGCCGCGGCGCCGTCGCTGCGGCTTTCGGAGGTGTTCCGCAGCATCCAGGGCGAGGGGGAACTCGCGGGGACGGATAGCGTGTTCGTCCGCACCGTCGGCTGCAATTTGCGGTGCCGGTGGTGCGATACGCCGTACACCTCCCACCGGCCCGAACGGGGCGAGCGCGTGACGGTGGACGGCTTGCTCGACCGGATCCTGGAGGAAGACTGTGCCCACGTCGTGCTGACGGGGGGCGAACCGTTGCTCGCGCCCGGCGTCGTGCCGCTGACCGAGGCGCTGCGGGAACGCGGCCGACACGTCACGATCGAAACCGCCGGAACCGTGTTTCGGCCGGTGGCGGCGGACCTCGTTTCGCTCTCGCCGAAGCTCTCCAACAGCACGCCGGACGGTCGATGGTCGGTCCGGCACGAAGCGACTCGCGACGCCCCCGCCGTCGTCGCTCGTTTGCTGAGCGAATACGACTATCAATTGAAGTTCGTAGTCGAGGGCGAGGCCGATCTGCCGGAGATCGAAGCCTGGCTCGTTCGTCATGGCGGCGACCCGCTGCGCACGTTTTTGATGCCTCAGGCTCGCACCGCGGAGGAGTATCGGCGTCTCGCCCCGCGGGTCCGCCGTTTGGCGGAGGGACGCGGTTTCCGTTTCGGACCGCGGTTGCACGTCGCCCGTTGGGGGGACCGGCGAGGGGTCTGACCGGCGCCGTCGTCCATCTCCGGTCGCCGAACTCCGGTCCGACGGCGTTTGACAGGGGAGCGGAAACGGGGTGAGGTCCCATTCGCGTCATTCGTCGCGTCTCCGCTTCACACAAGCCCCCTAACGCTCTGATGCCCGGCAAGTTCGAGGTCTACACCGACAAAAGCGGCGAGTTCCGCTGGCGGCTCAAGGCGACCAATGGCATCACGATCGCCAGCAGCGGCGAGGGCTATAAAGCGAAGCGCGACTGCCTGAAGGGGATCGCCAGCGTGCAGAAGAACGCCCCGGAATCCCCGATTCTCGAGCTGGACTCCGCGGAGAACCGCACGCCCGTCACCGCCCCCAAGCCGAAGGCGGCCAAGAAGTAAACCGGAAGCCGGGCGTGCGAGCCGCGAGTTATTCTTTCGGCAATCGGGCGATCGTGACGTCTTCGCCGGCGACCATCGCATCGCGATGGGCGGCGGCGAGGGCGCTCAGGCGTTCGATCACCTCCGGCCGCTCCGCGGCGAGGTCGAACCGCTCTTCCGGGTCTTCATCGAGGTGATAAAGCAGCGGCGTCTCTCGCACGATCCGTTTGTTGGGGACGCCGTACCCGGTTCCGTATTCGCCGTCCGTGATGAAGTGAGCCTTCCACGGCCCGCTGCGCACGGCGTACAGCTTGCCCTGGCGCCAATAGAACTGCTCCGTCCGCGGGCTCTCCCCCTCGGGCAGTTCGCCGGTGAGGGCCGGGGAAAGGTCGACGCCGTCCAGCGTGACGCCCTCCGGCAATTCTGCCCCGGCGAGGGAGGCGAAGGTCGGCAGGAAGTCCAGCGTGCTGCCCAATCCCCGCTGCACGACGTTTGCCGGCACCGTGCCGGGCTGACAGCAGATCGTCGGCACCCGTACGCCGCCTTCGAACGTTCCCCCTTTGCCGCCCCGCAGCGGACCGGCCGATCCGCCGGTCTGATGAAACGTCAGCCAGGGGCCGTTGTCGCTGGTGAACCAAATCTGCGTGTCTTCCTCGATCCCGGCCTCGCGGACCGCGTTCACCACGGCGCCGACGGAGCGGTCGATTTCCGTGATCACGTCGCCGTATAGACCGCGGGGGCTTTGGCCGTTGACCTCATCCGGCACGAACAGCGGGATGTGCGGCATATTGTGGGCGAGGTAGAGGAAGAACGGCCCCTCTTGATTGGCCTCGATAAACTTCACCGCTTCTTCGCCGTAGCGGCGGGTGATCGTTTTCTGATCGGCGGGCCGCTCCAGCGTTTCGACTTCGCCCTTCGCCGTCGACTTCAACAGCGGCACGTTGAAGTTCGCCGTGTCCCAATTTCGCCAGTCGCGGGTATTGCCGGCGATGCGATCCATATCATTGCTGTACGGGATGCCGTAATAGAGGTCGAATCCTTGAGCCGTCGGCAGATACTCCGGCAGATGACCGAGGTGCCATTTGCCGACGCAGGCCGTGGCATAGCCCTTCGTTTTGAGCACTTCGGCGATGGTCACTTCGCTTTGCGGGAGGCCGCGGGCGGAGTCCTGAAACAGCACCCGCCGGCTGCCCTGCTGGTCGCTCTGCATCGTGCCGCTGCGGACGGGGATGCGGCCGGTGAGCAGTCCGGCGCGGCTCGGCGTGCAGACCGGCGCGGCACAGTAAAACTGCGTCCATCGCATGCCTCGCTGGGCGAGGTCGTCCAGGTGCGGCGTGGCGATCGTCGGGTGACCGAAGCAGGCCAGATCGCCCCAGCCCAGATCGTCACAGAAGATCACCACGACGTTGGGCGGCCGATCCTGCTGAGCGTTCGTCGCTTCGCCGTCGCCGTTAGGCGGCGCGCCTCCGGGACCGACGGCGAGCAGGGCGGACAGCAGCGGAACGAGCATCGGCGAAACCTGGTGCGAAAGCGGGGCGAACCGGTCGAGGGTAACGGGCGATCGATGCGTCGCCTACAATCGCCGGGCCGACCCCATCGCTTCGACTGCTTCGACTCCGGCCGCCCATGCCCGCTCCGCTGCTGCTCGCCGCCGTGCTGCTCGTCGCCGGCCCGGAAAACGCCCCCGGCGCTTCTCCGCAGGCCGCCGCGAGCTTCAATCGGGAGGTTCGCCCGCTGCTGGCCAAACGGTGTTTCGCCTGTCACGGCCCGGATGAGGAAGCGAACGAGAGCGGCCTGCGACTGGACTTGGCCGGACACGACGCCGGCGGCGAAATCCTCGCCCGGATTGTGACGGACGATGAATACACCCGGATGCCCCCGCCGGAGAGCGGCCCGCCGCTGAGCGACGCGGAGGTCGGCACGTTGCGGGCGTGGGTCGAATCCGGCGCCGAGTACGAACCGCATTGGGCGTTCGTCCCGCCGGAGCGACCGGACGTGCCGACTGAGCCTTCATCGGACGCGAGAGAGGGCGTCGAGCCGCCCCGCAATCCGATCGACGCGTTCGTCGATGCGAAGCTCGCCCCGAACGGGCTGGAACGCTCCGCGGTCGCGGATCGGCGCACGCTGGCGCGGCGGGTCGCGCTGGATCTCACAGGCGTCCCGCCCACCCCGGAGGAGGCCGACGCCTTCGTCGCCGACGTCGCCCCGGGCGCGTACGAGCGGTACGTCGATCGGCTCCTCGCCTCGCCCCGCTACGGCGAACGCTGGGCGCGGCCGTGGCTGGATCTGGCCCGCTATTCGGACACCAACGGCTACGAGAAGGACCGCGAGCGTCCGATCTGGCCCTATCGCGACTGGGTCGTCCGGGCGCTGAACGACAACCTGCCCTACGACGAGTTCAGCATCCTGCAGATCGCCGGCGACCTGCTGCCGGGCGCCGGGATCGACGGGCAGATCGCCGCGGGCTTCCATCGCAACACGATGCTGAATGAGGAGGGCGGCATCGATCCGCTGCAATTCCGGCACGAAGCGGTGGTCGATCGCGTCGGCGTGACCGGCGTCGTCTGGCTGGGCCTCTCGACGGAGTGCGCCCAGTGTCACACGCATAAATACGACCCGATTACGCACACGGATTACTACCGTCTGTTCGCGCTGCTGAACAACGCGGACAACCTCACCGTGACGTTGCCGGACCCGCTCGTGGATGCGGAGCGCGACCGCATCACGGCGGAGGCCGACGCCCTCGAAGCGAAGCTGCCGGACGATTATCCCAGCGGGGTCGAGGAGTTCGCCAAGGCGTTTGAAGCGTGGACGAAGCTGCAGACCGCCGGCGCCATGCACTGGACGATCGCTGAGCCGACCGCCGCAACCTCCAACTCCCCGCGATTGGAAGTCCTGGAGGACGGTTCGATCTTCTCGACCGGCGACATCACGAAACGCGATCTGTTCGATCTGACCTTCGATCTGGACGCAATGGATTTGCCGGGGCCGATCACCGGGGTGCGGATCGAGGCGCTGCCGGACGAACGCTTACCGGCCGGCGGACCGGGGCGGGTGTTCTACGAGGGGC
>NZ_WTPX01000200.1 GCF_013036045.1 Alienimonas chondri
GGCCAACTCGCGGGGGACGGTTCGCAGCGCCTCCGCGGAGACCTCCGTCACCTCGCCCGTCAGCACGGCGCCGGGGCGCTGGGCGAACCGCAATCGCACCGTCTGCCCGACCCGCACCCGCTGCACGGCGGCCTCGGGCACGACCAGACGCGCCTCCGCGGGAACCGGGTCGGCCACGATTTCCCCGTGGTTCCCCTTCCGCTCGATCGACTCGAACCCGGAGCCGGCGAAGGGGTTCGCGGGGGAGAACGGGTCGTCCGCCGCGAACGCCTGGGCGGCGTCGGCCGGGTCCGCGGGGGCGATCAGCGCGGCGAGCGTGCCCGGCTCCAGGAACGCTCCGCGGTTTGCGTCGTCCAGCGGGGTGCCGGTCCACGCGGAGAGCGCGGTGCCGGGGTCGTTGCTCGGCGGGGACGCCGGCGTGCGCGGGGGGGCGACGACCGTCCCGGCGACCGGCGCCCGCAGCGTCAGCCGAGCCCGATCCTCCTCCCGTCGCTCCAACTGTGCAGCCAGCGACTCCGCCTGTCGGTCCAACCCGGCGAGGCCCGCGGAGGCGGTCGGATCCTCGAACCGGCGGGCGATCAGCAGATCCCGCCGCACGCGGATCACCGCCAATCGACCGCGTAGTTCGGCCAACTGTCGGTCGAGTTCGAGATCGTTCAGTTCCACCACCGGATCGCCCGCGGCGACCCGCGTGCCGGGGGGGACGGCGGAGACGATCGTGCCGCCCGTCACCGCGAACACCCGCACGGCGCCGGCGGGTCGCAGGGCGGCGGGCGCCTCAACGGTCTCGGGGAGCGGCAGGAACCCGACGACCCCGACCAGCCCCGCCAACGCCAGCGCCGCCGCCGTCACGCGGCTCGGTCGGATCGGCGGTCGAGCCGGCGCCAGTTCGCCCTCCTTCGCCCCCCGCCAGCCGGCGGCGAGATCCAACCCGCCTCGCATCACGGCGAACAACGGCGTCCCGACCAATCCGATCGCGGCGGCGACCGCCATCACCTCCGCCAGCGGACGAAGGCCCAGCGGGGTGAGGATCGTGAACAGCAGCCACGCGATCGCAATCGTCAGGAACACGCGGTACACCGCCGCCGCGGCCCCGTACCCCAGCAGCCAGCGCCGGCGAGCGGGTTCTTCGCCCTCTTCGGATAGTGCCGGCGCGGCCGGCGCGCCGCCTGGCGGCGACGGCGAAGCGGGGGGCGTCGGAAAGGCGTCGACATGGCGGGCGAACCGGCCGGGGCCGCGTTGCCCGCGGAACCAGCGGCCGATCGCGTCCCGCCAAGTCGCCTTGGAGGTCTCGGCCAGGTTCGGGATCTCTAACAAATCGGCCAGCACGAAGTACCCGTCGTAGCGGAGCAGCGGGTTGCCGTTGAACAGCACGGTGGAGACCGACCCGACGACCGCGACGTTCAGACAGAGCGTGCGGAACAACCCCGGCTCCGCGAGCCACCACAGCCACAGGGCCGCCGAGGCCAGCACGACCTCCACCGCGACCCCGGCGGCGACGACGGCGATCCGTTTGCGGCGGTCGGCCAGCAGCCAGGCGTCGGACACATCGCAGTACAGGCAGGGGGCGAGCACGAGGATCATCACGCCCAACTCCCGGCACTCCCCGCCGAAGTGCGTGCAGGTCAGCCCGTGGCCGAGTTCGTGGAGAATCTTCATCGCCCCCAGCGTCGCCAGCAGCCAGATCAGATTGCTGGCCGAGAGGAACGCCCCCACGTCCGGCAGCGCCGCGAACACCGCGTCCGCGTTCAGCACGAACAACCCGGCGGCGCTCGCCACCAGCGCCGCGGCGGCCGCCAGCGCCGGCCAGGAGAACAGCGGCCGGACGAGCCGTTCGAGCGGAATGAGCAGCGCCGTCGGATCGACGCCGCGGAATCGGATCGCCAGCAACGACGCCGGCCACCGGGCGACCCGCTTCCACCACTTCGCCTTCGGTGCGACCGCCGTGCGACCGGGCGGCGTGGTGACGAGTCCGCCGGCTCGCAGTTCGGCGAGGAACCCGGCGAGGACCGGCGGCGTCAGTTCGCGTCCGGGAAACAGTCGGGCGAAGGCGGCGCGGAGTCCGTCCGCGGTTGCGGTTCCGTCCAGCCGGGACAGCACGGCGAACTCTTCGTCCCGCAGGTGAGCGTAGGTGCGGGCGAGCGGGTCTTTGACGACCCAGTGCCGCACGCCGCGGAACCAATGCTCGCGGATGACGAGATCTTCGCGGCGGCGGACCGGCAGCGTTCCGGGCGGGGAAGCGGACATGCCCGCGATCGTCCGGCGTCCGCCGTCGGACGCAACGCAGGACGCGCGCCGCCTAGCGGCGACGGCGAATCGAGCTTCAGGAACTCCCGCGGACGCTCTTGCGCAGGGCGGAGACGAGGCCGTCGTAGGCGGCCTGCAAACGAGCGCTGCGGTCGACGGACTTCTCGCTCGGCGGGCCGGTCGTCGCGGCGGACACCAACTCTCGCACGGCGCCGGCGGCGCGGTCGTCCAGCAGCACGGCGGTGCGGCCGACACGTTCCCGCAGGCGATCGACGCACGCCTCGAATCGGCCCGCTTCCTCCGCGTCCGCGGCGGCCATCAGGGAGTCCGCCGTCTCCGCGACCTCCCCGGCCAGATCAAGCTGCCGCGGCTCCAAACTCCGTCGCCGTCGCTCCGAGCCGCGGTTCAGGCCCAGCAGGTATCCGCCCAAACCGCCGGCGACCAGCGCCGCGATCCAGCCCAGCGAGACCAGCAGCGCATGCACCCGCGCATCGCCCTGCGGCGGCGCCTCGCTCGGCGGCGGCAGATCGTTCGGATCGAACCCGCCGCCCAGCGAGGCCCGGTCGCGCGGCGCCGGCCGGGCGACACGCGGTCGCGGCGGCGGGGCAATTATGCCGGCGTCCATCGGGCGATACGACGGGTGACCGAATGGATCGGGGCGGCCTCCGAATATGCCGCTGCCGGACTCCGTCGCTACGCCGCTCCCGGATTCCGAGTAGGAACGAGGATCAGTTCTCAGCGGCTCAAGAGACCTGGAAGAGCCGACTTCCCATTTTCCTAACTGACTCCCCGACTCTGCGTTGCGCCTCCGTGCCCGCTCTATTATCGCCTCCCGCTTCTCCCTTTCGCGAATTTGATACTCGAGTTGGTCCTGACGGATTTCTTTCAGCATTTCCTCCGATACGGGAGTCGCTCCGCGCGGCTTGGGAGCGATGTTCCGCGGGCCGCTGCCGGACTCTGCGAACGAAGCCGGCGGCGTGTCAAACGCTCCCGTCGGCGGCGGGTCGAAGCCGCGTCGCATCACGCTGCCGGATTCGACCCGCACCGTGCTGCCGGACTGCACCCGCACGCCGCTGCCGGATTCCATCCGCAGCAGACTGCCGCTTTCCCCGCGGATCGGGGCGTCGACCGGTTCCGCATCGCCGAACAGGCCGTCGAACAGGCCTCCCAATTGCGGCGCCGGGGCGGCGACCGCGAGGGCGGGGATCAGTAGGGCGGCGGCGAGCAGCGTCGGCTTCATCGGTTCACTCGGCGATTGCGGTTCGGTTTGTCGGCGGCCTGGGGACCGGTGGGGTTCGAGACGCGCCCCGACGGCTTCCACTGCGGGTCCGGGCGATGCTCCTCGGCGGCGATCCGCACCATCTCGGCGACGATCTCCGGGTGTTGGGCGGAAACGTCGTTCTGTTCGGCGAGGTCCGTGCTCAGGTTGTACAGCGCCGGGGTGGTCGAACCGAGAGGGCGGAAGACGGCCTTCCAGTCGCCCTTCCGCACCGCCTGCTTGGAGCCTTGCTCGTAGAACTCCCAATACAGGTGATCGTGTTCGACCTGCCGATCCTCCCAGCCCCGCAGAGTCGGAGCGAAGCTAATCGAATCGAGTCCTGCGGGCGGCTCGACGCCGGCGAGGTCCGCGGCGGTGGCGAAGAAGTCGCCGAAGTAGGCGACGTGATCGCTGACGGTCCCCGCTTCAATGTGTCCCGGCCAGGAGGCGATGGTCGGCACGCGGATGCCGCCCTCGGTGAGGGTGCGTTTCAAACCGGTCAGCGGGCCGGTCGCGTTGAACTCGCTGAGGTCGTGGCCGCTTTCGTTGTGGGGGCCGTTGTCGGAGGTGAAGAGGATGAGGGTACTCTCCGAGAGGCCCGCCTCGTCGATTTTCGCCGTGATCTCGCCGACCTGCTTGTCCAGCAGGGCGATCATCGCGGCGTGGCCCTTGGTGGCGTCGTCCCAGCCCTCGCGGTCGGCGAAGGCGCCGTAGTCGGGGAGGTAACGATCGGCGGATTCCGTGTCGTACTGCGTGCCGGGCACCTCGGAGCCGCCGCGGGGGCGCCGCCGCGCTTCGTTGTTCGCGTGCGGCAGGGTGCTGGCGTAGTAGAGGAAGAACGGCTTCGTCTTGGAGTCTTCGATGAACTTCAACGCCTCCTCATGAATCACTTCGGCGCTGTAGGCGCCCTTTTTCGTCGCGTAGCCGACCCCGAACAACGGTTCGCGGCCCGTCTCGCCGCTGGGGACGACGTTCGGCTGCGGGACGACGTCTTCGTTCCGATACAGGAACGCGGGGTAGTAGTTGTGGGCGTGATGCTGGTTGAGATAGCCGAAGAACTCGTCGAAGCCCTGCTTGTTCGGGGCGCCCTCGGTGCCCGGTTCGCCCAGCCCCCACTTGCCGAACAGACCGGTGCGATAGCCGGCGTCCTGCAACGTCTCCGCGACGGTGACGGACTCGGCGGGCAGCGGCACGCGGGCGTTGCCGCGGATCGGCGTGTGACCGGTGTGCAGGCCGGTCATCAACACGCTGCGGCTGGGCGCGCAGACGGTGCTGCCGGCGTAGAAGTCCGTCAGCATCATGCCGCGCTCGGCAAGCGCATCGATGTGCGGCGTGGGTACGGTCGTCCCGCCGAAGCAGCCGACATCCCCGTAGCCGAGGTCGTCCGCCATGAACCAGATGATGTTCGGCTTCGCCGCGGAACCGTCGTCGTCGGCTCCCGCGGCCAGCGCGGGGGCCAAGCCCAGCGACGCCGCGGCCAACGTGCAAAGGACGCGGGGGAGAAGTCGAACGTGCATCAAGAACAACCGATGGAGGGGGCGAACCGCTCCACGATGACGGGCGAGCGCGGCGCGTGCAATCCGCGTCTTCCGTCTGTAACGCCGAGGCCCCGCGGGGCCTCGGCGTTACGCGGTCGCTTCCCGTTGGCGTTGAACGGGGGCGTACAGGCAGAGCGCGCCGAACGTCAGCAGGGCGAGGGTGTCGAAGTTGTACGACAGCCAGACCAACGCCAATTCATCACCCAGCAGGAACTTGCGACCGAACCAGATCGCCGCGGCGGCGAGCCAGAACGCGATCGTCCGTCCGCGGGTCTCGTCCCCCGCGACCACCCGCCGCCCGGCGAGGAACAACGCCGGCAGCGCCAGCACCGTGTGATGCTTCCAACAGACCGGCGAGAGCAACGCCGCGAACAAACAGCCCACCGCCCAGTCCCGGCCGAACGGATCGAAGGCGGTCTGCTCCCCGAAGGCCGGCCGAACCGGCCGCCATGGGCGTCGCATCCGCCAGGCCACGGCGGCCCCCATCGCGAGGATCACCGCGTAGATCACCTTGCGGGCGGTCGGAGCGTCGAGGTCTCCGAATTGCACGAACAGCGGGTGATCGAGGTGTAGCTTGTGCCCCGGCTCGTAGGTTTCGAGCAATCGGGCCAACGCCGCCCGCAGGCCGACGTTCTGGTGTTTGGGCAGTTCGATTTTTCCGGGGGAGGGATACGCGTCCGGCGAGTCGCCCAGCACGGTGGTGACGTGTTCGACCCACGCGAGGTTCTCCCGCACGGCTTGCGTCGGGCCGAGATACACGGCCGGGGCGAGGTTCCACGCGATCAGGCAGACGACCGTCGCCATCGCGGCCTTCCACTCCCGCTTCCAGAGCAGCAGCGGAAGGAACAACATCGGGGTGACCCGAAACGAGATCGCCGCCGCCAGCCAGAAGCCGCCCTGCCACGCCTTCCCCCGGACGATCGCCGCTCCCGCCGCGGTCAGCAGGCCGAGACAGATCAGTTGGAGGCCGCATTCATCCAGATCCCGCAGGATGAACGGGAACATCACGGCCCCGGCCAGCGCCGTCGCGGCGAAGCGACGGGGTTCGGAGAGGGGGCCGTCCTGCCGTTCCGCCAGACGCTCCCAGACGCGCCGCGTGCCCCATAGCGTCAACAAGGCCGTGGCGTAGACCAGCATTTTGCCGACCGCCTTCGGGAACAGGGCGATCACGCCCTGAAAGGCGCACCGGGCCAGCGGATAGAAATTCCCGGGGCTGCGATACGGCTCGCCGTTCAGGAAGTCGTCGCCGAACCGCAGATAGACCTCATAGTCGTTCGTCCGTTTGAACACGGCGTAGCCGCCTTCGACCATGGCGACGATCGCGGCGATCGTCAGGATCGTCGTGCGGAAGCGGGGCGTCTCGAACCAGCGCAGTTCCGGGGCCGGCGGCGGTTCGACCGGCGGCGCTTCGATCGGGGGGGGCGCCTCGGCGGGCGATGAGGCGTCGGCGTCCGCCTGCGGAGCGTCGTGGGG
>NZ_WTPX01000201.1 GCF_013036045.1 Alienimonas chondri
GCGGTCTTGCCGTGGGCGCTGCCGGGGGCGTTGTTCGTGGCCTACGCCGCGGCGTCGGCGGCCTGGTCGCCGCTGCGGCGGATCACGCTGTTCCAGTCGGGGACGCTGGCGGTGCTTTATGCGGTGGGCGTGGCGTTCGCGGTGCACGCCGCCGAGGCCGACCTCTCGCGGGCGCTGCGGCGCCTCGTCTGGACGCTGCTGGGGATCTCCGCGGGGCTGCTCGTCGCGCGGACGGCGATGCCCGGGCTGGGCGTGATGGAGCGGGAGGGCGTCTCCCTGCTGCACGCCACCAACACCGCCGCCACCGCGAGTCTCGGCCTGACGCTGGCGATCGCCTCCCGCACACTGTTCGGCTGGGGGTGGGCGCGGCGGCTCTGGCCGATCGCCCTGCCGGTACATGGGCTGGTACTGGCGATCAGTTCGAACCGGCTCAGCGTGGTCTTGACCGTCGGCGTCGTCGCCGTGCTGCTGTTCGCAGGACTGAGCCGCACGGGACGGTGCCGGGCAGCCCTGCTGGGCGCCGTCGTCGGTCTGGCGGCGCTCGCCGCCGACCCCGGTATGGACTTTCCCCAAGCGGTCGCGCGGGAGGCGGGCGAGTACCTGCAGCGCGGGCAGACCGTCTCCCAGATGAAAGATCTCTCCGGCCGCGAGGAGATGTGGACGAAGATGTGGGCTTCCTATCGCAAAGCCCCGCTGCTGGGCCACGGGTACTTCGTGACCTCTGAGACCGGGGTGATCGAGGTCTGGTACCTGCGGGGAAACTTCACCGCTCACAACCTCTTGCTGCAGGTGCTGGTCACCACCGGGGCGGCGGGCGCCGCCTTGTTTTTAGCCGGGTTCGCGGCGGCGCCGGCGCTGGCGGTCCTGAAGCTGCTGTTCGATCCCCGCTACCGCCGCTTCGCGGCGCTGGCCGGTCTGTTCGGCGGGTGGGTGTGCGTGTGGGGGCTGTTGAACGAATCCTTCATGGGGCCGCTGCAGCCGGAATCCGTTCTGTATTTCGTGTTCTACGGCCTGACGCTCGGCGCCGCCGCAAACGTCGGCCGCTTCGACCTGCGTTCCGGTCGCATCGAGTCCGAGTCCAGGTCCGAGTCCGAGTCCGAGTCCCAGTCCGTGGGGGCGGGGGCGTGAAGGTTCTGATCGTCCACGAGCGATACCGGCAGCCCGGCGGGGAAGACGTCGTCTTCGAGGACGAGGCGACCCTGCTGGAGTCCCGCGGGCACGCGGTCGTCCGGTACGAGAGACACAACGACGAACTCGCCGGGACCGGGAGATTACGGGCCGCCGCGGAGACCGTCTGGAGCCGCCGGGGCGTCACGGCGGTCGACGCGGTTCTGCGGCGGGAGCGGCCGGATGTGATGCACGTCCATAACACGTTCCCGATCCTTTCCCCGTCGATCTTTCACGCCGCCGCCGGGCGGGGCGTCGCGACCGTGCAAACGCTGCACAATTTCCGCCTGATCTGTCCGCAGGCCCAACTGCTGCGCGGCGGGGCGATCTGCGAGGACTGCGTGGGGAAGACCGTCGCTTGGCCGGCGGTCGCGCACGGGTGCTACCGCGGCAGCCGTGCGGCGAGCGTCGCGACCGCCGCGATGCTCGCCGTTCACCGCGCCGCCGGGACGTGGCGGGACGCCGTGGATCGGTTCGTGGCTCTCACGGAGTTCTCCCGGGATCTGTTCGTCCGCGGCGGGCTGCCGGCTGATCGGATCGACGTGAAGCCGAACTTCGTCGCTCCCGACCCCGGACCGCCCGGCTCCCGGGCGGCGAACGACCCGCCGCGGGTCGCGTTCGTGGGGCGGTTGTCCGAGGAAAAGGGCGTCCGCACGCTGCTCTCCGCGTGGTCGCAGGTCGCGGGGAAAACGCGCTTGGAAATCGTCGGCGACGGGCCGTTGAGGGACGATGTGAACGCCGCCGCGGCCCGCGACCGCCGGATCGAACCGGTCGGCCGGGCGCCGCTGGCAAAGGTGCTGGAGCGGATCGCGGCGGCGGACCTGCTGGCGATGCCGTCGGTCTGGTACGAGACGTTCGGCCGCACCACGGTGGAGGCGTTCGCCGCCGGCGTGCCGGTCGTCGCCTCGCGGTTGGGGGCGATGGCGGAACTGGTCGAGGACGGAGCGACCGGCGTGCTGGTCCCGCCCGGCGACCCCGCCGCGCTCGCCGCGGCCGTCAACGACCTGTTGGCCGATCCCGAACGCCGCCGACGGATGGGCGCTGCGGCTCGGGCGGATTACGAAGCCCGGTTTACCGCGGACCGCAACTACGACCTCCTCTTGAAGGTGTACGAGCGGGCTCTGACCCGCCGCACCGCCCTCGCGAAAGTCGCCGCATGACCGCCGTCCTCGCCCCCGCCGTCGCGCCCGCAGGGGCCGATCGTCCCGACGCCCCAGCGGACGGGCCGCCTCCGGGCGGGCCGCCTCCGGACTGGCCGCCGAAGCTGCCGGTCTTCGGCATCGAAATCTCGCCGACGACCTACGCCGAGGCCGCAGACTGCGTCGTGCGGGCGGGGGCGGCGGGGCGTCCGGCGGTCGTCTCCGCCTTCGCCGTCCACGCTCTGATCACCGCCGCGGAAACCCCGGCGTTGCGGGCGGCGGCGAACCGGTTCGAGATGATTACCCCCGACGGCCAGCCCGTACGGTGGGCGCTGAACCTGCTGCACGGAGCCGCCCTGCGGGAACGCGTCTACGGACCGACCCTCATGCTGGAGATTTGCCGACTGGCCGCGGAACGGGGCGTGTCGATCTACCTGTACGGGGGGACCGAAGCGGTTTCCGAGCGGCTGGCGGAGCGGCTGGCGGAGCGATTCCCCGCTTTGAAGATCGCCGGTCGGGAGTCGCCCCCGTTTCTCGCCCTGGGCGACGCCCGTACCGAAGCCGAGGACGCCGCGGCGGTCGAGCGCATCCGCGTCAGTGAAGCGGGGATCGTGTTCGTGGGGCTGGGCTGCCCGAAGCAGGACTTCTTCGCGGACCGCGTGCGAGACCGGATCGACGCCCCGCTGGTCTGCGTGGGGGCGGCGTTCGACTTTCACGCCGGCGTGAAGGGAACGGCCCCGCGGTGGATGCAGGACCGAGGGTTGGAGTGGCTGTACCGATTGTCGTCGGAACCCCGGCGACTGTGGCGGCGGTATCTGGCGACGAACACGAATTATTTAGCGCGACTGGCTGCTTCGGCCGCTAACTTTCCAAGGGTTCTCCGCCAGCGCCGCGAGTGGCGGGCTCGACGCTGATCGATCCCGCGTTCGTCTCCCTATTATCTTTTTGAGCAAGCTCGCCGATGCAATCGAATCGCATACTCGTCGCCGGCGCCGGCGGCTTTATCGGCGGGCATCTCGTCGCCGAGCTGCTCCGCCGCGGCCACGATGACGTGCTCGCCGTCGACGTCAAGCCGCTGGACCAGTGGTATCAAGTCTTCCCGCAGGTCGAGAACGAAGTCGCGGACCTGAAAGAACTGTACGCCTGCCGGGCCGCTTGCGCGGGCGTGTCGGAGGTCTATAACCTTGCCGCCGATATGGGCGGGATGGGCTTTATTGAGAACAATAAGGCGCTGTGCATGCTCTCGGTGCTGATCAATACGCACCTCTTGCAGGCTGCGCATGAGGCCGGGGCGGAGCGGTTCTTTTATGCCAGCAGCGCCTGCGTGTACGCCGCCGACAAGCAGAAGAACGCCGACGTCACCCCGCTGGCCGAGGGCGACGCGTACCCCGCCATGCCGGAAGACGGGTACGGCTGGGAAAAGCTTTTCAGCGAACGGATGTGCCGCCACTTCCGCGAGGACTTCGGCCTGGCGACCCGCGTCGCCCGGTTCCATAACGTCTACGGGCCGGAGGGCACCTGGGACGGCGGCCGCGAAAAGGCTCCCGCGGCGATTTCCCGTAAGGTCGCCGCCGCCAAGGCGACCGGGGACCGCGAAATCCCGGTCTGGGGCGACGGCACGCAGACGCGCAGCTTCATGTATATCGATGACTGCGTGGAAGGCATCTTAAAGATCATGCACAGCGATATCGAGGAGCCGATCAATCTCGGCTCGGACGAATTGATTACGATCGACGGACTCACCGAGTTGGTCGCCGACCTCGCCGGGATCGACGTGACGTTGCGGCACCAACTCGATAAACCCCGCGGCGTGAACGGGCGGAATAGCGACAACACGCTGATCGAGCGGCGGCTGGGTTGGGCGCCGTCGATCTCCCTGCGGGAGGGAATGGCGAAGACCTACGACTGGGTCGAGGCGCAGTACCTGGCGAAGCACGCCGCCGCGGACTCCGCCGCCGCGGAATTGGCGGGAGCCGCGTGAGCGCCGCCCCGCCAATCACGCTGGGGGTTCCCGTCTGGAACGCGGAGCGCTACCTGCCCGCGGCTCTGGAGTCGCTGCTGGCACAGACCTTCGGCGATTTCGAGTTGACGATCTCCGACAACGCGTCGACCGACCGGACCGAGGCGGTCTGCCGAGACTTCGCCGCCCGGGACCGCCGGGTCCGTTACGAGCGGCTGGACGAGAACGTCGGGGCGATCGAGAATTTTAACCGGCTCGTCCGCGCCGCCCGGGGGCGTTACTTCAAGTGGGCGGCGTCGGACGACCTGTGCGCTCCGACCTTTCTGGAACGGTGCGTCGAACGGCTGGGGACCGACGAGGAGGTCGTGTGGTGTCACCCGCTCACTCGCCACATCGACGCCGCCGGCGAGCCGGTCCCCGCCGCGATCGATCCCGCGCTCCCGCCCGGGCAGCCGAATCACAGCCTGGTCCGTCCCGGGGCGCTTTCCACGCGGTACGACCGCGCTGCGCCGCGGGCCTGGCAGCGGTTCCGGGCGGTCGTGCTGGGGACGACCTGGTGCTCCGACAGCTACGGGCTGATTCGTACCGCGGCGCTGCGTCGTACGGCCCTGTTGCGGCCGTACTTCGGGGCGGAGAAGGTGCTTATGGCCGAACTCGCCCTGCTCGGCCGGTTTGCGGAGCCGCCCGAAGTGTTGTTCTCCCAGCGGGTCCACGCCGACGCGGCGAGCGCCCTCGGCGGGGGAGCCGCAGAGAGGACGTTCGCGGGGGCGGCGGGAGCGGCGGGGCGGTTCTCCTCGACCCGGCTGGCTCTGCTGCGGGGCTACGCCTCCGCGGTGCGACGGGCGGAACTGGGCGCCGTCGAGAAACTGCACTGCGGCGTCACGCTGGCGCGTTACGTCGGGCAGGTCGACAAATGGGGCCGTATCGCGCGGGAGGCGATCGGCGGCCGCGGGGTGGGGGACGACACCTTCCGCAAACTGGCCGCTCGCACGTACGCCGCGGGGGGCGGATCAGAATGAACGCCGCCCCCGATCTCGCCGCCCCCGATTTCGCCGCCGAGGCGGTCACGCTGTCGGTCTCGCCCCGCCGGGTCGGCCGGATCCTGCTGGCCGTCGTGCTGACGGTCGCGGCGGTGGGGACGGCGGCGGACTGGATCATCTATCAGGTCGCCGCCGATCCCGACGACGGCCTCGCCACGGTCGCCCGGCGGTTCGACCTGGGCCACGAGCCAAGCCTGCCGGCGTGGTACTCCTCGCTGGCTCTGCTGGCCTGCGGGGCGTTGGCCGGGTTGATCGCCGCGGTCGTGCGGCGGGATCGACTCTGGTGGGGGCTGTTGGGGCTGCTGTTCGCGGCGCTGGCCTTGGACGAAGCGGTGATGATTCACGAGATGGCCGACGGCGTGATGCACGAGGCCCTGGACGGCGGCGGCGTCTTATATTTTACCTGGGTGGTGCCGGGATTGGCGTTTACGGCGGGGGTCGGCGCCCTGTTCGCACGGTTCCTCTGGCGGTTGCCCGCCACGACGCGGCGACGGTTCCTGCTCGCCGGCGGGACGTTCGTACTCGGCGCGGTGGGCATGGAGATGGTCGCCGGCGCCGTCGTCGATTCTCACCCGACCGAGGCGGCGGGCATCGCCTCGCCGGCTCACATCGCGGTGCAGACGGTGGAAGAGACGCTCGAGATGCTCGGCGTGCTGCTGTTCTTGATCGCCGAACTGGATTTTCTCGCCGCCGCGGTCGGGGCGATCACCGTGCGTTTCACGCCATGTGGTCCCCCCGGCGCCCAGGACGCCCGTCGCCGCCGCGGCTCTTCGCCCCCCGTTCCCCAGCCGCACGCCGAGGCGGGATCCGCCGGATGAACCGTTCCGCCAACTGCTGCCCCGGGTGCGGGGCTGACCGATTGACCGAGTTCTTCCGGGCGACCGGCCAGCCGGTTCACGTCGGCATCTTCGGAGAGACCGCCGCGGAGGCCCGCGCGCTGCCGACCGGCGAGATCGTCCTGGCCCACTGCGGGCGGTGCGGGCTGGTGCACAACCGGGCGTTCGAGCCGGCGAAACTCGGCTACCGGCCCGGCTACGAAGTCGCGCTGCACCACTCCGCAACATTCCGGGCCTACCTCGAAGCGCTGATCGACCGGTTGATCGACCGGTTCGACATCCGCGGCGGGCGGGCCTTGGAGATCGGCTGCGGGGACGGCTACTTCCTCACGCGATTGGCCGAGCGGGCCGGGCTGGACGGCGT
>NZ_WTPX01000202.1 GCF_013036045.1 Alienimonas chondri
GAGCGGCTCGAAGTCGCGGGGAGTCAGGTCCATGGGGGCGACGCGGCCGCCCCCACGCCCCTCGCTCGCACTCCTCTTTGACGTCCGCGTCGCCGGGCAGGTTCTCCGCGCTGAACGTCCGGCCCGGGCGGGCCTCGGCTTCGGAGACGGTCCGCAGGAACAAGTCTTCCAGCGTCTTCTTCGGACGGGTCACGCCGGCGGTCACGTTGTGCTTGGCCAGCACCGCTTCCACCTCGGCGAGCGCCTCGGCGGACAGTTCCGGCGTGACGATCTGCGTCTCGCCCCGGGTGCGGAGCAATTCGTCGACCGTCCCCAGCAGCTTCAACTCGCCGCCGGAGAGAATCGCGATTCGGTCGCAGACGTCTTCGATTTCCGCCAGCAGGTGGGAGCACATCACGACCGTCTTCCCCTGTTCTTTCAGGGACAGGATCAGGTCTTTCACGTCGGCCCGGCCGTTCGGGTCGAGGCCGGAGGTCGGTTCGTCCAAGAAGACGATCTCCGGATCGTTGATCAGCGCCTGAGCCAACCCGATCCGGCGGGTCATGCCCTTGGAGTACTCTTTG
Source organism: Alienimonas chondri (assembly GCF_013036045.1). Lineage (GTDB taxonomy): Bacteria > Planctomycetota > Planctomycetia > Planctomycetales > Planctomycetaceae > Alienimonas > Alienimonas chondri. Next base: position 564 of record NZ_WTPX01000202.1, read on the forward strand.
AGCTGCCGCTTCCGGGCGTGCTCGATCTTGACCAGCTTGAGCAGTTGGTCTGCCTTCGCCCGCCGTTGGGCCTTGGTCATCTTGAACAGCCGCCCGTAGAAATCGAGCGTCTCTTCCGCGTTCAGGAAGCGGTAGAGGTAGCTCTCTTCCGGCAGATAGCCGATGCGTTCGTTCTTCGAGACGTCCGTCGCCGACTTGCCGAGGATCTTGATCGACCCTTCCGTCGGGAACAGCAGGCCCAACAGCATTTTGAGGGTCGTGGTCTTGCCCGATCCGTTGGGGCCGAGCAGGCCGAAGACTTCGCCGCGCTTCACGTCGAGGCTCAGGGCGTTCAGCGCCCGGACTTTCTTGCGGCCCCAGAAGTCGCGGTAGACCTTGGAGAGGTTCCGCACCTCGATGACCGTTTCGCCGGGCATGCCGGGCGAGGACGCCGTGGCGCCCGCGGGCTTCGCCTGGACGGCGGGCGAGGCGGCGGCGGGGGGAGCGGTGACGGTGTCGGCCACGGGGCGGAACGGCTCGAGTCGGCGGGGCGGGCGGCGCGGATGCTACGTCGCGGCGACGCAGGGCGTTGGAGGCGGGCGGGAAATCCCGATCCGGCGCGGATCGTACGGTCCTCCATGCCGATCTGCGATGGAGCCGCGACCGTCAGGGAGCGTCTCCGACAAGGTCCGCCCGCAGAGAGACGCTCCCTGACGGTCGCGGCTCCAACGGGACGGTTTCCAAGCCTCAGAATCGCGCTTCGCGGTGCGACAGGTACTCCAGCAGCGCCCGATCGAACTGCAAGCCGGTGTGCAGCGGCACGAAGTCGGCGCCCATCTTGCGACACTCCGTTTGCAAATCTTCGCGGAACTCTCGCACGGCGTCGGCGTAGTCGGATCGCATCCCGGCGGCATCGAGGATCAGATTCTCGCCGGTCTCCGGGTCCGTCAGATCGACGGTCCCGGAGAAGGGGAACTCGACCTCCGCGGCGTCGAGCACGTGGAACACGATCACGTCGTGCCCCGCGTGCCGCAGCCTTCGCAGCCCTTCGAGCGTCGAGTCGCGATCCGTCAGCAGATCGCTGAACAGCATCATCAATCCGCGATGTTTCGCCATCGCGGACACCTTCTTCAACGCCCCGCCGACGTCCGTCCCGCCCGACGGCTTCGCCGCCGCGAGCACGCCCAGCATGTCCCCGAGCTGCTTACGTTTGCTGCGAGCCGGCAGCGAGGCCCGCAGCTCCTCCCCGAAGGTCACCAGCCCGACCGGGTCCTGCTGGTGCACCATCAGATAGCCCATCGCCGCCGCGAGGCAGATGCAGTAGTCCAGCTTCGTCAGCTTCTGGCTGTGCGTGTAGCCCATGGACTCCGACAGGTCCATTAGCAGCCAGCCGGTGATGTTCGTTTCGGCCTGATATTTCTTGACGTACAGCCGATCGGTCTTGGCGTAGGCCATCCAATCGATGTCCTTCGTGTCGTCCCCTTGGGCGTACCGGCGATGCTCCGAAAACTCGACGGAGAACCCGTGAAACGGGCTGGCGTGCAGCCCCGCCATGAACCCCTCGACGATGAACCGGGCGCGCAGATCCAGCCGCGAAACGGTCTGAATGACCTCCGGTTTGAGGTAGCGCTCAGCGGGGGTGGGCATGGGGGCGTTTCCAATAAGGCGACCCGCGAAACCGCAAGCGTCTAGCGCGGTCGCTTGCGGTTTCGCAGGTCGCTTCTGTGCGGAGAGAGTCCGGACAACCATCCATCGTACTCCGTCACCCATTCCCATTGCTGAACGGGCCAGCCGATCTTGATGGGGTTACGTTCGATGTAGTGGATCACACGGCGAATGTCCGTGGGCGTCTCGAGAAACACGACCCATCCCGGTCCGCCCCAGACGGGGTGTTCTTTGTCCCGGTGACCGCGCCGCAGCAGCAATTCGCGAGAAGCGGCTTGCAGGTTTGCGATCATCGTCTCGCCACGGTCTCGATGCTTGCGGATCAGCACGTGGACGTGATCCGGCATCACCGCCGCCGCGCAGCAGGTATAGCCGTGCCGGCGGATTGCCTTGCCCATTGCTTCGGCAATACAGCCGCACTGGTTCGGCGGGAACGTGAGGAGTTCATGTCGGAGTTTTTCAGCGGCGCGTTCATAGAACTCGCGAATCGCCCGCCCCTGAGGCTGCACAGTTTTGCGACCGTGATGGCAGGGACCGAGTTCACGCAGAGATCGGACGGAAATCTCTTTCGACATACTCCCGCGAGGATCATTGGGGAGCCACCAGCCGTATGCCGTCCAGATCAGGTGGTACGCGGCGACCATTCGTCTGTTCTCCAGAGAGTCGACCCGCGAAACCACAAGCGAGATCGACGCACGCTTGCGGTTTCGCGGGTCGACTTCAACCAATCCCCTCACTCCGGAAACCGATCGAATTTCCCCAGCACCGTCAGGCCGCCCTCGGTCACGGTGAAGCCGCGGTCGCGGTCGGCGTCGGGGTCGACGCCGACGGTCGCGCCCTCGGGGACCGTGACGCCCTTATCGAGGATCGCCCGCCTCACGACGGCGTGACGCCCGACGGTCACGCCGTCCAGCAGCACGCTGTCGGAGACGTGCGCGTAGCTATTCACCCGCACGCCGGGACTGAGCACGCTGTGCTCCACCCGTCCGCCGCTGACGATGCAGCCGGCGCTGACCATACTGTCCAACGCCATCCCGGCCCGCGGGACGCCGTCCCCGCCCTCCTCGGCGAAGACGAACTTCGGCGGCGGATGGTTCTCCCGGAACGTGCGAATCGGCCAATCGGCGTCGTACAGGTTCAAGCTCGGCGAGACCCGCACGAGGTCCATGTTCGCTTCGTACAAAGCGTCCAGCGTGCCCACGTCCCGCCAATAGCCGGTGCCCTCGCCGCTGGCCCCGCGGTCGCGGTCGCCGAAGGGGTACGCCCGCACGTGCGCCCGCTCGATGACGTCCGGGAGGATGTCCTTGCCGAAGTCGTGCGAACTGTCCGGGACCGTGGCGTCCCGACATAGTTCCTCGAACAGAAACGCCGCGTCGAAGGCGTAGATGCCCATCGAGGCCAAACAGGTGTCCGGCCTGCCGGGCATCGGCGTGGGTGCGTCCGGCTTCTCGGCGAACTCCCTCACCCGCCGATCGGCGTCGATCCCCATCACGCCGAAGGCCTTCCCCTCGTCGAGCGGAACCGGCAGGCAACCGACGGTCGCGGCGGCGCCGGCGGTCAGGTGATCGCGGATCAGCGCCGCGTAATCCATCTTGTAGATGTGGTCCCCGGAGAGGATCAGCACCACGCCCGGCCGGCTTTGCTCGATGGTGTAGATGTTCTGGTACACCGCGTCGGCGGTGCCCTGATACCACTCCTCGCTGAGCCGCTGCTGCGGGGGCAGCACGTCCACCCATTCATCCAGTTCCCGCGAGAGGAACCGCCAGCCCTGGTTGATGTGCCGGTCGAGGCTCGCCGCTTTGTACTGGGTGAGCACCAGCGCCCGCCGCAAGCCGCTGTTCAAGCAGTTGGAGAGGGCGAAGTCGATGATGCGGTAGCACCCGCCGAACGGCACCGCGGGCTTGGCCCGATCGCGGGAGAGCGGTTCCAGTCGGCTCCCCTTGCCGCCGGCGAGAACCAGCACGGTGACCCGCGGCAGCGCCGCGGGCGCAGCGATGCCGGTCTCCGAATCGGAGGTCGGCAATCCGGGGACGGGTGGGTGTGAAGTCACCGGTCGGGTCCGTGCCGCTGGGGAAAGGGGAGGACGGGTCGAGCCGCCGCCCCGATAGCGTACCGGCCCCGCCGGCGCCCGGCGACGGCGCCGGGGAAGCGCGAGGGTTCGATGTGCGACGCGCGAACCAGATCGGCGGACCGCGTGTCTGTCGGGCGTCCCGCGACAAGCGGCGGTCGTCGAGTCGATTTCGGCTTGACCGCCGTCCGTGGCGTGATACCCTCAGCGACCCGGCAGATCGTCTCGAACGAACCGCCGGACAAGCGCCCCTAGCTCAATGGATAGAGCGCCGGTCTACGGAACCGGAGGTTGAAGGTTCGAGTCCTTCGGGGCGTATTTTTCATTGGCAGAAGAGTCGGCGCCCCCGGCAACGGGGGCGTTTTCATGCGCGGGCCGTCCTGATGCGGCGGGCACCGTGTGTTCGTGTTGCGGGGAGCTTGCGGAGTTTGCGGGGCCGTGCGGCGACCGGACGCGGGGCGAATCTGCGTTGGCGGGCGCCGCGTCAAGGCGCCGGGGTTGCGGCTGAGACGCCGACCGCCACAATCACGCCGCCGCACGCGCCGCTCGTGCGCCCCCTTTGCCGAGTTCCGCGCACGGGTTCCGTTCGCGCCTCGGCGCCGTCGCCCCGCCTTCGACACCCATGATTCGCTCCGCACCCACGACGACCGGCGACCGCGGACGACTCATTCAGGTGCCCCGCGGCCTTGATCTCCCGATCGCCGGCGCCCCGGATCAGGCGCGGGTCGACGACAAGCCCGCCTCCCGCGTCGCCCTGCTGGGCGATGATTACGTGGGAATGAAGCCGACCATGCTGGTCGCCGAGGGCGATCGGGTGAAACGCGGGCAGCCCGTCTTCGAGGACAAGAAAACGGAGGGCGTGCTGTTCACGGCCCCCGCCTCCGGGACGGTTTCCGCGGTGCATCGCGGGGCGAAGCGGAAGTTTCTGTCGCTGGTGATCGATGTCGACGGGGACGACGCCGAGGCGTTCGAGGTGCACTCGGGCGATTTGTCCACGCTGACCCGCGACGCCGTTCGCGACGGTCTGGTGAACAGCGGCTTGTGGCCGGCGTTCCGCGCCCGTCCGTTCGGCAAGACGCCTCCGCCGTCGTCGACGCCGCACAGCATCTTCGTGACGGCGATCGATACGAACCCGCTCGCCCCGGACCCGTCGGTGGCGATCGGCGAGAAGGCCGACTATTTCCGCTACGGCTTACAGCTCCTGCCGCTGCTGACCCCTGGTCCGGTGTTCCTGTGCACGGCGCCGGGGGCGAATCTGCCCGGCGGCGATCTGCCGAAGATCGAGGTACGGGAGTTCGCCGGGCCGCATCCCGCGGGGCTGCCGGGGACGCACATTCACGTGCTCGACCCGGTGCATATGGGCAAAACGGTCTGGCACGTCGGCTATCAGGATGTGATCGCCTTCGGCGAGTTGTTCGCCACCGGCAAGGTTTCCGCGGAGCGGGTCATCTCGCTGGCCGGGCCGCAGGTGAAGGAGCCGCGGCTGGTGCGGACCACCCCGGGGGCCGATCTCGCCGCGTTGACCGAGGGCGAGTTGAAGGCCGGCGTGAATCGGGTGATTTCCGGCAGCGTGTTCGCCGGTCATGCGGCGATGGGGCTGCATGCTCAGCCGCACGTCGAGTTCCTGTCTCGGTTTGCGAATCAGGTTTCCGTGTTGCTGGAAGGCGACGAGCGGGAGTTCCTCGGCTGGCAGAAGCCGGGGTTCGACAAGTTCAGCGTGCGGCGGATCTTCGCCTCGGCGATCTCGCCCGGCCGCAGTATGAACTTCACCACCTCCACCGGCGGGTCCCGGCGGGCGATGGTGCCGCTGGGGATGTACGAACAGGTGATGCCGCTGGATATCGAGTCGACCTTCCTGTTGCGGGCTCTCGTGACCGACGACACCGAGAACGCCCAGTTGCTGGGGGCGTTGGAGTTGATCGAGGAAGACATCGCCCTGTGCACGTTCGTCTGCCCCGGCAAAACGGATTACGGGCCGATCCTGCGGGATCAGCTCGACACGATTGAAGAGGAGGGGTGACCTGTTCGTCGCCCGCTTGGTCGAACGCTCGCGTCCGGCTGAGTTTCGCGTGTTCTCCGACGCGCCCGAGTCTGTCGGCGACCGTTCGCCCGGCGTGCTCGAAAGCGATTCCCGCCCCGCCGCCCCCGTCATCCTGCCC
>NZ_WTPX01000203.1 GCF_013036045.1 Alienimonas chondri
GCTTGGAAGCGTCTCAGCATCCCCCCACCGCCGAGGCCGGCGAGAGCCGCGGCCGTCAGCGCGGCGCCGGCCTCGGCGGTGGGGGGATGCTGAGACGCTTCCAAGCCAGTTAGCCACCAGGCGCCGACGGCGTCGGCGGTCGGTTTCGTCGTCGTCTCGGCCCGTTCCACGAGATGTGCGACGGGCGTGACGGCCGCCTCCACGCCGCCTGCTGCGAAGGCCGTCAACGCGACGGCCGCAGTCAGGGAAGCGTCGGCAGGGCGTCGCTCGGACAACCGCTGCAACGTCGTCTGCAGCGGGGCGAAGCGGGCGGCGGGATCGTCGCTCGCCTCGTCGTTGACACCGTCGTCAGCTTCCGCAAACAGCGGATCGAGTAGATCGCTGACAAAGACCGCGTCGGCCGGGTCGGACCCGCCGTCGGCGACCCGGAGGAACAGGTTCACCGCCGGGGCGTCGTCCCCGGCGTCGGCGGCCTCCGCATCCTGGGCCTCCAGCGCCTCGGAGAGCGCCTTGGGCGTGAGGGCGTGGCCGATCGCGGCTCGCACCGGGTCGAAGTGGCGCCGTGTGGACGAGGCGCGGTCAGCGTGCTCCCAGGTCTCCGTATGGCTCTCCGCGGCGTCGAGCACCCGCAGGGCGTCCAGCGGGAACCCCAGTTCGACCAATCGGCCGCTGATCTCGCCCCAGGATTCAACCCGTGCCCCGGCCAGGTAGCCTTCTCTGCCGGATCGCGTCCAGCGTCGTTCCAGTTCGTCCCGATCGAGGGCGCGGGCGAGGAGCAACTCGCGGGCCTCCGCGACGGCGCCTGTTTCGGCCAGTAGATCGACCAATGCCCTTACGGGGCTGCGGTCGTAGGGGTCGCCGAACATGTTCGATGCGGCGCCCGTCTCCACGGCACACCGCTGCGCCGGCAGTGCGAGCGCCGCCCCGGGGCCGGTGGCGCCCAGCAATGTGCTGAGTACCCATGCGTCGTCCCCGCGAATCTCCTCCGGGAGATCTCTGAGCAACTCCCCGGCCGCGGCCTCCGCTTCGTCGCCGCGACCGTCTCGGGCGAGCGCCGCGGCCAGCAGCGCCCGGCCGGGCTCCCACTCGGGATGGCGTTCTTGCGCGGCCCGCAGGCGGTCGATCACCTTCGGGAGTTCGCCACGGGTCGTCGCCGCGTCCAGCAAGTAGTTCGCCTGACCCCGCGGACCGTCGAACGAGCCGACGCGCGAATCGAGCAGCGTCGCCCAATCCAGCGGCGGGGCGGCGTCGACGATCTCCGTGAGGGCGGCGTCGAATACCGGGTCCGCGGCGTAAAACTCCTCCTGCAAGACGTACTCCAGCATCAGCGAGCGAACCTCCGGACGGCGGTCCCAGATCTTCAGCAACGCCGCGAGGGCCGGCCCGCGGGCTTGGTCGTCGTGGAAGGCGTTCGGAAAGAACTGCAGCGCGTTGCGGAAGTTCGTCCAGTCGGCAGGGTCGGTGTCGCCGAGCGCCGCGTACAGGGCCTCGCTCTTGCCGTTGCCGCGGTAGAGCTGCTGGATTTCGAACGCCTCCGATTCCAAGACGCGGGGATCCAGCCGGAGCGCCTGCACATAGAGGTCCGCGGCGGCCGTCGCCTGACCGGCGGCATGGAGCCGGTCGGCCTCCGCCTTGAAGTCTGCCGCGGTGCGAGGAGCGGCGCCGGCGAGGATCGCCCGGGCTTCTTCTTGACTGGCGAACGCGCGATCGGCGAGCAGCAGTCCCGCTAACCGCGTCCGGAGGTCGCCGTTCGAGGGATCGGCGGCGAGCCGGCGCCGCAGATCGGTCACCAGCGGCGCCAACTGGCCGGCGTTGTGCAGAACGCGGGCGGCCTGCGAGCGGACATCTACACTGATGCTGACTGACAAGTTCCTGGGGCCCAAGGTTCCGATCAACGTGGAGGACCCGCGCGGGATCAGGATGCGGGTGCGCTGGGCTTGAAACGGCCAAGCCCCGCTTTGCGTGACGGGCGAGGTGCGGCGGAGGATCTCCCGGGCGACCTCCGCGGCATGGGCCTGCTCGCCGCCGCTGACGAGCAACTGCATCGTCTGGAGCAGATCGGGCGTCCCCGTGGCGCTCGAGGCGGCGATCTCCCGCAGCAGGGCCGTGGCTTCGTCCCCCTCGCCAATCCGTTGCAGGGTCCGGGCCAGCGCGACCCGATCCCCGGCGCCGACGCCGCTGCCGAGGTCCGCCAATCGCTTCGCGGCCGACCGGACTCGGTCGAGATCCCCCGCGGTCTCGGCGGCTTTCAAAGCGAGCATTTCCCGATGGCGGAGCGCGTCCGCGTCCGGCGGTTCGACCGCGTCCAACAGAGCCAGCGCCGCCTGATGCTGGCCGAAGTCGACGGACAGGTCCGCCAAGGCCCGGCGGAGCGGCCAGTCGGAGGGATCGGCTTCCAGCGCCTCCGCCATCACCGCCCGGGCGGCGTTCGACTGCCCCGTCCACCATCGCACGCAGGCGAGCCGGAGCAGTTCGTGGGCGCGGTCCGCCCCCCTGCGCGCGTTCGCCCGCAGCTGGAGGTGTTCCGCTAGGCTGTCTGCGGCGGCGGCATCGACGCCTCGGTTCGCCGCCGCCGCTTTCCTTTCCTCGCCCACCAGCAGCGGCGTGAGCGTGTTCGGCGAGCGCAGGTAACCGACGGTCGCCCGCAACAGGGACCGCTGAACCGGGTCCATCCGAAGCGGCGGCGGGGGGAACTGTTCGTCCTCATCCGCGTCGAACCACTCCGCCCGCGGCGGCGTGTCCCGGATCGCCGCATACCGCACGTCGATACGACGCAGCGGCGTTCCATACGGGGAGAGCGGCACGATCGCGGGGGCGGTCGGCGCCGGCGACTGCCAGTCCTCCAACGCGGCGGCGGCGTCCAGTAGTTCGAACATCCCGTCCGGGTCGCCGGCGACGCGTGCCTCCGCCAAGGGCAGGGCGAGCGACCAGAGCGCCGCCGAGACGGTCGCCCGCTGCGCCGGGGCGAGTTTGGCGGCCTTCGCCAACAACCGCAGCACGTCCTCCCGCCGACCGTAGTCGGAGGCGATCCGCAGGGCGGCGGCGATCTCGTCAGGCGTGTCCGCCGCGGCGGCGAGGGCGGCGGCCCGAGCGCCCGTCTCCGCGTCCCGCCCGGCGAACTGCAATTCCGTCATCAGCGTGCCGGCCAGCGCCGCGTGCGCCGGCGACTTCGCGGCGGCCAGTCCGTCGAGCGCCGCGCGGAGTAGCTCCAGCCGCTCGTCGGACAGCGGAGCGACCTTGGCCGGCACGACGGAGCGGGAGGACGCCTCGACCCGGCGATCCGAGACGGCTTGAACGAACGCCTCCCAGGCCTCCGGGCCGGCGTCCGGACCCGACACCAGACGCTCGGCGACTGCCAGCCGCAACGCCTTGGTTCGCGGGTCGGTCGCCGTGAACCCCGCCGGCTGATACCCGCGCAGACGGGCCGTCGTGAGCACGAAGTAGGCATCCCATAGCGCCGCCCGGCGGTCCGGCGCCGCGACGTCCAGCGAGGGCTCCGGTTCGAGCGGTTCCTCAATCGAGATCCCCGCGTCTTCAAAGAGTTGCCCGGCGAAGTCCGAGTCGACCCGGGCCAGCCAGACGGTCGCCCCGAGGCGAGCCAAATCCAGATCGGCCGGCAGGGGCGAGGTCGCGCCGGAGCCCCGCCCGGCTCCGGCGTAATAGGTGAAGATGCCGCCGACATCGTCCGCGACGCGCGTTCGCGCCGCGAGCGCCGAACCGGAACCCGCCCCGACGGCGGGCGCCGTATCAGCGGACATCACGTCCGCGGTGCGGGGCAGGGCGAGGATCCGCCGCATCGCCGCCGTCGCGATCGCGCGTGGGGGGACGTTCCCCGAGTCGGCGTCGATCCCCAGCGTCGGGGGAGCGGGCAGCGGATTGCCGCCCAGCCATCCGCACGCCGTCGCGATCCGGTACAGCAACCGCCAGTCGTTCGGGTCGTCCCGCAATCCCTGACCGGCGACCCGAAGCGCCACGCCTAACTGATCGTCGACCAACAGTTCCTCGATCACCTGCATGCGGTCGCCGTCCTCCAACTTGGCGGCGAGGGTTTGCTCGTACACGCGGTCGGCTGCATCGTTGTCGCCGGCCCTGCGGAGCAGCCGGGCCAACCGCAGCCGTTCGCTCGGTTGGGGGCGAAGGTCCGCGACCCGCCGCTGGTACTCGGCCGCTTCGGCCAGATCGTCCGAACCCTCCGCCAACGCGGAGAGCCGCGCGAGCAGTTCCGCGTCGCGGCTCTCGGGCGAATCGAGCGTCTTCAGCGTCGCGCGGGCGGTCTTCGGATCGTCCACGGCGAGATGGGCCTCGGCGGCCAACAGGGTCGCCTCGCGAGCCGGCGCATCGCCCCGGCCCACGCCGGTTCGCCGGGCGCCGGGACGCGCGGTCCGTTCGAGCTTCGCCAGGAACGCCTCGAACCGCTCCTGCTGCCGGGCGAGCGGTGCGAGCACGCGGACCACCGCGCCGCGATCCTCGAACCGGTCCGCCCGGGCGAACGCCTGCCAGAGCGTCTCGATCGCCTCGTCCGTCCGGGACCGATCACGCAGTTCCGCGGCCAGCGACAGCAGCGGCGCCGGGTCGTTCGGCGCGGCCCGCGCGGCTCGTCGCATCGCGTCCAGGCCGGTCTCCTCGTCGCCGGCTCGCAGGGCGACCTTCGCCAGCAACGCCAGCGCGCGGGGGTTGTCCGGGCCGGCGGCGACGACCGCGCGGGCGGTTCGTTGAGCCTGCTCCAACCGACCCAGTCGAAGCTGGATCCCGGCGAGACGCGTCAGGGCATCGATCCGCCGGGTCGGGTCGAGATCGGCGAGCCGGCGGAGCGCGTCGGCGGCTTCGGGGAGTCGTCCGCTGCGTTCCCGCAGGCCCGCCAGCGTCATCCATGCCTCGGTGGATTGCGGGGCGAGATCGACCGCGAGCGCGGCGGCAGCGTTCGCCCCGGCGAGATCGCCTGCGGCCTCACGGTACGCCGCCAGTTGCAGGGGGAGGGCAGTGTTCTCCGAATCGTCGGCGACGGCGCGCTCCAACTCGGCGATGCGGTCGGCCAAGGTGCCGGCGGTCCGGTCGACCGCCACGGCGGCGGCGAGCGCCATGCGTCGGCGCTCCGCGGTCTCGGCGAGCGCCTCGGCCTTGAGGATCTGAGCGTGGGCCGCCTCGGTCTCGCCCGCTTCGGCGAAGAGCGCCGCGAACGCCAGTCGGTCGGTGAAGTTCAGTTCGCCCGCGGCCGGGTCGTCGGAACCGGCTTGTTCTCGATCGAGCGCGTCCGCCTCCAGGGCCGCAGCGACGGCCCGGTCGTCGTACTCAAAGTTCGCCAACACGATCGCCAACCGAGCCAACGAACGGACGGTCCGCCGCTCCCCGGTCGCCGACCACGTCCAGGCTTCAAGCGCCGCCTCGGACCGGCCGAGTTCGTGCAGATACTCGCCCAGCGCCTCCCGGCGGCCGACGTTGTCCGGGTCCGCGGCGGCGGCTCGCTCGTAGAGCGTCACGGCGGCGTCCGCGGCGTTCGCCTGACGCAGCCAGTCCGCCACGGTTGACAGCGCGACCGGATCGTCCTCCCGATCGGTCAGCAAACGACGCCAGACGGCCTCCGCCCGCGCCACGTTCTCCGCCTCCGGCCGCGACGGATCGCGGAGCAGGGCCGTCCCCCAATCCCGGAACACGTCGGAATCGCCGGGCCGTAGTTCGGCGAGCCGCTCGAACTCGGTCGCCGCGGCGGCGAACCGGCCCTCTTCGAGGAGAAACTCCGCGAGAGCCCGACGCGGGCGCGGGTCCGTCGGCGCCTTCGCGACGGCCGCTTTTAACCACCGCAGGGCCGGCTCTGCCCGGCCGCGGCGGCGCTCCAGCGCGCCCAGTCGGACCATCGCGGCGACATCCTCCGGGCGCCGCTCGATGCGGCGTTCGTAGTACTCGACCAAACCGGCGAGATCGTCGGTGCGAAGGAACGCCCGTTCGATTCCCGCCCGGGCCTCGCCGAACAGCCAACTGTCCGGTTCGAGACCCTCGGCGAGCCGATCGAACTCGGCGACGGCTTCCTCACGTCGACCCAGCCGGCTCTTCAGTCCAGCCGCCTTCAATCCCAAGGCGACGCGGCGGTACGGATCGCTCGCCCCGTTCGCCAGCGCGTCGTAACGGGCGGCGGCGCCGGCCGCGTCGCCCTCGGCTTCCAGCGTCGCGGCGATGCGTTCCCGGACGGCGTCGTCGTCGGGGAACTGCGCCTCCAGCCGATCCCAGACCGCGGCGGTCTCCTCGCCGCGGCCCGCCCGCGACAGCGCTCGCCCCAGCCCGGTGAGGAGGTCCGGCAGATTGCGACGAGCCGGACCGCGGGCCAACGCGGCTTCAAACGCCTCCGCGGCCTCCGCCGGCCGGC
>NZ_WTPX01000204.1 GCF_013036045.1 Alienimonas chondri
GCGGTGGGATTTGCCGATCTCGGGGCCGTCGACACAGGGGGCGGCGGCGGAGACGGGGTCGGCGGGGCGTGTCGGGGAATGGAAGCTCGTGAAGATCAGACGGCCGGGTCGCACAAGGGTTCGCCCCGCTCCGCACAAGGCGGGAGCGAGGCGGCGGGGGCCAGTGCGGCCGGTCGGGTTGAGAAATCAGCGGGCGTCGCCACCCTGGGGCGTCAGGACCGCTGGGGCAGTCGCGACGCTCGTCTGTCATTATCCCGCCCCCCGGTGGGGTCGCAAGGGGCGCCTCGGGCGGGGGACGATCCCGCCGGGGAATGTTTGAGAACTCCCGTGATCGCCGTATCTTGCGGCGGCGTCGGGCCTTCGGGCGATTTCAGACGCTCGGTTTCCGTGTTTTCCCCTTCGAGTCCGTCGTGTCGATCGCCGCCCGAACCGTTCAAGTTTCGCCCGGGGGCCGGCCCGCCAGCGGCTACGACATCCTCCTCGAACCCGGTTCATCGGCCGCTTTGCCGCGGTTTCTCACGGAGCGACTGCCCGACTGCCGGGCCGCGGTGGTGGTGACGGACGAGCATCTCCAAACCGTCGCGACTCCGATGGCCGACGCCCTCCGGGGCGTCGGCGTGACGGCCAAGGTGCACGTCGTCGCGGCGGGGGAGAGGTCGAAGTCGCTCGAATCGATGCACGGGATCTTCGAGGCGCTGCTGGATCTGAAAGCCGACCGGCGGGCCTGCCTCGTCGCGGTCGGCGGCGGGGTGGTCGGGGATCTCACCGGGTACGCCGCGGCGAGCTACATGCGGGGGATCGCGCTGGTTCAGGTTCCCACCAGCCTGTTGGCGATGGTCGACAGCAGCGTGGGCGGCAAAACCGGCGTGAACCTGCCCCGGGGCAAAAATCTCGTCGGCGCCTTCCACCAGCCGGCCGGCGTGCTGATCGACCCGGACGTGTTGGCCACCCTGCCGGACCGCGAGTACCACGGCGGGCTGGCGGAGGTCGTGAAGTACGGCGTGATCTCCGATGCGGAGTTCTTCGCCTGGCTCGAAAAGCACGCCGAGGCGATCCTCGCCCGGGAGGCCGGCGTGCTCGTGCCGCTGATCGCTCGTTGTTGCGAACTGAAGGCCGCGGTCGTGGCCGCGGATGAGTTCGAAACGACCGGCGTGCGAGCCACGCTGAACTACGGCCACACCTTCGCCCACGCCTTCGAGAATCTCGCCGGCTACGGCGTACTGAGCCACGGCGAAGCGGTCAGCGTCGGCATGACTTGCGCCGCCCGACTGGCGGTCGCGCGGGGGATGATCGAACAGGCGGTCTTCGATCGGCAGACGGCTCTCCTGCAACGCTTCCAGCTGCCGATCGAGTTGCCCGCCGCGGTCGACGCCTCCGCGGACGCCGTGCTGGCGGCGATGCGGTCGGACAAAAAGAACGTCGCCGGCGCCCTGCGACTGGTGCTGCCGGTGCGGTTGGGCGAGGTCCGCATCTTCGCCGACGTCCCAGAAGAACAGGTGGCCGCGGCACTCGTCGCTTCGTAATTCTCCATGAGGCGAGCGGCGGGCGTCAGCCCGCTGAGCGTGTCGCTGAGAGAACCGTGGTTCGGCCGTCTCAGTGGGCTGACGCCCGCCGCTCGCCTGCGGGACTACGGGAGAAGGTCCCGCATTTTTCTTGTGTCTCCCGCCTCGACCGCGGCGAGCCACTCGTCGCGGAGATGGTCGTATTCCATCTGCTCAAGGAACCGCACCGCCGCCACACGGTCGTCGAGGAGAACCTCGCCGAACCATTCCCGCTGACGTTCCTCATGCAGGACGACGGAGCGGGCCGTCATCGGGCGGCCGAACGGCCAGGAGTCTTGGAGCTTGAAGCGAAACAACGCCTCGGCCGGTTCGCCGTCGCCGCCGGGGGACAGGATCGAACCGTTCGTCTCGAGCAGCAGGCCGGGCGTGCGGTGACGATAGGCGAACGACTCGCTGGAGGTGAGCATCCCGTTTGGGCCGAAGAAGCGGGCCATCAGCACGCCCGACAGGTCGTACCCGGCCTGTTCCGACCCGTACTTCACGACCAGTTCCCCGTTCCACAGGGCCATGCCGCCGGACGAACCGTCCAGCATCAACGCCCGCATCGCCCGGTCCAACTTCTCCCCGGCCAGCGGCTCGCCGTCGAAGGTGACGTGCTCCGCCAATAGCGTTCGGGAAAACGCCCGCCCCGCGGCTGCGGCGCCCTTCGGATCGTCGCGGGGATCGGGAGCGTCCAGCCCATAGTGACGGGCGATTTCCTGAATCCGTTCCGGGGGAGCGTCGAGCAGCGAACCGGGGCGGGCGGCCGCCTCGAACAACGCGGCCAGCAGGTCCGAGGTCCACGCGTCGCCGACCGTGAGGATCCATTCGCTCAATGCGGAGGCGTCGGTCCCCGGTCCCAGATCCTTTTCGAGCACCGCCTGGACCAGCGGGGCCGATTCCTCCAGCACGAATCGGCGCGTCCGTTCCATCCGCACCGGGTCCGTGCCGGCGGTGAGCGTCTCCTCCCAGTCGTACACGGTGAGCACGCCGTAGTGCGTCACCGACACATCCCGTTTGAGTCGCGACGGCGGGACGTCGGCGTCCTTGCGAACGTTGGAGTAGGGCGCGATCGGTAGCTCGACGAAGTCCGGGATCGCGTCTGCGGAGGAGAATCGGCCGGAGGCCCGCACCCCGCCTTCGCCGCGGTTCTGCTGCTTCGCCGGGAGCGACGCCACGTCGTTGAGCGGGCTGTCCCACTCTCGGCTCCGTGGCGAAACGACCTCGTCCCGCCTGTCCCAGGCGTCGGCCTCCCCGGCGAGCGTTTTCTGCTGAACCGTGCGGGTGACCGATCCGTCGGGGTTCAATTCCGTTTCCGCCCGGAAGTCCCCCGGCTGACATCCGACCAGCGCCGAGGCGCCGAGCGATAGAAACGCGAAAGCGGCGGTGCGGGCGGCGGTCATGGGAGATTTCGGTCGAGGAGCGTCGGCGTCAGTCGTACCCGGGATCGGCGAAGGCGGTTGCGAGGAACCGCGGCAGGTCGGAGGCGATCATCCCCGGCTGCGACAGCTCCGCCGCGGCGAGATCGCCGGCCCGGCCGTGCAGATGAGCGCCGCAGCAGGCGGCCTCGAACGGTTCCATTCCCTGCCCGATCAGCGCCGCGATCAGTCCAGTCAGCACGTCCCCGCACCCGCCGGAGGCCATGCCGGGGTTGCCGGTGCGGTTTTCGAACAACCGTTCGCCGTCCGTGACCAGCGTGCGGGAGCCTTTGAGAAGGAGGACGACGTTGTGTTCGCGGGCGAACATCGTGGCGAGGGATTCGCGGTTCTCCGGGGTCCACTCGAAGTCCTCTTCCGGCTGCATGTCGCTGCCGATCAGCAGCCGCATGAACTCGCCCGGGTGCGGAGTGAGCACTCGCGCGGCGTCGGCGGGCGGATCAGCCCAGTCGCCGCCCTGATCGGCGAGGGCGTTGAGGGCGTCGGCGTCGAACACCGCCGGCTCCTCGCAGGACTCCCACAGTTCCTGCACCGCCCTCTGAGCCGCTTCGCTCCGGCCGAGGCCGGGACCGACCGCCCACACGTCCGGCTTCAGGTCGTCCAGATCGGCCAGCCAATGCCCATCGCGGTGATCGATGAGGTGACCGCCGGTGGTCGGCAGCGGGCGGGTCATCAGGCCGGGTTCGATCCCCGTGACCACATCCGCGACGGTCTCCGGGCACGCCACCGTCACCAACCCCGCTCCGCCGCGGAGGGCCCCCAGCCCGCTGAGCGCCGCGGCGCCGGCCATGCCGCGGCTGCCGGCGAGGATCAGCACGCGTCCGTAGTCGCCCTTGTGGCTTTCCGCGGCCCGATCTGGGTGGCGGGGGATGCTCGTCACGGGGACGGGCGTGATGCGATGAACGGTCATGCCAGCAGGTCTCCGGTTTGATGCAGCAGGTCGTTGCGGCGATCGGCGGAGATGTCGTGCGGTTCGATACCCGTCAGCGCTCCTTCGATCGCCCACAGCAAGTCTTCCGAGGGCCGCAGCGCCTTCGCCCGCACCTTCATGTAGGCGTCCGCGGCGCCCGCCGCGCGGAGGGCCGTCTGCGAGTGGATCCCCGCTTTTGCCAGCAGCGCCGCCGATTCGGCGTCGAGGTGCGGCATCGCGGCGAGGTCGCTCATCGGTCCAACTCCCGGTCGTTCGCCCCCGTGGCGATCAGGCCGGCGACGTAGCCGCCCTTGAACCCGCCGTCGATATTCACCACGACGACGTTCGCCGCGCAGCTGTTCAACATGCCCAACAGGGCCGCCAGTCCCCCGAAGTTCGCCCCATAGCCCACGCTGGTCGGCACCGCGATCACCGGGCAGCTCAGGTGCCCGCCGACGACGCTGGGCAGCGCCCCCTCCATCCCCGCGACCACCACCGCGGCGTCCGCCCCCTCCACCTCCGGCAGTCGCTCCGGCAGGCGGTGCGGGCCGGCGACGCCGACGTCCGCGATCAACGCGGTGCGCACGCCCATCCAACGCAGCGTTTCGAGCGCTTCCTCCGCGACCGGCCGGTCCGTCGTGCCGGCGGTGAGCACCGGGACGAAGCCGATCTCCCGCTTCGCCTCCCCGAATCGCACCGTCCGGGCCAGATCGTTGACGACCGCGTCCGGCATTTGGCCGGCAAGCAGGCCGCGGGCCTCGTCGCTGACCCGCGTGGCAAGACCCCGCTGCCCGGCGCCGCGTTGGGCCGTGAAGACGTCGCGGATCTGCTCTGCCGTCTTCCCCTCGCCGAACACGACCTCCGGAAACCCGCAGCGCGCGGCGCGGGCGAGATCGACGCTGGCGTCGGGGGTTCGGGCGGTGGGGGTGTTTTCGGCGGAAGACATCATTGCCCATTGTAACGCCGCGGCTCCGGGGAGCCTCGGCGTTACACTCCCGGCACCATGCCCACGCCGACGCCCCCTCCTGGAACCCATGCCGCCCGCCGCGATCGCCTGCGGGCGGCGCTTGCGGAGCAGCAGCCCGACGTCGCCGCCTTGCTGGTCGACAGCACGGTCAACATCGCCTATCTGACCGGATTTACCGGCAGCAGCGCCCGGCTGCTGATCGGGCCGGACGTCGAACGGCTCCTCTCGGACAGCCGCTACGCCACCCAGATCGAGCGGCAGTGCCCCGGGCTGGACGCCACCATTCGCACGCAGGCGGAAAGCTTCGTCGACTCCACGGTGAAGGTACTCGCCAAGGTCCGCGGTTCGGTCGCGGTGGAAGCGGAGCACATCTCTCTCCACGACTTCGAAAAGCTGAAGGGGGCCGCCGCCGGCACCCCGCTGCGGACGAGCGACGGACTGGTCGAGGGCTTGCGGGCGACCAAGGACGAGTGGGAAATCGAACAGATCCGCACGGCAGTAACCGTCGCCGAGGAAGCATTCACGGAGACGCTGAACGACCTCCGCGGCGGGGAATCGGAACGCGATCTCTCCTACCGCCTCGAAGCGGCGTTGCGGGCGCGGGGCGCCAAGGGCTTCAGCTTCGCCCCGATCATCGCGGTCGGCGAGAACGGCGCCTGTCCGCATTACGAAGTCGGCGATCCGAAGATCGGCGACGCCGGTTCGCTGCTAATCGACTGGGGCGCCCGCATGCCCGGGGGATACGTTTCGGACCTCACCCGCACCGTGCTGACGGGCGAGGAACCGGAGGAGTTCCGCCGCGTGTACGACACGGTCAACGCGGCCGTCGATGCGGCGCTCGCGCTGCTGAAACCCGGCGTTCCCCTGAAAGATGTCGACGCCGCGTCCCGCGCGGTGATCGCGGAGGCCGGCTACGGCGACTACTTCGGGCATGGGCTGGGGCACGGAATCGGCTTGCAGGTTCACGAGGCCGCCCGGCTGAGTTCGCTTTCGGATGACGTCGCGACCGCCGGCATGGTCGTCACCGTCGAGCCGGGCGTGTACCTTCCCGGTCGATTCGGCGTTCGGATCGAAGAGGACGTCCTCGTCACCCCCGCGGGGGCCGAGACGTTGTCCTCGCTGCCCCGCGCCGAACCGCTTCGCCTCCGTCTCGCCTGATTGGCCGCCCGTTCGGCCGCCCGCCCCGCTCCGGTCCCGCCCCGCATGAGTGACGACGCCCACGAACCCGCCGACGACGACCGTGACGACGCCCCCCATGGCGACGAGGGGAGCGCCGTCGCCGGCGCCCCCGCCGACGGTCCGTTCGATCTTCCGGCGGTCGCATCGCTGCTGGAAATGATGCAGCGGTTCGACGTCTCCGAGATCGACCTGAAAGGCCGCGACTCCGAAGGGCAGGCCCAACGCTGGCACGTTCGCCGCGGGTCGCTGGCCCCGGTCGCCGTCGCGGCGAACGTGCCAG
>NZ_WTPX01000205.1 GCF_013036045.1 Alienimonas chondri
GATTCGGACGATCGGCCCGCCGCCGTTCGCTTGGAGGACGTCCGTCTGCGACGGGGCGACACGTTGATCTTGGACGGTTTGAACGCCCGCATAAACGCCGGCGAGACGGTCGCGCTACTGGGAGCGAACGGCTGCGGGAAGACGACCCTCAGCCGGGTGTTGCTGGGACAGATGTGGCCCACCGACGGCCGGGTGCAGGTGCTGGGCAAGACGCTGGGCCGGACGGACGTGCGGGCGCTGCGGCGCCGCATCAGCGTGGTGAACGGCGCCACCTCCATCGGACCGGTCGGCGTGTCGTCGGGGGCGATCGTGGACGCCCGGTTGGACGCCGTCGCGGCGGTCTGCACCGGCTATTTCGCCACCGTCGGCCGCTACGACCGCCCCACCGACGCGCAGCGGGCCGCCGCGGTCGATCTGCTCCGCGTCGTCGGGCTGGGGCACCGGTTGGAGCATCGGCTCTCGTCGCTCTCCACCGGCGAGCAACGCCGGGCCGTGCTGGCGCGGGCGTTGGTGACGGAGCCGGAGTTGGTGATCCTCGACGAACCGACCGCCGGCCTCGATCTGCCCGGCCGCGAGCGGCTGCTGGCGGCGCTGGCCGACCTGCGCAACGCCCGCCCGCGGCCGACGGTGTTGCTGATCACGCATCACGTCGAGGAAATCCCCGGCGACGCCGACGGCGTGTGGTTGATGCGGTCCGGCCGCCTCACGCACGCCGGCCCGCCGGCCGACGTGCTGACCAGCGAAGCCCTGTCGACGACGTTCGGCTGCGACGTCCGGGTCACGTTCGAGCACGGCCGCTACTGGGTACAGGTCGCCGCGACGCCCTGGGATCGGCCGCGCTCGAGGGACTGATCGCCGCCGGGAGAGCGGCGGGGGCGAACCCGGTCACGGCGCCGGGGCATCACCGGCTTCGCGCGGCGCCGACGCTTTGCCACGCGGTCGATTCAAACGGACCGCCCATCATGCCCGCGGCTTCCCCTCCCCCGTTCTCGGCCGCCGCCATGCTCTCGCTGATCCTGACGACCGCCGCCCTCGCCGCCCCCGCGGGCGATCCCCCCGCGGCGACCGAACCCGCCGCTCAATCGGCTGAGGACGCGAACGCCGAGGTCGAGCTGACCGAGGTCGTCGACTTCACCCGCGAACAGGAAGCCGAACGCTGGATCACCGTGAACGACAACGTCATGGGCGGCCGATCCCGCGGCGGGCCGTCCTTTAAAGACGACACGCTGATTTTCTCCGGCGCCACGAACACCAACGGCGGCGGGTTCTCTTCGATCCGCACCAAGCCGCAGGAGTGGCCGCTCGACGGCGCCGAAGGTCTGCGGATGCGGGTCCGCGGCGACGGACGGACCTATCAAGCAGACGCGAGCACGGGCGTCAAAGCGTCGAACTTTCGGGTCGCCTATCGGGCGGACTTCCAAACCGTCAAAGACGAGTGGGTCGAAGTGGACGTACCGTTCTCAAAGTTCAGGCCGACGGTGATGGGCCAAAGCGTCGCCGGCCGCGTGCCGGAGTTGGCGGCGAAGGACGTGCGGACGCTGGGCTTCATGATCTACGACGGCCAAGACGGCCCGTTCAAGCTGGAGGTCGACTGGATTAAGGCGTATTCCCCGGCGCCGTAGCGGACCGCGGTTCGGGCCCAGATTCCTCGACAGGCGTCCCTATCGCTCGGCAGGCGCCTCCTATTGCTCAGTCAGCGCGGGGGAGCGGGTTCGCCGCATTGGGGGCACAGTTTCCAGCGTCGCTTGAGGGGTTCGTCGCACGCCGCGCGGGTTCGACCGCCGCGCGGCGCCGTCGGGCGGTCCGCAGCGAGGGGACGGTCGTCCGCCCAATAGACGCCGGTCAGCATGCTGGTATTGCAGCGCCGGCCAGTCACGCGGCCTTCCGCGGTGCGATACCAGACTTGATAGTGCCGCTCCCCCTTCTCGCCCCACCAACCGCGGGCGAAGGGTTCCCAAGAGATATCCTGCACCGTGCCGCCGGCCTCCTCCACGGTCTGCGTGATGCGTGATTGATCGAAGAAGTGATTCGCGATCCGCAGTCCGACGACGAACGCCAGGACCGGCAGAAAGTAGGCGAATTCCAAGGGGACGGCGGGGCGAATGGCTCGGCGTAGCGGGGGCGACCTCCGCGTCCCGATCGAGTCAGCGAACCGACCGGGCATTCGGCGGTCAACCCCCCGCTTCGCCCCGCAATGCGACCGCGGCGTCCCCCGAACTCATTCCGCGCCGGCCGACTCGGTCTCCGCGTCCTCGGCCGACTCCGATTGCGTGGTCAGCAGTTCGGGGCGGTCGAGAACGAGGTAATGGCCGTGGTCGGCCGTCACGATCATTACGCTCTCCTGCCAGTTACTGTTTTGCTCGACCCAGTCGGTGACGACTTTCACCGCGGCGTCGCCGCTGTTCACAGCGCCGATCGAGTTATCCAGGTTGTTGTCGTGGTTCGCCCAATCGACGTCGCCGGCCTCGACTAACAGCCAGAACCCCTCCGGGTCGCCTTCCAGCGCCGTCAGGGCGGCCCGGGTCATCTGGGCGAGCGTCGGGTTCTCCATTAAGTCGCGAGAAGAATACTCTTCGGCCGTTTTCTTCCGGCCGACCGTGGGGTCGTAACCGCCGTCGGCGGTGCGGTACGGCAGGTGCCCGCCGCCCGGCTCGGCGCCGTAGAAGCCGAGGAGCCGTTTTGAACCGGACGCCGCCTCGTCGGCCGCTTCCGCCAGTCGTTCGGCGCCGTTCACGCCGGGCGTGCGGTAGGCGACGACGTATCGGCCGCCGTTCTCCACATCGACCTGCCGGCGGTCCTCCGCGGTGAGGTACGGGTTGCCGGGAACGTAGTTCTCCCCCTGGCCGTCGTCCTCGTCGCGATCCGTGCCGTAGCCCCCGCCGATTAAAACGTCCAGCCCCGGCAGGGGGCGTTCGGGGTGACTGATCGACGGCAGCCCCAGCAGGTCGCGGGTGAGGTCTTGATAGTCGTTGCGATGCACGTTGTGGGCGTAGGCCGCCGCGGGCGTCGCATGGCTGATCGGCACGCTGCTGACGGCGCCGACGGCGTAGCCTTCCCGCTGGGCCATGTGGGCGATCGTTTCGACCTGTCGTCCCTCCGCGTCGACGCCGATCGCGTTGTTATATGTTTTCAACCCGGCCGTCATGCTGACGGCGGAGGAGGCGGAGTCCGTATAGGCATGCTTCACCGACGCGGCTTTCGGACCGGAGACGAGATATTCGGGGCTCTCGAGGCCCTCCGCCGGGGTCCAGGGATCGGCGCCGGCCCGATTCGGATCGTAGCCGCCGGGCGTCGATCCGCCGGGGTTGAGGACGCGCTGCTCGTCGACGTCGACGTCCGTCCCGTCGTTGTGCGGGCTGGTGACCATGAACCCGTACTGGCTCGTACCGTTCGCGTCGTAATCCTGAAAATGAAGCCCGGTTCCGCGGCCGGACGTATAGGCGACGCGGCCGGTATTATACGTCGCCGCCGCCCGGGTCGTCTGCCAGTCCATGCCGTCGAAGACGACCAGGAAGATATGCTTCTTCCCGGCGTCCAAAGCAGCCCGTTGCAGATCGTAGAGGTTCGTTTGGTCGAGGTACTCCGCCTCGGTGTTATAGGTCTCGACGGGCGGGCGGCCGTAGAGTCGAATCAGCTTCGCCGGGTCGCGGTAGAGGCTGTTCTCGCCCGTATAGTCGTTCAGATCGAGGCCGGCGCCGGCGTTCGCGGTGCCGTAGGTATAGACGGGGATGAGCCGATTGGAGTGCGTTCCCCACAGCGAATAGTTCTCCGGCTGCCAGCCCCAGTGGGCCGCTTCGGACTGTCCCCTGTCGATCGCCCGTTCCTGCAGATCCCGAATCGGGTCCCCGCCCGACGCCGGAGCCGCCGCGAGACAGGCCGACAGAAGGAACGAAAGCGGCGTGATCGAACGTCGGCGGGACATGGAGTGCGTCATCCTCTCGGGCGGGCGGCGGGGGCGGGCACGGAGTGTAAAGACCCACGCGGCTCGTCACATCAAGAAGGCGTGAAGACGTTTTGCAGCCGGCGCTCGCCGCTCGGCGCCGCCCGCTGACTGGCGAGCAACCGGCGGAGGCCACTGGGATGAGCCGCGGGCCGATCCGCTCGCGCGTAGGCGTCAAATCGGTTCACAACTTTCACCGCCTCTGGGTCGCCATGCACCCGGACGCGGACCACGAGTGAGGCTCGCCGACCGGCGGGAGTCTTCGCGTATTCTTCGCAAATATTTGCCGGAATCATCCACGGCGCCGCCTTTACGATTCAATTTGTTGCCGCATCTCCACATGCTACCCCCGATTGATCAGAATGATTTGCCCGTCTACGTCTCAGTCCATGGCAACGCTCGCGGCGAGCATGGTCCTGGGGATTTGCAGCGCCGCCTCCGCCGGAATCACTTTTGATACGACCGGCGTCGCCGTCGTCATTGATTTCGAAGACAACTCTCCAGGAGTGATCGGCGGAGATCCATTCCAAGCGAACGGGATCACGCCGACGACGGACGGGACGCTCGATTCGACCGCATGGGCAGTCACGGGGTTCCAACAGGGGGATACGGAGTTCGGAGGATCCTATACCGACGACGTCTACAGGCAGGGATTCGACAGTGGGACAGTCGGCGAAACCGCAGCAGGCATCTATGCTTTTAAGACTTCTGTCCAATCCGGATCCGCCATGATCAACAATACGACGCTCGGCTTCCAGCCGACGGGTGACAACTTTACCCCCGGCGCGCTCTTCCTGCGTGTGATGAACGGGACCGGCGGCGTGATTCAATCGGTCGAGGTCGCCTACGACATCTTCGTCAACAATGACCAATTGCGATCGAACTTTCTCAACTTCTCCTATGGTTCCGGAGGGAATGAATCGGACCCGTCGGCGATCAGCTATACGCCAGTCTCCGCTCTGGACTACGCCACGCCGGGCGCTTCGGACGCCAGCGGCTATCGACTGGACGCTTCCCGATCCAGTTTAATCTCCGGCTTCTCGATCGCCGACGGAGACTATCTCTATCTTCGCTTCGACTCTGATAACATCAGCGGCATCGGCAGTGGGCAGCAGGACGAATTCGGGCTAGACAATATCTCATTGACCGCTTTTGAGACGCAAGCCGTTCCTGAACCCGGAAGTTTCGTGTTGTTCGGCACGCTGGGCGTTGCGGGGACCGTGAGCGGCTTGCGTCGACGCAAATCAAGGGCTGCTCGTACTGCTGCATGACGACGCAAACCTGAGGATCGCCAGGCGCCCTCTTTCCTACGCCGCCGGCGCTCGTCGCTCGGCGCCGTCGCGTTCTGTCGGCGGCTCATGTGCAATTCGGCTGATGCGTGCGTAGCGTGGCGGCGAGGCGTCTCGGTCAGCGCTTGGCCGCGTCCCCGTCGTCCGTCTCCCCTTTCCAAGAGAACCCCCTTTCCGCTGCAAGCAGAAAGAGGTCGGAATAAATGGAAGAGAGCATGCTTCGCCACGAATCTCGCCGCACGCACCTGAAATCGCTCGCCGCGATCGGGGCCGGCCTCTATATCGGACCGGCCGTACGGGCGGACGACTCGAAGTCGCCGAACGAGACGCTGAACCTCGGTCTGGTCGGGGTCGGCGGGCGGGGCGAGTCCAACCTGCGGGGCGTGGCGAGCCAGAACCTCGTCGCCCTGTGCGACGTGGACGGCCGCCGGGCCAAGACGGCCTTCGAGGCGTATCCGCAGGCGGCGAAATACGCCGACTTCCGCAGGATGCTCGACGGCGAGTCGTTGGACGGCGTGGTGGTCAGCACCACCGACCATTTGCACGTGCCGATCGCCCTGGACGCGATGCGGCGGGGGCTGCCCGTCTACGTGGAGAAGCCGCTCGGTCACAACGTCTGGGAGACGCGGCTGGCGGCGGAGGTCGCCCAACAGCAGCAGGTCGCCACGCAGCTCGGCACGCAGATTCACGCCGGCGAGAACTACCGCCGCGTCGTCGAACTGGTGCGGGCCGGGGCGATCGGACCGATCGAAGAGGTGCACGTCTGGGTCGGCAAGGGCTGGGGCGGCGGCACGCGACCGACCGACACGCCCCCGATCCCCGAGGGACTCGACTGGGATCTGTGGCTCGGCCCGGCCCCGCAGCGGCCGTATCACCCGACCTACGTGCCGGCCAACTGGCGGCGGTGGTGGGACTTCGGCAGCGGGACGCTCGGCGATATGGGCTGCCATTATCTCGACCTCGTCTTCTGGGCGCTCGGGTTGAAGCGCCCCACCGCGGTCGCCGCCGCCGGACCGCCGCCCGACGCGGAGACCGCCCCGCTCGGCATGACCGCGACCTGGGACTTCCC
>NZ_WTPX01000206.1 GCF_013036045.1 Alienimonas chondri
GAGGGGCGGGAACCGCAGCTCCCCCCGGCGGTTCCCGCCCCTCCCGCCGCCCGCGCGGCTCCGCCTTTGAAGATTCTCCCATGAACTGGACCGAGATCACCGCCCATCTGGCCGAGACGTGGCCCGTGTGGCTCGTCACCGTGCTGACCCTCTATGCGACCTGGATCGACGTGACCGAGTTGCGGGTGCCGAACCGGCTCACCTACCCGATGATCCTCGCCGGGATGCTGTATCACGCCGCGTTCGGCGAAGGCTGGGTCTTCGGGCTGACCGGCATGCTGGTCGGGCTGGCCACGCTGATGCCGCTGTACGCGGTCGGCGGGATGGGGTCGGGCGACGTGAAACTCATGGCCGGCATCGGCGCCTGGCTGGGGATGGAAGTCATTCTGTATGCCTTCGTCGTGACGGCCATCGTCGGCGCCGTGATCGCGATCGGCATGGCGTTCTGGGGCGGCGAGTTTAAAAAGCACCTCGCCCAATCCTTCGCCATTCTGTGCGAGTGGAAAAGCGGCATGAGCCTGCACGAAATCTCCACCGTCGCCGCCGAGCGGAAGCCCCGCATGAAATTGCTGCCCTACGGCCTGCCCATCTGCATCGGCAGCCTCGGGTACTTCGCCTACGCCGGCATGTATTGATCGCCCTGCCGAGCGTTCGCCGCTCTTTTGAAGAGAGCGGCTAACCGGCGTCTTTCAATAATTCGTATCGCCCCTCCGCACTCCCCACCCCGCACGCCCCGATGAAACTGAACCCGATCGTCTTGTTCGGCCTCGCCGGGGCCTTGGGCCTCGTGGCCTTCCTGGCGACCCAACAGCACCTGTCCGCCAAAACCGAAGAGCCCAAGGTCGCGGTGTTGGTCGCTCGGACGGAAATCCGCGTGGGCGATCCGATCACGGAGGCGAACAGCGCCATGAAGGAGATCGTCGTCTCCTCCCTGCCCGCTCGCCCGATCACCAAGCAGGAGCAATGGGAAAGCCAGTTCGCCGGCAGCCGCTTCCTCCCGGGCGAGGTGATCGTCCAGGACAAGGTCGCCGCTAAATTCGGCAGCGACAGCCGCAAGATTCCCCAGGGCATGCTGGTGCAAACGATTAACGTCGACCGCGCCAAAAGCCATGCGGGACTGCTCACGCCCGGGGACCGCGTCGATGTATTCGGCTCGTTCGACATCTCCGAATACGACGAACGCACCCATCGCCCGCGGAAGTATCAGATGATCAAACGGGTGATCGGCGATATGGAAGTTTGGTCGGTCGGCTCCACCGTGGTCGGGGCCGAGCAGGGCGGCGAGGATCGCGAAGGGCAGAAGGACACCGCCCGTCTCACGACCAGCACCGTCGGGATGCTCACCACGCCGGAGCAGTATGCCCTGCTCGCCGGGGCCGAGGCCGCGGGGAAACTCTTCCTCGGTCTGCGGCACCCGGACGACGAATCCGACGTGGGGGACATCTCGTTCACCACCGACGAACTCTTTAAAAGTCACACGGACCAGCAGAAGCGAGCCGACGAGGAGGTTGCCGAAGAGGACGAACCTCAAATCGCCGACGTCGACGTCGACGCCAGCCTGGGAACGTTTCTGGACAAGGAGCTTGCTCGCCCTGCTCCGGCGGCGTTGAACCCCTCGGACGTGCCGACGTGGACGGTCATGATGCACGTCGGCGGAAACACCCGTGCGACCGAAGTCGTGGACGTCGCCGCGGCTCGGACCGCGGGCTTCACCAACGCTCAGATTGCGGACAAGCGTCGCATGCTGATGAACGGGACCGAACCCGCGGCCTCCAACCCCTTTGAGGCCCGCTTCGCCGCTCGCCCGACCACGGACGTGCCCCGCTCCGCCGAACCGCCCGCGGAACCGTTCGAGCCGCCCACGCCGGCGGACGACGAGGCGCCCGCCGGGGACGCTCCCTCCGACGACGCGCTGCTGCCCGGCGGCGTGGAAGGCGACGGGATGTTCCCCGACCCGGCGTGATCGAAGCGACCGCGGTTTCCAAGCGAGACCAAAATAAAAACGCCCGACCCGGGACGACCGGGGCGGGCGTTTTTATTGCGGGGGACGCGATCTCGGCGGCGCCGCTCAGGTGGCGGCGCTGAAGTCGTCGCCGTTCCAATGCGGATAGAACAATCGGCCGATCTCCTCCGCGAGACGAAGCATGAACTCCTGACGGAATCGGCCGGGGTTTTGAACGCTGCTGTCCCGCGGCACGGCCAACGGATACTTCGCGGCGACGTCCTTACCGTAAATCTCGACCGCGTCTTCGCCCTCCTCTTCGACGGCATGCACCGTCACGATCGCGTCGGCCCGGCCCCGCAACAGCGTGGCGCTGTTCTCCTCCCAGAGGCTGAACCGGCTGATGTCGATATAGACGACGTGCGACACCTGCATCGCCTCGGCAATCTGGCCCGGCTCCTCCCAGTCCGGATTGCGGGCCAGCCACTGCCGGACCGCGTTCGGATCGCGCACCTTCACTTTGTTCAAGGTGAGCTTGGACGTGACGAGGCGGGCGATCTCCCGGTCCAGCGTCTCGTTGCCGATATCGGCCCGCAGATCGATCGGGACGTAACACGCGACGGCGACCGTCACGTCTTCATCGGTCAAGCTGGTGCGGGTGGCGACCTCGAAGTCCGGCTCCACGCTGGGCGGGCCGGAGATCAAGTAGGCGGCGATCATGAACAGGTTGCACCCGCTCATCACCAGCGGACACAATGCCGCGGCGGCGAGGATCGCGATTCGACGAGGCTTGGGCACGCCAAAAAACGCGCTCCGAAAAAACGGCGGCAGCTCGCGGGAAGGGCTGTGCATCGACTCGTCTTCCGGGACGGCGTTGTAACTTCGGGACCGCGGGAGCGGTCTAACGGCAGATAGTGCAAAAGCGTCCGCCGGGGGAAGGGCGGGTCGCGATCGCCCGACGGTTTGTCAGAACGGCGTACCGTTCGACGAGAGGGGCTTTAAAGAACGGTGTCGCGCTGATGGAACGGAATGAACCGCTGCGACGCCTGCGTGCACATGCGATCGAGGTAGCGCTCGCGGAACACTTTCTCCGTCACGTTCAACGTGCTTTCGGGGCGGTGTTCCGGGTAGACGCTCTCGAACTTGCCGCCCATCACGTGGGCGATCGGCCCGCCGTCTTCGCTCGCCCCGTAGGCGCGGATCCAGCCGCCGGAGTTGCCCTGCAACAGATCCGGACTGTGGGGCATGTGCCAATCGAACCGGTCCAGTTCGATGACGATGATGTAATCGACGTCGAACTCCTCCGCGATCGGCCCGAGGTGCGATTCGCTCCAAACGCCGCCACGTTCTTCCACCCAATCCAGCACGCGATCGCCGAGGGCGACGTCCACCCCGGCGGACCGCAGCCGACGACTGACGCGGCGCATCACTTCCTGATCGACTTCCGGGAACTTGGCCTTCACCAGCTCCGGCGAGGTCGCCAGGACGAGCACCGTGTGATCCCCGTCCGTCAGGTCCACGTCGGTGACGGCTTCGAACGGGGGCGTTTCCGCCGGATCGCCGAAGAGCATCCGGCCCCCCGTGACGAACAACCCGCAACCCGGCAGTCCGAGCATGAGCAGGCCCGTCAGCGAAAACAGGCCGGCCAGCGTCAATCGGCGGAGCGTAGACGGCCCGCGGGCGATCCCGGTTCCGGGAACGCGGCGATCGGATGGGGATTGGAACGGGCGCATGCGCGGGGTGTAGTTCAATGCCGTCCCGGCTCCAACCGCCGGACCGGCGTCCCCGTTTCCGCGTCGGTTCGCCGAGCGCTGTCCCATGGAACGCAGCGCTCGTCGGCGCCGTCGGGGTCACTCCGCGAGGCGGAACGCCCAATCGATCAGCGTGACGAACCCCACGGTGGAGAGCCCCAACACGCCCCACCATTCCGGCCGTGCGGCGTCCCCGCTGCCCCACCGACCGAGTCGCGGGAACGCCAGCCGCCCGGTGAATGCGGCCCGCAGCAGAATCGGGATCAGCGCCAGACACATCAGCGCCAGCAAAAATCCGCCGGAGTTCGCGGACAGGCTGCCGCCCCATTGGCCGCGGACGAAATGCGAGAAGCTGGTCGTCATCCCGCAGGCCGGGCAGGGATGGCCCGTCAACACCCGCACCGTGCAGGGCGGCAGACCCAGTTGTTGATGCGTCCCCAAGCCGGCGCTGCTGGGCGTGAGGTAGGCGGCGATCGAGAACCCGACCACCAGCCCCGCCGCCACCACCGCAGCAGTCGCCCGCCCGCTCCGCGTCAGGAGGCCGTCGTTCGCGGCGCGTCCCTCCGGCAGACGGTCGTGGGGAACCGCGTCCGGCGCGGAGGACGGCGAATCGGCGGGCGCGGCTTCGTTCATCACGGGGGAGGTTACCGTACGGGCGGCGGGCGCCTCGACCGAGGCCGGTCGCGACCGATCGGCCTGGTCAGGGGGCGGCCTCGGCGTGGCCCACGGTGTCCGCGGGATTCAGGGCGTCGGCGTGGGAGACGGTATCCGCGGGGCCGTGCGGATCGATCACGACGCCGCGCGCCCCCCGTTCGACGTTGATCACCGAATCGTCCTGCAACATGAAATCGCCGAGCGTCTCGTCGTTGGGACCGGCCGGGGAGCGTTCCCGCGGCGCCTCGTCTCCATGGTCCAGCAGCATGGGATGACGCTTGGACGGGGCGCCCTCCGTGGCCGCCCACCAATCCCGGGCGGCGGCGTCGGACCAGTCGGCGGCGCACTGGCAGGCCCGCAGCGCCGCCGCGAGCGCGGCGGCGGATCGATAGCGTTCCGTCGGATCCTTCTGCAAACACCGCATCACCACCGCGGACAGGTCGGCCGGAACCGCGGGGTTCCTCTCGTGAACCGGACGCGGCGTCTGACGGGCGTGCGCCCGCAGGGCGCGGGAGGGCGTGGGTTCGTCGAACACCGGCCGTCCGGTCAGCAGGAAGTAGGCGGTCGCCCCGAGGCCGTAGAGGTCGCTCTCGGCCGTCGGGCCGCCGCCCCGGGCCACCTCGGGCGCAGCGAACAGGGGACTGCCGACGACGCTGCCGATCCGGGTGAGATGGCGGTCCTGTTCCGAGTCGGCGTCCGGGTCTGCGGTCTCATGCTCGCCGTCCGGAGCGGAGGGCGCCGGCGCCGCTCCGATCCGCTTGACCAGGCCGAAATCCAGCAGCTTGGGCACGTCTCGCACGCCCCCGCGGTCGGCGGCGATCACATTCGCCGGCTTCACGTCGCGGTGGATGAGGCCGACGGCGTGCGCCTCCGCCAGCGCCCCGCACACCGGCGCCAGCAGGTGCACCACCCGGCCCGGCGGCAACGGACCGGCCCGCTGCACGAGCTGATGCAGCGTGAGGCCCGGGAGGTACTCCATCACGCAGTAAAACAAGCCGTCTTCGGAGATGCCGAAGTCGTACACCTCGATCGTGTTCGGATGCGTCAGCCGGGCCGCGGCGCGGACTTCGGTGTCGAACCGAGCCAGCGCGCGGTCGTCGTCCGCCAATTGCGGACGGATCAGCTTCACCGCACAGGGCCGACGCAACAGGCGATGCTCCGCGAGATAGACCTCGCCCATCCCGCCGGAGCCGATGCGTTCGACCAACCGATAGCTGCCCACCTCGCGGGCCTGCTGAGCGGTTCGTTGGAGCGTCGAGAGCCGCACCGCCCCGTACAACGCGGCGAGCGCGCTGGAGAGAATCCAAACGCACATCGCGCTGAACATCCCCTGCCCGAACACCACGGCGTGCACTTCCGGGAACCGGGCCGCGGCGACACCGGCGGCGATGAGCGGGACCGCTCCCATCACCGACAGCACGGCGGCGGCTCGCCCGGCCCGGTTGGGGATGAACAGCCCGTAGACATGAATCAGCAGCATCCACGGGGCGGACGCCATCGCCGGGAACGCGGCGGCCATCAGCGGCCGGACCCCGGGCTCCGCGGTCGCCATTCCGTGTTGGTGCACCCAGACGAAAAACACGCCGGGGATCCCGAACGTCAGCGCCTCGGCGACCCACAGCCCCCGCTTCGTCACCGTCCAGGGCCCGCTGAGCCAGACGATCACGCCCGCCAGCGTTCCCACGACCGCCCACCGCTCCCAGCCGGCGACGGTCAGGGCGTTCAGGCCGAAATCCGCCAGGAAAAAGTGTCGGGTGAGGAAGCCGAGGAACGCCCCGAGCAGGAGCGCCGCGGCGGTCCGCAGACGCCAGCGAGCCTTCGCGTCCTTGCCGCCGCCGTTCGCCGCCCCCCATCCCCACCGCCAGTCGTTCTTCCC
>NZ_WTPX01000207.1 GCF_013036045.1 Alienimonas chondri
GGGTTGGGGAGGGGAGAGAAACCCGTTAGCCGTCCTCTTGAAGAGGACGGCTAACGAACGGGTGAATTCGAGGGGCGACGTCGCGCCCGTCAGGCGGCGGCCGGTTCGGCGGCGGCTTCGATTGCGTCGATCTTGTCGGCCTGAGCCTCGGCGTCCTCGACGCCTTCGGTGATGCGTCCGCGGCGGGCGAGGGCCACGCGGCCGGTGCGAACCAGCTCCAGAATGCCGAACGGCCGGACGAGGTCGATGAACGCCTCGATCTTATTTTCCGAACCGCTCAGTTCGATCATCAGGTGGGCGGGGGAGAGGTCGACGATCTTGCCGCGGAACACGTCCGCCAGTTCGCGAACCTCGGTCCGCTTGGCGGCGGGGTTCTCCTGGCCGTCCGGGCCGACGCCGACCGTGGAGACCTTCACCAGCATCAGGTCGCGATCGACCATGTCCGTATTCTGGTAATCCAGCACGCGAACGACGTTGATCAGCTTTTCGAGCTGCTTGCGGACCTGCTCCAGCACGCGGTCGTCGCCCTGGATGACGAAGGTCATCCGGCTGAAGCGGGGGTTCTCCGTGGCGCCGACCGCCAGCGAATCGATATTGAAGGCCCGGCTGGCCAGCATGCCGGAAACGTGCGCCAGCACGCCCGGCTGGTTCATCACCAGGGCGGAGAGGACGTGACGCATAATGGGCAGACCGGGAGCGGGAGCGACGAACGGCGCGGCAGACTACCTGCGTCCCGACCCCGGCGAAAGCGTGCGGGTTCGGGGGGGATCCAAAGCGGGACGAGGACCCGACTCCCGGTCGTTCGTCCCCCCGGTCGACGTTCGTCCCCCCGGTCGAATTGAGGGAGCCGAACGAGGCTGAGAATCCGGGCGGCGGGATCCGCGACGGTCTTCGCGGGCGACACGCGTGCCGTTTCCCGGGGCGGGGCGTACACTAACCGCGTCCTGCAGCCCGCTCAGGACGTCGGTCCGTTCGTTCTCCGCACTCCCGAGAAGTTTCCATGCCTCGCCTCGCCTTTCGCCCGACGCTGTCTTCCCGGCTCGTCGCCATCGTCGCGTTGACCGCTCTGCCGTTCGCCCTCGTCGGCTGCGACGACGATCGCGGCGGCGAGACGGAAGAAGTCGAACTCACGCCGGATGAACAATCGTTCGGCGGCGGCGATCCGACGATGAACTGACCGTCCGCAACCCCGGGGATCTCCCCCGAAGATCTGCACGCCGGTCTCCAAACGCCGGCCTCAAAATCAACGCGGCGGCCGACCCGATGTTCGGGTCGACCGCCGCGTTTCCGTAACGTGTCTGCTCCGTGACGCCGCCGTGCGGAATCGCCCCGCGGGCGATCGGCGGGGGCGTCAGACCGGGATCGCTCGGGGAGCCTCAAGGAGATCCCCCGAG
Source organism: Alienimonas chondri (assembly GCF_013036045.1). Classification (GTDB taxonomy): domain Bacteria; phylum Planctomycetota; class Planctomycetia; order Planctomycetales; family Planctomycetaceae; genus Alienimonas; species Alienimonas chondri. The sequence goes on from NZ_WTPX01000207.1 coordinate 1,395, forward strand.
CGAAGTCGCCGGCCGGCCGAGAGGATCAGAAGTCGGTGACCGTCTCGCCGCCGGCCCGGCTGCCCAGGGCGCCCCAGACGCCGTAGGGGCTGCGGCCCTTCACCGGGTTATTGGCGGAGAGGTTGCCGGTGTCGATGGTCTCGGAGATGCTCTTGACCGAGCCGTCGCACAGCACGACCTGCACGATGCCGGGGTGGTAGCTGCCCGCGCTCCAGATGCCTCGCCCGGTGACGAACGCTTCCCAAGTGGCGCTCATCGCGTTACAGCTCGGGCCGTTCGGGGGCAGGATCGTGTTGAAGCCCGTGCCGCCGGCGCCGCCGGCGGGGTAGTCGGACCCGCGGCGGTTGCCGAACCCGTAACTACTGGTGTCGTAGGTACCGGGGTTGGCGGTGTCTCCGGCGAGGTCGAGGCAGTTGGCTTTGGGGTCGGGGTAGGCGTCCGGGTTGCCCGCATCGCCGTTCAGCGGAGCGAGCGCGGACACGCCGTTGATATAGCCGGACTGGAACGCCTCGGTGCCGTTGTCGCGGCCGATCTCGCCGATCAGGATCGTGTTGACCGTGCCGTCGCGGGCGTCGGCGATGCTGAAGTGCACGTAGTTATTGTCCCAGTGGCGGCCGGCGAACATCCCGCGAGCCCGACTCAGATTGTCCGAGTGGTTGCCGGCGCCGTTATCGCCCCAGTTGGCGGCGTAGTTGGTCTCGGCGACGCCCGTGGGTTCGCGGGTGTCGGTCGGGCAGAGCAGGCTGGCGATCTGGGTCTTCCAGCGCGGTTCCTCCCAGGAATCCGGGAAGGAGCCGCCCGGGGGGAACGTCTTGCCGTCGCTCTGACGGACGAACGGGTTCTTCAACTGGGTCGCCAGCGAACCCTGGTCGAGGAACGGCAGCAGCGGGGGCAGGAAGCTGAGCCAGCGTTCGTTCCCGCCGGTATGACGGTCGGTGGGACCGGAGGGCGGGGTGTAGCTGTTGTGCGACCCGCCTTTGCCGGTCGGGAACACTTTATAAGTGCTGTGGTAGTTGTGCATCGCCAACCCGAGTTGCTTCAGGTTGTTCTGACACTGGCTCCGACGAGCCGCTTCGCGGGCCTGCTGGACGGCGGGGAGAAGCAGGCTGACCAGGATCGCAATGATGGCGATCACCACCAGCAGTTCGATCAGCGTGAAACCCGAGCGGCGCGGCGATGCGCTTCGGGTCGGTAGAAACGTCGACATGAGTGCAAAGACCTGGTTGGGGGACGGCCGAGGGGCCGAGAACGGTTGAAAGGCCGAAACGAAGAAGCCTTGATCGATGTCGAACCGAGCGGTTCAGCATCGAGCAGAGACGCATCATCTTACCCCGATCTATCCAGCTCTGCTAGGAATGATGCCGGCAAAGGGCCGGACAATCCACAAATTCATCAGGCGGGGCCGATGCCTGGGAACGCAGTCAAACATTACCCGCAAACGTTACGCGGAGAGGGGCGTTCGCCGATCTGACGAACGCCCCTGCCTCAACTGGTCGGCAGCCGTCGTGGAGACATCAGTGAGTTCCTGTGCTTTGCGACGAGACCGCGTGCACGATCGCCCCCACGGGTGACCGACGACGGCCGGGATCGCTCGGGGAGTCTCAAGGAGATCCCCCGAGCGAACTCGTCGACCTGACCGAGAGGATCAGAAGTCGGTGACCGTCTCGCCGCCGTTGCGGCTGCCCAGGGCGCCCCAAACGCCGTAGGGGCTGCGGCCCTTCAGCGGGTTGGTGGCGGAGAGGTTGCCGGTGTCGATGGTCTCGGAGATGAACTTCACCGAACCGTCGCACAGCACGACCTGCACGCCGCCGGAGTGGTAGCTGCCCGCGGAGAAGATGCCGCGGCCGTAGACGAACCCACGCCATGCGTCGGTCCGGGCCTGGCAGCTCGGGCCGTTCGGCGGCAGGATCGTGTTGAACCCGCTGCCGCCGGCGCCGGCGGAGGTCCAGTAAGAGCCGCGCAGGCCCGAGTACTGGTAGGAACCGCTGGCGTAAGTCCCCGGGTTGTTCGGGTCGCTGGCGATATCCAGGCAGGTCGCTTTGGGGTCGGTGAACGCGTCCGGGTCGTCCTGGTTGCCGTTGACCGGCGTCACGGGGGTGCCCATCAGGTAGCCGCCCTGGAAGGCCTGGCCGCCGTTGTCGCGACCGATCTCGCCGATCAGAATCGTGTTCACCGTTCCGTCGCGGGCGTCGCCCAGCGTCATATTGATCTGGTTGTTGCTCTGGTTGTCCTGCCCGGCGAACATGCCGCGGGCGCGGCTGAGGTTCCGGGAGTTATTGCCGCCGCCGTTGTCGCCCCAGTTGGCGCCGTAGTTCGTGTCGGCGATGTTGGTCGGCTTCAGAGTGTCGGACGGACAGAGCAGACTACTAATCTGCACGCGCCACGGCCCGTACTGGTTGAAGTCCGGGTAGGCGCCGCCCGCGGGGAACGGCGGGCTCTGGGCGGAACCGTCGAACCGCACGGCCAACGGGCTCTTGATCTGGTTCCACAGGGCCGTCTGGTCCATGTACGGCGTCAGCGGCACGAGGTAGCTGAGCCAGCCCTCGTTGCCGTGCAACTCGCGCGGATTTCCGCCGTTGAGATCTCTGCCCGTGCCGCTCTTACCGGCGGGGAACGCCTTGTAGGTGCTGTGGTAGTTGTGCATCGCCAACCCGAGTTGCTTCAGGTTGTTCTGACACTGGCTCCGGCGGGCCGCTTCGCGCGCCTGCTGGACGGCCGGAAGAAGCAGGCTGACCAGGATCGCAATGATGGCGATCACCACCAGCAGTTCGATCAGCGTAAAGCCCGAACGCCGTGAAGGCCCAGTTCGGGAAGGAGAGGGGGTCGACATGAGGGGGGAGCGAGTTGGGGGGAAAAGGAGCGAAGGCCCGAACAAAAAAGGTGTGCCGCCCGTCAACGCGGGCGGCGCGTGCGCGGGGGCACAGGGAACGGATCATGTTATGACGATGAGTACAGCCCGACCAGTAGGATTATCCCTATTCAGTCCCCTGCTGAGCCCTAGGCAAACCGTTGACGGCGCTCACGGTTCCGGGGCAGACCGCCCGGTGGGTAGACTGTCCGACCCCCGTTCGCCCGTTCGTCGTCCGCAATCGAGTCCTCGCCCGTGTCCGTCTTCCTCGGGATCGATATCGGCACCAGCGGGACGAAAACGCTCGCCGTCCGCGCCGACGGCACGTCCCTCGGCAGCGCCAGCGCCGAGTACCCGCTCCTCACCCCCCGGCCCGGTTGGAGCGAGCAGGAGCCGCGCCACTGGGCCGACGCGGCGGTGCAGACCGTCCGCCAGCTCGTCAACGACGGCGCCTTCGACCCGTCCGAGGTGAAGGGCATCGGCCTGTCCGGTCAGATGCACGGCAGCGTGTTCCTCGATGCGAACCACGAGGTCATCCGCCCGGCGCTGCTGTGGAACGACCAGCGCACCGCCGCCCAGTGCGAGGCGATCACCGAGGCCGCCGGCGGTCGCGAGGAGTTGATCCGCATGGTCGCCAACCCGGCGCTGACCGGGTTCACCGCCCCCAAGATCCTCTGGCTGCGCGACGAGGAGCCGGACCGCTTCGCCCAACTCAAAACCGTCCTCCTGCCGAAGGATTACGTCCGCTGGACGCTCACCGGCGTGTTGGAGACGGAGGTCTCCGACGCCAGCGGCACGCTGCTGCTGGACGTGCGGAACCGCCGCTGGAGCGACGAGCTGATCGGCAAGCTGGACCTCGACGGCGGACTGCTCCCCCCGGTCCATGAAAGCGCCGAGGCGACCGCCGAACTGACCCCCAAAGCCGCCGAGGCGATGGGCCTGCCGGCCGGCATCCCCGTGGTCTGCGGCGCCGGCGATCAGGCCGCCGGGGCGGTGGGCAACGGCATCGTTCGCACCGGCGTGGTCAGCGCGGCGCTGGGCACCAGCGGCGTCGTCTTCGCCCACAGCGACGCACCGCAGATCGACCCGGAGGGCCGCGCCCACACCTTCTGTCACGCCGTCCCGGGCAAATGGCACGTGATGGGCGTGGTGCTCTCCGCCGCGGGCAGCTTGCAGTGGTTCCGCAATCGCCTGTGCATGGACCTGGGCGACAGCGCCTTCGACCGCATCACCCATCGGGCCGAGGAAGTCCCGCCCGGCTGCGAGGGCGTCTATTTCCTCCCCTATCTCTCCGGCGAACGCACCCCGCACGCGGACCCGCACGCCCGCGGCGCCTGGGTGGGCATGAACCTCCGCACCGACCGCGCCGCCTTGGGCCGCGCAGTGCTGGAAGGCGTGACCTACGCGATGCGGGACAGCCTGGAAATTATTAAGGATCTGAACGTCCCGATCGGCGAAGTCCGCCTGTCCGGCGGCGGGGCGAAGAGCCCGTTCTGGCGGCAGATGCAGGCGGATATTTATCACGAGCCCTGCGCGATCACGAACGCCGCCGAAGGCCCGGCCTACGGCGCCGCGATCCTGGCGATGGTCGGCGCCGGCGCCCACGCCAGCGTCGAAGCCGCCTGCGACGCGACGATCTCCGTGACCGACCGCATCGCCCCCGACGAACGCGCCGCCGCCACCTACGACGCCCTCTACCCGGCCTACGGCAAGCTGTACGAGGCCTTGAAGCCCCACTTCGCCGCCGCGGCGGAATAATCGTTCGAGCGATTCATCAAAGATGCGGTCCGCTCTGCCCCCCTCTCCCTCAGGGAGAGGGGCCGGGGGTGAGGGTGAGCGAGCCTTCACACGCGGGCGTTGGCGGCGTGATGAAAACGGATTGACGCTGCGATCGTCGGCGGCGTGAAGGG
>NZ_WTPX01000208.1 GCF_013036045.1 Alienimonas chondri
CCACCATCCTGTCCGTCAGCCCCTCAAACGCCGACGGGGGACTTCCCCCCTCGCCGTGTCGGAGCGTCCCGGTTCCTGCTCGTCTCCCGCCGCTCGGGCGCCGTCACTCCGCGACCGGCGGCGGGGCGGGGGCGGGCGTCGGCGCCGGCTCGATCGCGAACGGCTCGGCCTCCAGCAACCCATCCGCGGGGATGAGGAACCGCACCGGACGCGGGCCGCGGCGGAGCGCCTCGGCGGCCCGGTGCAGAGTCGAGCCGTTCTCGGTCTGCACGGCGATCCACGCGGCGCCGTTCTGTTCCAACCGCGTCAACTCTTCCACGGAGAGCAGAAACCCGCCATCGTCGCCCGCTTCCGCCAGCAGCACGGGCGTCGGTTCGCCGCCGTCGCGGCTCACCACCAGATCAAACCCTCGCGGCGGCGGGTCGCCGGTGGGCACGAAGCCGGCCTCTTGCAAGGCGTCGAGCGCCCCCTCGGAGGCCAGATTCGCGACGGCTTCCTGAGTCGCGGCGAGGCGGGAATCGCGGCGAACGGCTTCCGCCCACGCCTCCCCCGCCTCGCGCGGCTTGCCCGCCTGGCGGAGCGCCGTGGACAACTCCCACCAGACCGAGGCGAACGCGGACGGATCGACGTCCGGCGTGGCGTCGCCCCGGCGGATCGCTTCCCGCAGCGCCTCGATCGCCGCGTCGGTCTCGCCCTTCGCGAGGAGAATCGTCCCCTTGCGATACGCCGGGCCGAACGAGCCGGCGGACAACCGCTCCCACGTCTCCACGTCTTCCAAGGCGCCTTCATAGTCTTCGGTCTGCTGGCGGAACATCGCCCGGTTGGCGAGAGCCAGTTCGTCGGCCGGGTCCACGGCCAGCGCCTGATCCCAGTCCTTCAACGCCTGCTGCACGCGCCCCTGGCCGGCTCGCACCCAGGCCCGATTGTTCCAGGCCCTTGCGAGCTTCGGATCGAGTTCCAGCGCGGCGCTGTAATCCTCCTCCGCATCGGCGAGCCGCTCCTGGCGCTCCCGGGCGATGCCTCGCTCCATATATAACTCCGCCTTGGCGACGCGATCGTCCTCGGTTTCGTCCGCAGCGACGGCGAGCGCCTCGGTGTAGGTCTTCTCGGCGGCGGGGAAGTCCTCACGCTCACGCTGAATCCGCCCCCGCTCCAGCAGCGAATCCGCGGTGGCGGGCGCCTCGTTCGATTCGGACCCGCACCCGAGGAATGCGGAGCAGAGCAGGGCCGTCAGGAGCGGAAGTCGCATAGAATCAATAAGAGTTTGGAGGGGCGACGGCGGCGTATGGCCGCCCGTCGCGCGGTTTCGCGGGCTTTAAAGAGTCTCCGGCGCCGGCGAAGCCGCAGGCGACGGTTTACGCAGCGCTTGAAAGACCATCGGCGGGACGAAGGCGAAATAGGCGAACGTCATCACCAGGCCGAACGTCCACATGCCCAGAAACGCCCCGATCCCCAGGTGCATGCTCGTGCCGATCGCCAGCACGTATGGACGCAGCCGCGGCTTCCAGACAAGCGCCCAGAACGAGAGTTCCCACGCCACGGTCATGTGGGTGAGGAAGTGACCGATCGGCTCGACCGCGGCGATCCAGGTGAGGTCCGTCGTTTGGTATTCGAGGTTCGAAGCCGTTTTCCAGATCGCCGTGCCGTCCCACCAGGCTTCGCCCTTCAACTTCGCCAAGCCCGCGAAAGTATAAAGCACGCACAGATGCACCTGAATGAGCCGCGTCGCGATCGTATTGCGGGAGGAGAGCCGCAGTTCGCCCTTCGATTTCCTCAGCAACGCATCGACCGAGAACGCCGCCCCACAGGGGGCGAGAGCCAGATACAGCGCGAGGAACGATGCGATCTGATCCAGCCCGAAGGTCGCCATCGGCGCCCGTTGGGCGTAGGAGGCGACGATGACGAACGCCAGCCATTTCGTGACCGCCGTCCCCGCGCCGATTGTGTACAGCGCCAACGCCGCCAGGCAGAGGTAATGCACCGGGCGAACCCAGGCGTCCGGGACGAAGAACCACAGCGACGGGGCGCCGGGCACGTTCACCAGGTCCGACGGCTGATAGCCGCCGTCCGTGAAGAACGCCTCCAACTCCATCCCCCAGACGGCCGTGCTATACAGCATCATCCCGCCCGCCAGAATGCGGAGGAAGGCCAACGTGTGCGGCGCCGAGGGGGCGAACCAGAACCGATGATACGCCGCGGCGAGGTCCACGCCGTCCGTCACGAGTCGCCGCGGCAGACCGAGCACGGCGGTATAGACCAGGTGAATCAGGTTCTTCATCGCGAACCCCCATCGCTCGCGGCTGGCGTGCGGGGCGCCGGATCGTCCAGCGGCCCGGCGTCGAACGTGCCGAGCGCCCGCGACTGATAGGTCGCCGGGTCGTCCAGCGGGAAGCCGGCCCGCACCTCCTCCACTTCGGACATGCGATGGGTGAGGATGGTGAGCGACAACTCTTCGGCCCCCGTCTCGATCCCCAGCCCGCGGGCCAGCGCCGCGTGATACTCCCGGCTCAGCCCGGCGGGGCCGGCGAGGCGTTCAGTCAACATGAAGTGCCGGTGATACAGCAGCCGCGGGAAGTGCCCCTCGGCGTCCGGGATCACGCCGGCGACGGGCGTTCCGTCCGCTTTGGTTCCCTCGTACTCCAACAGCGTGCTCGGCCCGGGATCCGGCGCGAAGTAGTGGTAGCCGTGGTTGAGATACAGGGCGGTCAGATACCCCCGCGACGTCGCAAAGAGGCTCTGCTGCGTCGGCGAAGAGGGCGGCATCGTCGCCGGGCCGACGGCGAGGCTGATCAGGTGATACGCCAACGCTAGATGCGCCGCAGCCCACCCGCATCGCGTCCACCACCGCGGGTTGGGCGGGGCGTCGTCGGGGCGGTCTTCCGGCGTTTGGGGGGCGTCGTGGGTCTTCGACACGGTACGAAACGAAGCGGATCGCGGCGGTCGGCGATCTGCGGCGGGAAACGCCGCGACGCCGGAGCCGCGGCAGTGTCGGTCGTCGCCCCGGGCATAAACAACCGGCCGGCCCCGCACTCGCGGGACCGGCCGGAAAACGACGTAACGGTCGTGACGGCGCCGACCGCTGTACGGTCCACCCGGTCACCCGCAGTCGTGATCAGTAGCTGCCGTAGCTGCCGCCGCCGTGGGACTGGTGGCTGTTCTTGTGGAACAGGCCGCCGAACAGCCCGCCGCCGTTGGAACCGCCGTGCGAGCTGCCGTGCAGGCCGTCGAACAGGCCGCCGCCGCCGCCGGAGGAGCCGCCGTGCAGCCTGGGCAGGCGCAGCTTGGGCAGGTTCAGGCCGCCGCCGTTGGAGCCGCCGTGCGAGCCGCCGTGCAGGCCGCTGAACAGACCGCCGCCCCCGCCGGAGGAGCCGTGGTTGCCGAACAGGCCGGCGTCGGCCGGGATGGCCACTGCGAGAATCGCCGCGGCGGCCAGAAATCCATAGGTCCGTTGTGCCATCAGATCAGTCTCCGATCAGGGGGTGGGTCGAGGGAGGAGGTTGAACCGCTACTCGCCGGGCTGGATCAGAGCGGTTGCGGGGGTCGCGCTGCCCGGGGCAAGTGCGTAAGATGGGAGGTTGATAAGGATCGCGAAAGATCGCAAGCGTTCGATCCCTTCGATCAAGTCAAGATCAGCTTGACCATCCCGTAAAACCGGGCCGTCCCCGCCGTTCGACACGGGTTATTCCTGAGGGGGACGGACTCGTTAGTCCCTGTCCTAAGTCTTTGGAGAGCCGACCTGATCCCACGCGTCGGCGGGTGGCCCTCCACGAAAAAACCGGCCGGCCCCGCGTGAGCGGGACCGACCGGCGGACGAATCATCAATCGGGACTGATGCGACGAATTACCGCACCGCGACGCGGTCGTCGTCGACGGACGGCTCGCTGTCCTCCGCCGGGATCGTCAGGTCGTTGACGCTATCGGTGGCGGTCTTCAGCGGCGGGACGTCGCCCTGACCGGGGGTCTGCACGATCGTCAGACCGTTCTCATTGACGGAGACGGTCAGTTCGACCAGCACGCCGGCCCGAACGACCTGCACGGCTTCGGCGGTGAGGGCGGCGGCGCCGTTCTCGCCGGGGATCGTGACGGCGATCGGATAGGCGTACGCCTGGCCGGCTTCGAGGTCCGGGCTTTCGAAGGTCCGCACCGGGCCTTCGCCGCCCATCGGCTCGTCCACCAGCGTGACGGTCGCGGCTTCCGGGAGGTTCATCACGATCCGGGCGCGAGCGTCGTCCTGCTGGACGATCTTCGCGGCGGTCCGCATGGAGGACTGAGCCCGCTCCGCAGCGGCGAGCGCGACGCCCGGGGCGACCGGACCGGCGACGCCGGCCGGCAGAGCGCCGGGGATCGCGGACCCCACGACGGGCGCTGCGGTCGGCGTGGCGGCGCCGTAGAAGCCGAGGCTCCCGCCGCTGCCGTAGCCGTAGCCGCTGCCGTAACCGTAGGAGCCGCCGCTCGACCCGCCGCTCGACCCGTAACTTCCGTAGTAGCTCGTTCCGCCGGAGCTGCCGCCGTATCCGTAGCCGCCGCTCGACCCGTATCCGCCGCCGTAGTAACTGCCGTAGGAGCTGCCGTAGGAGCTGCCGCCGTAGTAGGAGCTGCCGCCGTACGAGCCGAACGAACCGCCGTAATAGGAGCCGTAGCCGCTCAGGTAGGAGGGGCCGTCGATCGCCCCGTACCCGCCGTAATAGGAGCCGTACGACCCGCCGGAGGAACCGCCGTACGACCCGCCGGAACTGCCGCCGTAATACACGGTCGAGTACCCGCTCGACCCGCCGGACGACCCGTAGCTGCTGCGACGATGGTGGCTGAACAGTCCGCTGAACAACCCGCCGCCGCCGAACAGCCCGCCGCCGCCGGAGGAACCGCCGTACGAGCCGCCGCCGTAATATCCGCCCGAACTGCCGCCGTAATAGCCGCCGGAACTCCCGCCGGAGGAGCCGCCGTAGTAGCTACCGCCGGACGATCCGTACGAGCCGCCGTGGCTGCCGCCGTGGCCGCCGAACAGACCGAACAGCCCGGCGTCCGCCGGGGTCGCCACGGCGAGCACCGCCGCGGCCGCTAAAACTCCGAGTGCCCGCCGTACCATGGGAACCGCCTTCGACCAGGTGTGAAAATCGTGTTGTGGAGAACCGCCGATCGCCGACCGAGCCGGTCGCGGCCAGAGGGACCGCACCGCCCGGGGTGATTGCGTAAGATGGGAGGGTCGCGTGACCCGGGGCGTCTCGCAAGCGCCGAACGCGGCCACCGGGGCCGGATTCTCTTCTTCGCCCGCATGATCGGATCGAACCCGGTCGCGCTTCGGGGGACTTTCCCGGTCCGACGGCCCGATGAGTCCCCGCGACGGGCGCCTCGATCGCGCGGCCCTTACTCCACGTCGTCGGCGGCCTCGGCCTCCACCTTCGGGGCGCCCCCGCGATTCCTGCCTCGTCCGCCGGCCTTGGGCGTCACCGGCCGCATGACGGTCACGGAACTCTCCTCTAATAACTCCCCGAACGCTCCGACGAACGCCTTCGTATAGGGTTGTTCGAGGTGCGTCGCCAGCGCGTCCGTCGACTTCCAGCGTTCATACAGCAGGAACGCGTTCGGGTTCTCCGCATCCCGCGTGAGGGCGTAGGAGGTGCAGCCTTCCTCGGCGAGGCTGCTGACGGCGGCGGCGCGGTAGGCTTTAATGAGGTCGTTCGCCCGGCCTTCCTTCACCGTCATCGAGACGACCAGCAGGAACGGCCTGCCCGCTCCCTTCGGCCCCACCGCCGCTTTCGCACGGGTGATGATGGGACTCTCGGCGTCCTCTTGCGGCTTTGTCTCTTGAAGGTGCGGGACGGGCGCGAGCGGCGAGGGGCCGGCGGCGAGGACCGAGAGCAGCAGGGCGGGCAACATGGCGGAACCTTGGCGGGGGAGGCGAAGATCGAACGCCGCAGTGTGAACCGCCGCCCCGCCCGGCGCCAACGAACGGCTCGCCCGGCCTGGTGCGATTACAAAGTCCGAAGCGATGAGTCGGCGGCGGGTCGTAACCGTCGTACTCCCCTCTCCCTCAGGGAGAGGGGCTGGGGGTGAGGGTGACGGTCCGAACGGTTCAAGAGCCTTCACCTCGCTCCGCGATCCCCCTCGCCCCCGACCCCTCTCCCCCAAAAAG
>NZ_WTPX01000209.1 GCF_013036045.1 Alienimonas chondri
CCCGCCCCGCCCTATGAGCTGAAGGACAACGCCCACAGCCTGCTGGACGTCACCGACTTGGTGTTCATCGACCCCGTCGGCACCGGCTACAGCCGGCCGGCGAAGGACGACGACGACAACTCGCGTCAGAAGGAGTTCAGCGGATACGAGGAAGATCTGAACTCCGTCGGGGAGTTCATCCACCGTTACGTCACCGAGCAGGGCCGCTGGGGTTCGCCGAAGTTTCTGCTCGGCGAGAGCTACGGCACGCTGCGGGCCGCCGGTTTGGCCGGTCGGCTGATGGACCGCTACAACCTTGCGGTGAACGGCATCGTGTTCGTCAGCAGCGTGCTGGACTTCGCCACGCTGTTGGCGGACAGCAACAACGACCTGCCCTACGTCCTGTTCCTGCCGACCCTCGCCACGACCGCCCACTACCACGGGCAGCTTTCGGAAGACTGGCAGGCGAAGGACGTGCAGGCCGTTTACGCCGCCGCAAAGGAATTCGCCATCGGCGAGTACGCCACGGCCTTGTTGAAGGGCGTGAAGCCGGAGTCGGACGAAGGCCGCGCGATCGCCGCGAAGGTCGCGGAGTTCACCGGGCTCAGCGAACAGTTCGTCGTCGACAGCAACCTCCGCGTCGGCATGCAGCGGTTCGGCAAGGAACTGCTGCGGGAGGAGAACAAAACGGTCGGCCGGTTCGACAGTCGCTTCACCGCCCCCGCACGCGAGGCCGCCGGCGATCGCGGCGACTTCGACGCCAGCGGCGCCGCGATGTTCCCCCCGTTCACCAGCGCCCTCTACCGCCACTTCCGCGAGAACCTGAAGATCGAGCGCGGCACGCCGTACGAGATCCTCACCGGCAAGGTGCACCCCTGGAACTACAAACAGTTCACCAACGCCTACGTCCGCAGCGACGACACGCTCGCCGAGGCGATGGCCCAAAACCCCGCCCTGCACCTGTTCTTCGCGATGGGGCACTACGACCTCGCCACCCCGCCCGCCGCGGCGGAATACACGCTGAACCGCCTGCTGCTGACCGGAGGCGGCGAGGACCGCGTCACGGCGGAGTTCTACCCCGGCGGCCACATGATGTACGTCCACGAGCCGAGCCTGGAACAGCTCCGCGACGACCTCGTCGCGTTCTACAAGGACGCTCTGGACGGCAGCGACGAAGACTAGCTGACCGACGTTCGATCAATGTGCTCCCCTCTCCCTCAGGGAGAGGGGCCGGGGGTGAGGGTGACGAGCCTTCACCCGCGTCCGTCTGTAGAGGAGCCCACAAAGAGGACGCCGAAGACATCGCCGACGGCTTCTCTTCGTCGGGCGGTCTTTGCCCCTCACCCCCGGCCCCTCTCCCCTAAAAAGGGGCGAGGGGGGCGAGTCGCCCCCTCCCTTCCGATCAGCGCATGCGTAACGCCGAGGCCCCGCGGGGCCCCGGCGTTATTGCTTTGGACGCACCGGAACGAACGTCTACCCGACGTTGTGTTCGTCGATCGAGAACGCCTTGCGAACGACGGCTTTCTGGATCACGCCGCTGCGGATCAGGGCGACGGGCACCTTCCGCTTCACGACGGCGCCGTCTTCCATCACACGCACGGTTTGCAGGTTCCGCTTGAACAGGCGGGGCGTGATGGAGCGGGTCTTGCGACCGTTACCGCCCAGGTACTTGGGCTTACCGCTCTCGACCTTGGCATTGCCGCGGCCGGGTTTGCGATCGCCGTACAGCTTCGTGAGCTTCGCCCGCTTGAGACGCTTATTCTTCTTCAAAGTGGACATGAGCGGGGCGCAGAACTGAGTCGCGGTTGTTCGGGCGGGGAGTGTAGCGGCGGTGGTTCTCTCTGCAAAGCCCCCCGCTTCGCCGTCGCCGCCAGGCGGCGCGACCCGCTCTCGACGCGCGCCGCCTGTCGGCGACGGCGAAGCGAAGTTATCTTCCCGACGGCTCGCCCCCCGTTCCGGCGAGCGACTCCCGCACAGGATGCCCCCGATGACCGTCTCCGTCCGCCTGCCCGACGGCAAGCAGCTCTCCGTCGGCGACGCCGACACCGCCCTCGACGTCGCGCGAGGCATCTCGGAAGGCCTGATGCGGGCCGTCGCCGTCGCCGAGGTGAATGGCAAGCTGGTCGATGCGACCTTGCCTCTCGCCTCCTTCGCTCAGGGCGACGAACCCGTCGACCTGCGGCTCGTCACCGACCGCGACCCCGAGGGCCTCGCCGTGCTGCGGCACAGCGCCGCCCACATCATGGCTCAGGCGGTGATGCGGCTGCACGAGGGCGTCGGCCTCGCCTTCGGCCCGACGACCGCCACCGGCTTCTACTACGACTTCGACCTGAAGGAGCCGATCAGCGAGTCCGACTTCCCCGCCATCGAGGCGGAGATGAAGAAGATCGCCGGCGAAAAGCTGACCTTCGAGCGGTTCGATCTCCCCCGCGACGAGGCCGTCGAGCTGGTCGGCGGGATGAATCAGGAGTTGAAGGTCGAGCACATCCAGACCGGCCTCGCCGAGCATCCCACGCTCGGCTTCTACCGGCAGGGCGAGTTCGTGGACCTGTGCAGAGGTCCGCACATCCCCACCACCGGGAAGCTCAAGGCCTTCAAGCTGATGAGCGTCGCCGGCGCCCATTGGAAGGGTGACCAGTCCGGCCGCCCGCTGCAACGGCTCTACGGCACCGCTTTCTTCGATAAAAAGGCATTGAAGGCCTACCTGTCGCAGGTTGAGGAAGCGAAGAAGCGGGACCACCGCCGCATCGGCCAGAAGATGGACCTGTTCACCATCAACCCGGAGGTCGGCCAGGGCCTCGTGATGTGGCTGCCGAAGGGCGCCACGCTGCGATACACGCTCGAAGCGTTCCTGCGGGACGAACTGATCCGCCGGGGGTACGAGCCGGTGTATAGCCCGCACATCGGCAGCGTGAAGCTATACGAGACCAGCGGGCACTTTCCGTTCTACAGGGACTCGCAGTTCCCACCGCTTTATGAGCACCTTGCCGGGCCGATCATCGACAAGATGGTCGAGCAACTCAGGGCCGGCGTGCCGGCAGATGGCCCATTCATGCAGGAATACGAACTTCTGAACGCGGCGCAGAAGCTCGGCTTTGACGGCGACTATGAGATCGGAGCCGGGGCAGACGATAAACGGAAAATGTTGGAGGAGTGGCAAGCGAAAACCGATCGCTTCCTGCTCAAACCCATGAATTGCCCGCATCACGCGATGATGTATAAGTCGCGGCCGCGGTCCTACAAACAACTGCCGATCCGCTTCGCCGAGTTCGGCACCGTTTATCGGCATGAGCAGAGTGGCGAACTGAACGGCCTGCTCCGCGTTCGCGGGCTCACGCAGGACGACGCGCATATCTTCTGCACGCCGGAGCAGGTCGAACACGAATTCGCCGAGACGGTCGAACTGGTCAAGCTCGTCCTCGAAGCGGTCGGACTCAACGATTACCGGGTCGAATTATCGTTGCGCGAACCCGGCAGCGATAAATACATCGGCTCCGACGAAGACTGGGACGCCGCCGAGGCCACCCTGCGTTCGGTCCTCAAAAAGTCCGGCATGGAGTACGTCGAAAGCCCCGGCGAAGCGGCGTTCTACGGGCCCAAACTGGACTTCCAGGTGCGGGACGCCATCGGCCGCGAATGGCAGCTCGGCACCGTCCAACTGGACTACAACCTGCCCAAGCGGTTCGAGCTGGAATACATCGGCTCCGACAACAAGCCGCACCGCCCCGTGATGATCCACCGGGCGCCGTTCGGCTCGATGGAACGCTTCGTCGGCGTCCTCATCGAACATTTTGCGGGGGCGTTCCCCCTCTGGCTCGCCCCGGAGCAGGTCCGCGTGCTGCCGCTGAGCGAGAAGTCGAACAAGTATGCGAAGGATGTCTTGAAAGCATTAAAGGAAGCTGGTTTCCGAGCGACCTTTGATGAGCAGGACGGCAAGCTGCAGGCGAAGATTCGCGAGGCCCAACTGGACCTGATCCCGTACATGTTCGTCGTCGGTCCGCAGGAGGCGGAGAAAGGGGCCGTCGCCGTCCGCGACCGCATCGACGGCGACCTCGGCGCCATGCCGCTGGACGACGCGATCGCCAAGCTGCGGGAAGAGAACGACGCCCGCACCATCCGTCAAATCGCGGAGAAGACGGACTTCGAAGGCTTCGAAGCCGCCAGCGACGTGGGCGGGGAGTACTGAGCGTCGCCCCCCGCTTCGCCGTCGCCGTTAGGCGGCGCGAGCCACTCTCGACGCGCGCCGCCTAACGGCGACGGCGAAGCAAAGGACCCGCTAAACTGTCTCCGTGACTGCTGCCGATCTCCCCGCCGCCCTCGCCCCACACCTGTCCGCCGACGCGGCGGCCTGGCTTGATGCGCAGCGTGAAAAGATCGCCGCCGGCGAGGAGCGGGCGCTGTTCCTCGGCTTCGGCCTCGCCCCCCGCAAGGTCGGCAAGGCGGAGTTGGACGACGACCGCCTCCCCGGCTGGTCCGTCGATCAGGCGGCTCGTATCGCCCTGCTGGACGCGTTCCCGACGGACGACGAACCCCGCTGGCTGTCCGCGTTCGACAAGCTGGCCGACGCGGCCGAGGTACGGGAACTCGTCACGCTCTATCAGGCGTTGCCGCGGCTCCCCTTCCCCGAAGCACTGGCCGACCGGGCCGTCGACGGGCTGCGGACGAACGTGAAGACCGTGTTCGAGGCGATCGCCCATCGCAACCCGTTCCCCCGCGAGCGATTCACGGACGACCGCTGGAACCAGATGGTGCTGAAGGCGCTGTTTATCGGCTCCAGCCTGCGACCGATCGACGGGCTGCGGGAGCGGATGAACGACGACCTGTCTCAGATGTTGCGGGACTACGCCGACGAACGGTCCGCCGCGGGCCGGGACGTGCCGGCGGATCTGACTGCGTTACTCGACGACGAAAGCTCGGGGGGCTGACGCCCCCCGCTCGCCAGAACAATGTATATCGACCCCCACGTCCACTGCGTCTCCCGCACCACGGACGACTACGAAGCGATCGCCGCCGCCGGCGTGGTGGCCGTCATCGAACCGGCCTTCTGGCTCGGCCAGCCGCGGACGAACTGCGGCAGCTTCAAAGATTATTTCTCGATGCTGGTGGGCTTCGAGCGGTTCCGGGCCGCCCAGTTCGGCGTCCGGCACTACTGCTGCATCGGATTGAACAGCAAGGAGGCGAATAAGCCGGCCCTCGCGGAGGAGGTGCTGGACCTGATGCCGCTGTATCTGGCGAAGGAGGGCGTGGTCGCCGTCGGCGAGATCGGCTTCGACGACCAGTCCGACGCGGAGGAGGACGCCCTTCGAAAACAGATCGAAATGGCGAAGGAGGTCGATCTGCCGATCATGATTCACACGCCCCACCGCGACAAAAAACGGGGCACGACCCGCACGATGGACGTGCTGGAGGACCACGGCTTCGACCCGACCCGCGTGGTCATCGACCACAACAACGAAGAGACCGTCCGCGAGGTGCTCGATCGCGGGTACTGGGCCGCCTTCACCATCTACCCGCACACCAAAATGGGCAGCGCCCGGATGTGCGCCGTCGTCCAGCAATACGGCAGCGAGCGGGTGATTATCGACAGCGCCGCGGACTGGGGCGTCAGCGACCCGCTCGCCGTGCCGAAGACGGCCCGATTGATGAAGGAACAGGGGATCAGCGACGAGGCGATCCGCGCGACGACCTACGAAAACGCCCTCGCCGCCTACGGCCAAAGCGGCCAGATGAACGCCGACGACTGGCTCAATCCGCTACCGATCGATCAACGCACGCTGTTCGAGGGCAACAGCGTCCTCCGCGGCGGGCAGGAGCCCAAAATCGGGGCGATCGAGAAGCCGGACGTGGTGGAGTAACAAAGCGGGCCGATGGCTCTTCTCCCCTCTCCCTCAGGGAGAGGGGTCGGGGGTGAGGGTGGCGAACCCTCACACGACTTCATCAATGACATGACTTAGAGCAGTCCGCGTTGAGCCGTAGCGGCGGCATCCTGCCGCCGTCCGCGAGCGCAGCGAGCGGGGGTCGCAGGAACGGCCGCGCTGAGAATCGGCGGCTGGAAGCCGCCGCTACGACAAATTGCGGTTCGCTCTAATAGCGAGACGCCGGTTTCTGAATAGTGATCGGGCGTCACAGCCCCCTCACCCCCGGCCC
>NZ_WTPX01000021.1 GCF_013036045.1 Alienimonas chondri
TGGACACATCCGGCCCGGTCGGCGTCGCCTCGTGAGCGTGGCGGATCGGCCGAACCTCGTGGGCGATGGACGCCGACCGCCAGCGTCGCCGCGAATACTAAAGAACCAAACGGGTACCCTGCCGGGGAGGGCGTGTCTCTCTAGTGCCCAATGAGGAACCCCCGCGAATAACGGCGGACGGAATATCATCGGCCGCCTTATTGGGGGACGTCGATGCGTGAAGCGCTTATCGCCATTTAAGCTCTCCCTTGCGGCGGCCATCGCCCTCGTCGGGCAGAGGGTCGAAAATTGTTCGACAACGCTCTTCGTCAATACCGACTTCCCCGAACTCCGTTTCCACGCTCTCCACCGACGCGCAATAGCGGGTGCCCCCGTCTCCGAAAATGCGAAAGCTGAAAGGATATTCGGAGACCCTGTCGATTACCTTTATCTCTACCTGCCCGCCCGCCGGGATGCGGCTTAGCCGCACGATCTTGCGGCCGTCAATGCCGTCGGCGACAGTCTTTTCGACGCTGCACGCGATTTCGGGGGCTTCGCTGATGGGATTGAAGACGACGGACACCTCCCGGGCCGGGGTGTCGGCGGAGTTGTTGATAAAGACGGCCAACGTGCCGGATTCAGGGCGGCTATCGGTCGTGAGTTTATTCTTTTTCACGAAGTGATAGGACAATTGCTCTGGCTGTGCGTAGTAATAGGGACTGCTGGATTTGGCGTAGTAGGCAGCCCAAATTGAGACGGTCAGCGCGAAGGCGGAAAGCGCGTGGGGCGTCCACTCTTTCACGATCGCCCATTTGCTAGGCTTCGGTGCGGCGGTCGGTGCGGCGGTCATCGGTTTTGCGGGTAGGTCGGACGGGCGGAGCGCGGACGGATCGACCGCGGGGCGGAGCGCCGCCCGGGGAGAATAACGCAAGACGGGCCAGATCGGTTCACGGTTATTCGGTGCAAGCGGGAAGGTTATTGTGCTTTTGCACGTCACGCGCTCCGGCCCCGGCCCTTGGGGGGCCGGGCCGTCGCTGCTATTGCATATCGGACTGATTCGGTTTTGTCTTTTGCGCCGCCGGCCTTGGGGCCGGCGGCAGCGTCGAATCGGAATAAGGTTTGAGTCGGGACGGGTTATTCAGTTCGGTCGAATATCTCTCTGATCGCGACAGTTTGTTTTTCTGCTCTATTTGCGCAGCGAGAGCACCCCAACACCGGCCGCTCCCCCATACACCCGGAAGAGTTGGCCGTAAGCCGTTGTGCCAGAAGGCTTTGCGGCTGAAAAATCCGCTACCCCAGAACGGGGTCGAAATCGAACCGTTCCCGGTACTTTCCGACCATGAGAGAACGCGCCAAATCGGCGTCGCCGACCTTCGTGATAATCGAATCGTGCACCGACAATGCGTACGATCCGCGGTCCAGAAACGCCGTCAGAATATCGCGAATCAGGGCGCCGTCGGCACATTGCAATTCCAGTCCGACGCCGCTTCCGAAGTGATCCGCAATATCCCGGTGCGCCGATCGGATGCGGTGTAGCATGTCAGCCGCGGTCATCCCGTAGAGGCGGCAAGCGTCGCCGACCGTCGGCCCTTCCTTCGCGTTCCCGACGAGGTTGAAGCCGACTCCGTCGTCGTTCCCGATCGCGCCCACGGCCGAGCGTTCGGTGCGAGCGTTCAGGGCGATATTGGTCCAGACCTTCACGGCCCTACGCAGGTCCGCGAACGCCGGGGCGTCCGGGGCGCCGCACAGTTCGGGCAGGATGCGGCGGGTGCGGTACAGGTCTCGCGCCCGTCGATCGATCCCGGCCCGGTGATAAAGGATGCGGATGTGAAACGAGGCGTAGTCGAGTTCGACGGTCTCTTCGCCGTCGATCGTGATCGTCTTCCGCCAATCCTGTTTGATATTCGTGTGCCCGTCCGGCGTGAGGGAATAAAGCCGGCCGCCGCGGTCGAAGGTTTCGTTAAAGATCGCTTGCACGTTGACGAGCAATTGCCGCCGCGTCGCCCGCCCGGTTTCGTCGGTGCGCGTGTAGCCGAGCGCGTGATCCGCGGCGGCCTCGTTTAACCGGAGCACCTGTTCTTCGTCGGCCCGCACACGTTTGAGCGTCGCGGCCGTCTGCCTTCCCCACGTCACGGGGTTTCTGTCCTTGTCACGCAGGATCACCGGGGCGAATTCCGCAAACGGCGCCGGCCGGCCCCTCCGGGCGAGCGTGCGGCGGTCCCCGGATGCGGGGGGCGTCGGCTTGGGCGAGACGATGCGGCGAAGGGTCATATCGGTATCGTCTAGCAAGGTGCGGAGAGCGGCCGAAGGTGCGTAGCGGGTGACGAGGCGACTCCGTTCGCTCCCTTTGCAGATCTCCGCCAATCCGGCGGCCACGAGGGCGTCCCAAGCCTTCACGCGCTTGGCGCCGGGCGTCCCGTTCGTCCGGGAGTCGCTGACGACGACGCCGGCCGCGTGGGCGAGCATCAGCGTCGCCCAGCACAGCCGGGCCGCGGCGCGGGCGGCGTCGCGGGTCCGGGGAGTGTCCGGCAGCGCCGTGAGGAGCGGCAGCACGTCCGCGTCGAACCGTTCCACGAATTCGTCGGCAAGCGGGTAGCCCCGCACCGGGATCGACATCGCCTCGTCCCACGCCCCCGCCTCGTCGTTCCAGTGGAAACGTAGGGCGTTCGGGTTTTGCTCGCGGAGTCGTCGGGCCGCGTCGCGGACCGCCGGCGGAGCGATTCCCCGCAAGTTGGGCCACGGGCCGGGTATAAATACGAGCGTGCCGGCGTAAAGCCGCAGGCATCCGTGAGGATATTCGGTCGTCATTGAAGTATTCCCATTGAAAACGACCGCCCGACCGTCGCGGCGGGAATAAAACCGCGACGGTCGGGGGCCGAAAGAGCCGGCGGTAGCAACTCCGCCGTCGACCATCATGCCCCCGTTTATATTCCCCGCAAGCTCCAATCGCAGGTTCGCTTTATGAATGCCTTATAGCGGTCGATAAAGTTTCTGCGGCGGTTTCGTCCGCAGCGCCTCGTGCACGCTATCGGACGTCCGGGAGAGGTGAACATCCGGGCGATGTGAACGCTTGTGCTGATCGCGGGAGCCGATTAGCGTTTGCAGTCTCGTTATTCCGCCGGCACACCGCGAATATCTATGTCGACTCCCGCCATCGCGTCCGCCCAATCCGGCGACTTCAAAGGCACCGTCGCCATCGACGGATTCGACCGGAGACTTCTCGACAAGCTCCGGCCGAAATGCAATCTGCCGGGCGGTTACACGCCGATCGGGTTCAGCCTCTATCGCGGCGGAACGGCCGGCGGCGCCCCGCCGCGGTGGCAGGTCCGCGTCGTCTGCGTCGATGCGAGCATTGCCGGGGTGCTGCCCGTCACGGTGAGAGCCTACGCCGACGGCGAAGAGGAAATCCCCGCCTTCAGTTTCGCGACCGATCTCACCCTTGAGGACGTTTTGGAACACGCAAAACGGTTCAACCTGTTCGCGTTCGATCGGCACATGATCGGCGGCAAGCCGGTTCGCATCGTGGAAGAGGTCGCCAGCGTCGCGACCGACGAGGAAGAGTAACCCCGGTCCCTGCCGCCCCCCCGCGGGGCGTGAGGTTGCCCCCGGCCGGCAGCGCCGTCGGCGGTTGGCCGTTCACTCCGTCCGCAGTTCGCCCCAAACGGTGCTCGTCTTACCCGTCGCGACGAACGCCAGTGTGTGACGCCAATTGCTTGGCGGAGACGACGAGGTACACGGGCGGACGAACGATCGGCGGGACGGCGGGCGAGGGTCGATCCTAGTCGCCCGCGCTCCGCCGATCAGCCGAAGCGGCCGGTGACGTAGCTGTTCGTTTCGTCCAGCTTGGGGTTGGTGAAGATCGCCTCGGTCGGGCCGTACTCCATCAGACGGCCGAGATACATGAACGCCGTGTACTCGCTGATGCGGCTCGCCTGCTGCATGTTGTGGGTGACGATCAACACGCTGTACTCGCCCTTGAGCCGCTGAATCAGGTCTTCGACCTTCCCGGTGGCGATCGGGTCGAGGGCGCTGCATGGCTCGTCCAACAACAGAACTTCCGGCTCCGCGGCGATGGCGCGGGCGATGCACAGCCGCTGCTGCTGACCGCCGGACATGCCGAGGGCCGATTCCTGCAGGCGGTCCTTCACCTCGTCCCACAACGCGGCGCCGCGGAGGGAGCGCTCGCAGACCTCGTCCAGCACCCGGCGATCCCGTTCGCCGTCGATGCGGAGGGGATAGACGACGTTTTCGTAGATGCTCATCGGGAACGGGTTGGGCTTCTGAAAGACCATCCCCATCCGCTTGCGAAGCTCGATCACGTCCACGTCGCGGGCGTAGATGCTGTCGCCGTTGAGGGTCATATCGCCCTCGATCCGAACGATGTCTAATAAATCGTTCATGCGATTCACGCACCGTAACAGCGTGCTCTTGCCGCAACCGGACGGGCCGATCATGGCCGTGACCTGCCCCTTCGGCACGTCGAGGTTCACGTCGAACAGCGCCTGCTTCTCGCCGTACCACAGTTTGAGGTTCTGCACCCGAAGCACATGCTCTTCGGTCGCCAGTTCCGGGTGCACTTCCGCGGGGATGACCTCCCCGCGGGAGATCGCGGCGAGTCGGTCCGAGGGCGGTTCCCTGGGCGGAGCGCCGGCCAGAATGACTTCATCACGGCCGCCCCCGGTCGAGCGGGCGGCACGGGCGTTCGGCGGGGCGAGCGGGTGGGCGACCATGAATTCTTTGGTAAGCGAGGGGCGTCCGCCCTCTGAAAGAGACAGGAGATTCTAAAACGATGCGGAGGTGAATCGGCGTCGCAATCGCGCCCGCAGCCACATGGCGGCGAGGTTCAACGTGGCGACCAGCGCAATCAACAGCAGCATCGTCGTGTAGACCATCGGCCGGGCGGCGTCTCCGTCCGGCGCCTGGAAGCCGAGGTCGTAGATATGAAAGCCCAGGTGCATGAAGCTGCGTGAGGGGTGCACGAACGGGGCTTCGAGGTCGACCGGCAGCGCCGGGGCGGTGTTCACGGCGCCGACCAACATCAACGGGGCGACCTCCCCCGCCCCGCGGGCCACCGCGAGGATCATTCCGGTCAGAATCCCCGGCAACGCCCGGGGCAGCACGATCCGGCGGATCGTCTGCCATTTGCTCGCTCCGCAGGCGTAGCTGCCTTCCCGCATGCTGTTCGGCACCGCGGAGAGCGCTTCCTCCGTCGCCACGATCACCACCGGCAGCGTCAGCAGGGCGAGGGTGAGACTCGCCCACAGCAGCCCGCCTTTGCCGAACGTCGGGTCCGGCAGGCGTTCGGCGTAGAACAGTTGGTCGACGCCGCCGCCGATCAGGTAGCAGAAGAACCCCAGCCCGAAGACGCCGAACACGATGCTCGGCACGCCGGCAAGGTTGTTCACCGCGACCCGCACGGCGCTGACGATCACCCCCTGCTTGGCGTATTCCCGCAGATACAACGCCGCGAGCACGCCGAACGGCACGACGAAGACGGTCATCACCAGCGTCATCGTGACCGTGCCCCAGATCGCCGGCCACACTCCGCCCGCCGTGCCGGCCTGTCGGGGCTCTTCGCTGAGGAACTCCCACCACCGCGACAGATACACGCCCAGCCGGCCCCACCAGGACAACGCGTTCGCCCGATAACCGCGGACGACCTCGGCGGTCTCGACCTCCACCTCCTGCCCGGAGGCGGTTCGCATGACGAGATACTCCGCGGCGTTCTCCGCGGACAGCTCGCTCATCGCCGCCAACCGCGGTGCGTCCTGAATGTCGTTTCTCCGTTCGAGCAGAACGTACTCTTCAATCGCTTCCCGCAGGTCCGCCGGCTTCTCGGCGAGTTCCGCTTCGAGCCGCGTTCGCTCCGAGGCGCTGAGGGCGGATTCGCTCAAGGCGCGGGCCAAGTCGCGGCCGTCGACGCCCGTACGCATCTCCGCCGACCGCACCCGCAGTTCGGCTTCGCGGATCAGCACGCCGCCGGCGCCGCTTTCCTCCTCCAGTTCCTCCCGCCGCTCGTTGCGTTCGAGGGCGGCGGGGCGGAGCTTCTGAAACGCCTCCCAAGCCGCCTCCGGCCCCTCGTAGGTTTGCTCCGGCGTCACCAGACGGACCGGTTCGCCGAGGAACCGCCCCTGATCGGAACGTTCCAGTACCACCGCCCACGACGGCGTCGTCTTCGAGCCGGGTTGAACCTCGAACGCGTCGACGTAGGTGAACGTGGAGCCGCTCTCGCGGCGATTGTCGGTGCGGAGCAGTACGCGAACGGCTTCGATGGCGTCCTCGCCCTCCGGGAAGGCGGCGAGAGCGACCGGCCGGGCCTCGGCGGGCAACAACGGGACGGAGGCCCGCCGCAGTTCGTAGGTCTCCGTGCCGTACTCTTCGCCGAGCACGGCGGAGCCGTCCCGCAGCGTGACCCGCACCAATTCGCCCGGCCAGAACGTGCCGATGCCGTTCCACAGGATCAGCGCCAGCAGTCCGCCGATCATCGCCAGACAGATCGCCAACGCGGCGCCGGAGAGCCAAACCGCCGGTTCTCCCCCCGCGACCACGCTGCGCGCCGGCCCGCCCCGCACGCGGCGGGCGGGAAGAGCGGCGGAGGTCGGGGAGTCAGTCAATCGTTCTCTCTATCGGGCGCCCCGCTTCGCCGTCGCCGACAGGCGGCGCGCCGTCGGGGCGAGGGGTCATATCTGGGAAACGCGCTTGCGGAACCGCAACCGCACGACCTCCGCGGCGGTGTTCACGGCGAAGGTGATCCCGAACAGCAGCAGCGCGGCGAGGAACAATGTGCGGTAGTGGGTCGTGCCGGGGGCGGCCTCCGGGATCTCCGTGGCGATGTTCACCGCCAGCGTGCGGAAGCCGTTGAAGGGGTTCACCTCCGTGATCGCCGTCCCGCCGGCGGCCATCAGCACGATCATCGTCTCGCCCACCGCCCGGCCGAGTCCCACCATCAAGGCGCTGAACAGCCCGCTCATCGCGGCCGGCACCACGACCCGCACAGTCGTCTGCCATGTGGTCGCCCCGGCGCCGAGGCTGGCGCTGCGGAGGCTGTCCGGCACGCTGCTGAGGGCGTCGTCCGCCAGCGTGTACACGATGGGGATGATCGTGAACGCCATCGCGAAGCCCACGACCACGGCGTTGCGCTGCTGATAGGTGTCGACGATCTCCCCCCGCGGATCCCAGGCCGAACCGGCGATCGCGGCTCCCAGCTCCGTCAGCCCCTTCGCCGACGCCCACGCCAACCCCAGTACGAACATCACGCCGAGCAGAAACGTCGCCACCCGCAACAGGGCGAAGTGGTTTCGCTTCCAACCCCGCGCCCCGCGGACGATCCGCGGCGTCGCCACATAGGCGGATCCCAGCAGCGCCGCACCCGCGGCGATCGGCAGGGTGAGGAACATCCATGCCCCGACCGGCGTGCCGATGCGGCCGTTCAGCCAAGCCTTCACGTTTCCGGCGAACAACGCTTCCTCCACCGCCGGGGCGACCGCGTTCGCGGCCAGCACGCCGATCGGCAGGCAGATCGCGCAGGCGATCAACCGCCAGCGCTTGTGCCGGAGCGTGAAGGTCTGCGGCAGCGCCTGCCACAGATAGGCGCCCAGCAGCACCGCGACGGGAACCGTCACGATCCCGCACAGCACGGCGACCAGAAAGCTCTCCACGAACGGGGCGAACGCCACGGCGGCCAGGAAGCCCAGCACCACGCTGGGCAGTCCGGCCATCACCTCAACCGCCGGCTTCACCTTCGCCCGAACCTGCTTGGAGAGATATTCGCCGGTATAGATTGCCGCGAGAATCCCCAGCGGGGCGGCGAACAGCATGCTGTAGAAAGTGGCTTTGAGCGTGCCGAAGATCAGCGGCCACATCCCGTATTTCGGCTCGAACCCGACGCCGGCGCCGGTGCTCTGCCACTTCGCTTCCGGCCCCGGGCCGCCCTCGTACCAGACGGGCAGGAACAGGCTCGCCAGCGTGGCGTCCGCCGCGCCGGCGTCGAAGGGCGCCCGACTCAACGCGGTCTTCTGCCCGCCTTTGTTCAAGGCGAGTTCGTGTTCGATCAACGCATAAAGAAACGAGCGATCCGTCCGCGGCGTGAGCGTCACGGCGGTCGCGGCGCCGGCGGGCGTCGTCTCGCCGGCGAGCGTCGTTTCGCCGACGACGCTTTCGACCGTCGTCTGAACGACGCGGGCGGTCCCGTCCCCGTAGGCCACGGCCGCGAGGCGATCGACCGGGTGAGGACCGATCGCGGTGACCGCCGCGGCGCCCTGCGGGTACCGCTTGGCGAGGGTGAGAGAACGAGCGCCGCCGTCGGCGTTCCCGCGGGAGGCGAACCAACCGGTCAGTGCCCCGGCATCGTCGCCCGCCAGCAGCGTGCCCCGGCCGGTTACCCATTCCAGCGCCGTCAACGTCCGGCCGTCCTCGACCAGCTGCAACGCCTCGGCGAACTTCGGATTTCTCGCGTTACGGGTGTTAAACCGTACCGCACGCCCGTTCGGCCAGGCGGCGATCACCTCGGAGGCCCGCGCCGCGACCCGCACGAACGTCGGCGGGCCCGCGGGCAGTTCGGTTCCCGCGGGGATCGTCAGATCCGCCACGTCGCGGGGGGTCAGCGTCGAACCGGATCGACGGAAGGGCAGGAACTTCAGCCCCTCGCCCTCCACCCACCCCGCGACCGCCGGGCCGCTGCGGGACTCGAACACGCCCAACGTCCGCACCGGTCCGTCGCCGAGCGAAAACGTTTCTTCGCCCAGCTCCGCCACGACCGTTTGCACCCGGAATCGCCCGCCGCGGGTGGCCTCTGCGACCGCTCCGACTTCGAACTCGCCGGACGCCGGCACGGGAACCGTGTCGCCTTCTGCCATGTCTTGGGCGGCCGCGGGCAGCGACTCGGCGGACCGGAACGCTGAATCGAACCGCACCTCGCCGAGCCGGACGACCCCGTCCTCAAAGCCGACGACCACCATCACCCCGTCTGGAGCGGCGACGATCGACGTCGGCTCGACTTCGGAAAGCCGCTTCTCGCCCAGCGCCTGGCCGGTTCGAGCGTCGATCGCCCGCACAGCGCCGCTCGGATCGACGACCGCCGCGGAGACGGCGAACTCGTCCACCGCGAACCGCGCCGGCGCCACGTCGCCGGGCGCCGCCGGGTCCCCGGCTTCGTTCGGCTCGATTTTGTTCGGCTCGATCACGGGGGCGTTCGCCGCGTCGATCCGCGGCGTCTCGCCCCCCGTGAACGTCGTGGGGGTCTCCAGATCGCCCGGAGTGAACAGCGGCACGACCTGCCAGACCAACACCAATCCCACGCCGAAAATCGCCAGGATCGTGCCGACCCCGCCCACAGAAATCAGCGCGGACGCCAGCCGATCCGCCCATTTGACGGACGGCTTCGTCTTGCGATCCCGCCGGCGCCCCGTGAACGAGGCGCCAGCGGCTGGATTGGGGTCAGTCATAAATATCGACGAAGGGCCGTTCAGTTCGCGTCCGCGGAGATGCCGGCGACCTCGAGTTGATCGGCGGCCTCCTCCGCGGAGATCGGGAAGTACCCCGCCTGGACCACCTTCTGCTGTCCCTGCTTGCTGAAGACGTACTTCAAGAACTCGCGGGGCAGCGGATCGAGATCCTGATCCGGCGCTTTGTTGACGTAGATCAGCAGGAAACGAGCGAGGGGATAGTCGCCCGTGTCGGCGTTCTCGACGGACGGCTCGAAGTACTCGCCGCCCTCATCGGCGGCCAGGGGGAGCGCCCGCACGCCGGCGATCGTGCCGCCGACTCCGCTGTAAGCGATGCCGGCCGCGTCGTCGGCGACCGCCTGCACGGACCCGCTGGTGCCGGACTGCTCCTTGACGGCGTTGCTGTAGTCGCCGTCGCCCAAGGCGACTTCCTTGAAGTAACCGTAGGTGCCCGAGGCGCTGTTCCGGCCGTACAGGCTGATCGACTGCTCGGCGAGCGGCCCGTCGACGCCGGCCTGCCCCCACCGAGTGATCGGCTCTTCCATACCGAGGTTCCGGTTGGCGCTGAAGATCGCGTCCACCTGCGGCAGGGTGAGATGTTCGACCGGATTGTCCTTGTTCACGAACACGGCCAGCAGGTCGCGGCTGGTTTTCAGTTCAGTCGGTTTATAGCCGTACTTGGCCTCGAACGCCTGGATCTCACTGTCCTTCATCGGGCGGCTCATCACGCCGATCAGCGCGGTGCCTTCGATCAGCGCGGTCGGAGCGCTGCTGCTGCCCTTGGATTCCAGCTCCGTATCGACCGCCGGGTGAAACTCCTCGAAGCCTTCGGTCCAGTAGTCCATCACGGCCCGCATCGTATCGGACCCCTTGGAGGTGATCGTCCCGGTGACGACTTCGCCGCGCTCGTACACGGGGAGATCGGCATCGACGGGCACGGCGTCGGCCGAGACGACCTCGCCGTCGCCGCCGTCCGCGGGACGGGCCACCGGCGCTTCGGTGACGGACCCGGCGACGTCGCCGCCGGCGCCGCTGAGCGCATCATCGTTGGAGGAGCAGCCGAATGCCGTCAAACCGGCAAGCGACAGGGCGAACAGAACTCGGAGCGGCGGACGCGACATCGGAGGCGGGCGCGGGGTGCGGGAGGGAACGCCTCAAACCCTACCCGGGCGGCCGAAACGCGGGCACGCCTGCCGGTGAAGATCGTATGAAGACGCCCCCGCCGCCCGTCGCATCCGGTTCGACCGGCGTCGCCGGGGGCATCCCTCCGTCCCGCCGACGCGGCATTCCCTGCTCCGTCCCAGCTCCGTCCCGGCTCCGTCCCGGCTCCGTCCCGGCTCCGTCCCGGCTCGCCCGCCGTGCCGACCGGCTTGACCGTACGGCGGGAAGGGTCACAATGCCCCTCCATTCGCATCACCCCGCCGGGCGACGCTGTTCGATCTCGAATCGAAGGCGTCGCCGCAGCGGGAGCCGGGAGCTCCCCCGGGTGCGGCGGGCACGTCGTGAACCGGGTCAGGCCTTAACCGGAGCAGCCCTAAGTTTCGTGTCCGGGTGTGCCCGGGGGCGCGTCCCCCCTTCTTCCCCCGTGGGTCGTTCGCCGGAATCCGGCGAAGCCTGTCACGGTAGGCGAGCGCCGCGTTCGCCCGTATCGTTTGGAGCATGAGCGCTCCTCCCTCACCGGCCGACGACGATCCCGGGAGCGATGGCCCGATCCCCATTGCGGAGGGCATCGCGATCTCGCCGAGCGGCGAGGTCCGCGTCGACGAGGGACTGACCGAGACTCTGTTGGACCTCGCGGAGGCGCTCGAAGAGCGAACCGGTCGTCCGGTCGACGTGGAACATGTGGTGGCCGCCGCGGTGCTGGCGAACCGGGCCGGCAAGATCGGGTCTGACCGACGCCTGCGAACCGGGGACGATCTGCTGCTCATGGCGCTGATTCCCCAGATCGACGCGGTCTTCACACGATACGGCGGGCTCGTTGCGGAACCCGACGGCGACGCGGAACCGGGCCAAGAAGCGGCGGGCACGAACGAAGCCCCCGACGCCGCCCCCGCCCCCCAAGACGAACCGGCTGACGACTGATGACCGACGCCGCCCCCGGATCCCCCGCCGACGACGCCGCGGAAGCCGCCGCGGAAGTCCCCGGCCCGGAGCTGCGAGTCGGCCGCATCACCGTGTTCCCGATCAAGAGTCTAGACGGCGTCGATGTCGATGCCGCCGCCGTCCTCCCGAGCGGCTCGCTGGCGTGGGACCGCCGATTCGCCCTGTTCTCTCCCGACGGGGCGGTGGTGAACGGGAAGATCGAACCGCGGGTCCACCGGGTCGCCGCGGAGTTCGACCTCAGCGGCGAATGCGTCGCCGTCGGCCCCCGCGCGGCCGCGACTCACGACTCGGAGGGCGGCGGTCCCGGCCCGGGTTGCCAAACGTTTTCGCTGCACGACGAACGGGAGGAACTGGAAGCGTTCCTATCGCGGCTTCTCGCCCGCCCGGTACGGTTGCGGGAGGATCTGCGGACCGGATTCCCGGACGACGCTCTCTCCCCCGGCCCGACGATCGTGACCGCGGCGACCATCGCCGCGATCTCGGAGTGGTTCGACCTCCCGCAGCAGGAGGTCCGCCGTCGGTTCCGGGCGAACCTCGAACTGACGGCCCAGGGGACCGGCACTGCGGAACCGTTCGCCGAAGACCTGCTGGTGCCCGGCCCGGACGAAGAGATCGAGTTTTGGGCCGGCGAGGGCCGCTTCGTGGGGACCGGCGCCTGTGAGCGATGCGTCGTGCCCTCGCGAGACAGCCGCACCGGAGCGGCCATGGCGGGGTTCCAGAAGGAGTTTGCGAACCTCCGCAAGCGGGAGCTGCCGCCGTTCGCCCCGAAGTCGGCCTTCGACCATTTCTACCGCTTGGCCGTCAACACCCGGCCGCTGGGGCGGAGCCGCGGCGGGGGGAACGGCGGGGTCGTGCGCGTCGG
Organism: Alienimonas chondri; assembly: GCF_013036045.1. Lineage (GTDB taxonomy): Bacteria > Planctomycetota > Planctomycetia > Planctomycetales > Planctomycetaceae > Alienimonas > Alienimonas chondri. Next base: position 12,388 of record NZ_WTPX01000021.1, read on the forward strand.
GGACGCGGTGCGGATCATCGGACCGCGTCCGGCGGAGCCGCCGGACGAACCGGCCGCCGACTCTTCGCAACAGGAGCGATCCGCCCGGTCGAGCGGCAAAACCGGCAGTTCCGCGTCCGGTCGCCGTCGACGACGTTGACTTGGGGCAACGCGTTCCGCCTCGCCCCGGGGGCGCGGGTAGATTGCTCTGCCGTACAATCTGCAAGAACGCCCGTCACCCGGGTTGTCAAGCAACGTATACTTTGAACGGCGAAGAACGATTCAAACCACCCGCCCCGCGAAAGGAGGCCCCGATGCTGGTACTGAGCCGCAAGAAGGACGAGAAAATCATGATCGGCGACGACGTGACATTGATGGTGATTGAGATTCGCGGCGACAAGGTCCGCCTGGGCATCGATGCCCCAAAGGACGTCTCCGTGCATCGCGAAGAAGTGTTCATCGCCATCCGCCGCGAACGCGACGTCGCCCCCGCGGAAGTCTGAGCCGGAGATTCGATCTTCGCCGATCCGTGAACGCCCCGATCGCCGATCGGGGCGTTTTCGTGTGCGCGCTCGCGATTGCGGCCGTGTTACCGACGAACCTGGGTTGGACCGGCGCCCGGACGCGGGCAGTCCCCGACCGGCAAGTGACGCGAGGTCCGTAGGCTGCGGCCCCCGATCCCGCACTGCCCTCGCCCATGAACGCCCCTCCCCCGACCGGACCATCCTCGGACGAACCGTCTTCGGACGAGCCGCTTTCCGAAGACTCGCATGCGGGGGAACGCTGTCGCGTCGCTCTGCTGTTGATCGACTTCGTCAACGACCTTGATTTTCCGGACGGGGAGGAGCTTCGTCCCCACGCGGAGGCCGCTGCGAAGAACGCCGCGGCGTTGAAGCGACAGGCTCGGGCCGCGGGCGTGCCGATAGTCTACGTCAATGACAACTTCGGCCGCTGGAGGAGCGACTTCTCCGCCACGCTCGCCCACGCCACGCGAGACGGGAGCCGCGGCAAAAGGTTGACGGAAACGATCGCTCCGGACGACGACGATTACTTCGTCCTCAAACCGCGGCACAGCGGCTTCTACCGCACCGTGTTGGAGGAACTCCTCGGCGACCTCGGGGCCGACACGCTGGTCCTGTGCGGCTTGGCCGGCAACATCTGCGTGCAGATGACGGCTCACGATGCGTTGCTGAGGAACTATCGCGTGATCGTCCCGAGGGACGCCGTCGCCTCGAACCGGCCGGAGTTGAACGCCGCGGCGCTCGAGCAGATGCGGTTGGTCTGCAAAGCCGACGTGCCGGCCGCCGCGGAAGTGGACTTCGAGTCTCTGAAGCACGATCGCCGCGAAGCCTGCTCGTGAGGTCGGTTCGCTCTCAGAACGAAGCCGCCTTCGCCTTCGCGTCTTCGATCGCCGCTGTGCGGGCCTCAGCGGCGGCCTCCGGTCCCTTCGCAGCCGTGGGCTGAACGAGCAGCGAGTCCGCCGTCAGCCCGACGAAGCCGCACCAGAGGTTCATATACGGCGCCTGATAGTCATATCCCCCCGGCATGGACGGGTTGTATTCGCCGCCCCGGGCGCTGATCACCATGGTCGGGCCTTCGCACAGGCCGGAATAGTTCCCCGCGTCGTCGACGGAGAACAGCAGCCCCGGCTGGGTGATGACGTCGATGTAGTGCTTGAGGGCGTACGGAACGCCGAAGTTCCACATCGGCACGCTGAACACGTACTTATCGAACGATTTGAACTTCTCGCCCGCCGCGGTCACGGCCTCCCACGCGGACTTCTGCTCCGGCGTGAAATCCTCGCCGCCCATCACGGCGTACTTCGCGGCGATCGTGTCGCCGTCGAAGGCCGGGAGCGTCTCCGTAAACACGTCCAGTTCCTCGACCGTATCCGCCGGGTTGGCGGCGCGGTAGGCGTCGAGAAACGCCCGGGCGACGGCGATGGAGTGCGACCGAGCCTTGCGGGGAGAGGCTTCGACGTAGAGCAAACGAGCCATGATCGGGGCGTTCGAGCGGAGCGGGTGGACCGGGCGGGAACGATATCCGTTGCCACGCACATCTCCACCGGCCCCCCAAACGGTCGCTCCGAAATCGCTTGGGCTGGACATGCCGACCGTTGGAGGCTCAGGCGCCGCGGGGGTCGAGCCGCCGGTTCGCTTCGTCCAGCAGCTCGGCGTTCGGGCCGTCGGTGAAGCGTTCCGCCGCGTCGTCCCAGGCGAACGTTTCGCCGTACCCGTCCTTCAAGCCGAGCGTCAGCGAACCGAGGTGGCACAGCTTCGCGGTGTAGTGCCCCTGCGAGAGCGGCGCGACCGGGGTCTCCCGCGTCTTCACGCAGCGGAGGAAGTCCGCGACATGGTTGTTCAGTCGTGAGCTGCCCTTCGGGTCCGTCAGCGACGGATGCGCAACGGAGGCGCCGATCGCGGGGACGAAGTCCGTCAGTTCTCGTTCGAGGGCGGGCGAGGAGGCGGAGTGCTTCCGGCTGGTGTGTTCGACCCAGCCTTTCGTGCCTTCGACCCGCAAGCCGAACGACCGTTCGTCCGTCTGGCAGGTGACCGGCACGCCGTTGGTGAAGTCCAACCGGTACTTGCTGACCTCCGCGGTGCTGAACAGCGATCCGGGCGCCGGCCAGGTCGCGGCGAGGGCCGTTACCGCCGCGGGGCGGGCCTCCGGCATGCACCAGCCGGCCAGGTCGTTGCTGTGGGCGCCGAAGTTCGTGATCTGTCCGCCGCTGTAGTCCGTGATGAAGCGGAAGCGGTAGAAACAACGATCCGGGTGATACGGCGTCTTCGGCGCCGGGCCGAGCCATGCGGCGTAATCGAAGCCCTCCGGGACCGGCTGCGGCTGCCAACCGGGCCCGGGGCCGACCTTGTTGTTGGGGGCGATGAAGGTGGTGATCCGCTTGATGTCGCCCACCCCGCCGGCCCGGACGAAGTCGACAAGCCGCACGGCGTTGGCGTCGCTGCGGTGATGGCTGCCCGTTTGCGCCACGCGGCCGGTGCGCGCGGCGGCGTCCGCCATCCGTCGCCCCTCCGCGACGGACCAGCTCAGCGGTTTTTCGCAGTAAACGTCCTGGCCGGCCTCCAGCGCCGCGATGGCCAACCGCTCGTGGTGATGGTCCGGAACGACGATCACGACCGCGTCCACGCCGTCCCGGCCGACGACCTTCCGCCAGTCGCTTTCCATGAAGCAGCCGTCGCCGCTCTCGCCGTAGAAGTCGTCGACCAGCTTCTTGCCCGGTTCGCGGCCGCAAAACTGCGACTCGTCCCGGTAGCCGCCGGACCCGCGGTTCACGTCGCACACCCCGACCACCCGGCAGGCGGGGTTGGCCAGAAACGTTTTCGTGTCGAGGAACCCCTGATTCCCCAGACCGATTACCGCCACGTTGATCTTGTCCGCGGCGCTGGGCCGCCCGAACGCGAACTGACGACACACCAGCGGCCCGGCGACGGCGGTCGCCGCGGCGGCGCCAAGAAAGGAACGGCGGTTCGGAGCAGCGGGCATCGGGGAGCTTTCGTCAGGCACTCGTCAGGCAGAAGACGCATCGGCGTCAGCTTACATGGAGCGTCGGCGTCGATGCGATCGTCGGCGAGGAGGGCGACAGTGGGGGTTCTCCCGGTCGGGAAAGCGATTCTTCTGGATAGGATATTGAACCGGCGGCGGACTGGCGTCGTTGTCCGTCTGTCGGTCCACCCTCGCGCCGCATCCTGTGTCCCGAATCCCCTCACTCAAGGTTCCGCATGTCTCGCCCTCCGCTGCTTCGAATCTCGTTCGCAAGCCTGCTCGCCGCCGGGCTGTGTCTGGCGCCGTCGCCGGACGGCGCGGCGTACGCTCAAGATGACGTGAAAACCGCCGGGGATGCGGCGGATCCGTTCATCGCGGACGCCGCCAAGCTGATCCCCGCCGACGCCGGGATCGTGGTGCGGATCGCCGATCCGGACTCCGCGCTGACGCACCTGACCGCCTTCGTGCGCAACGCCGCCCCGCAGTACGCCGCACAAATGGCCGCCGGTCGCGGCGTGCTCGGCATGAGCGTTCAGAACGTGACGCTGACCGGCGTGAACCTGAAGGAACCGTGGTACATCGTGGCGATTCCCCGCCCGGACGAGCCGCCCGCGACGGTCTTTTTGATGCCCGCCGCGAACGTGCAGGCGATGGAAACCGGCATCGGGCCGGGCATGTCCCTGAAGACGATCGGCACCTACGCCGCCTACACCGACGCCGGCGAAGAGATCCTCGAATCCTTCGGCGAAGGCGGCCGGTTCGCGTCGATGCTGCCCGGTTCCGCCAAGGAGATCGCCGCCGATCACGACATCGCGATCGCGATCAACGTGCCCCGCCTGCTGGAGGTGTACGGGGACCAGTTGAAGGAGGGACTGGAAGCGGCGAAGGAGCAGGCGGCACAGAACGCCGCCGCCGGTCCGGACGCCGCGGACAGTCAGGCCAAGGCGATCGATGCGTTCAGCGACCTGCTGGAGCAGTCGGGGATGACGGTCGTCGGCTTCAAAGCGACCGAAGATGCGTTGTCGTTCAAGAAAGTGTCCGCCTTCGAGCCGGGTTCGGACGTCGCCGCGGCCTTGGCGACGCAGGCTCCGAAGCCGTTCGCGTCCCTCGGCAAGCTGCCCGAGGGGATGGACGGTTATATGGCGATGGAAGGCGACTTCGCCCCGCTGCTGGAGTTAGTGAAGGGACTCGCTCCCGGCGAGGAGCAGGCGCCGCAGCGCGACGTTCTGTCCGCGCTGATCGAATCCGGCCTGACCGCCACCGCCGGCGGGTTCCAACTGGGCGGGGACACGATGTTCTCCGGCGTGCAGGTCACCACGGTGAAGGACGTCTCCGCCGCCAAAACGGCGATCGAGAAATACCTCAAAGCCGCGGACGGGATGGAGCAGATGGGTCTGCGGACCACCATCGAAGACGCCGGCACGATGGAGGTCGGCGGGATCACGCTCCAGAAGTTCATCACCGATCTGGAAGCCACGGAGCAGACCGAGCAGGCGACCGCCGCCGTCAAGGCGTTCCGCACGCTGTACGGCGAAGCCGGCAACGAGCAGATGATCGGCTACACGGAGGACGCGCTCATCCAGATCAACGGCGGCGGCGACGACTTCGCCCAGGAAGCCGTCGAGCACGCCACCGGCAAGAGCGCCCACTCCAACGAGGCGTTGGACGCCGTCGGCGCCGTGCTGCCCAAGCAGGGCAACCTGTTCGCCGCGATCGACCTGGCCTCGGCCATTCAAACCGGGCTGGCCGTCGCCGTGGAGAAAGAGCTGTTTCCGCCGCTCTTCTCCCCGGAGATGATTCGTGCGGTGCAGATCGACAGCAGCTACGCCGCGCTCGTCGTCACCGTCGAAGGTGACACGGTGGTTGCCGAGGGGCTCATCCCCGCCGAACAGGTCCGCAACATCGTGGACTTCGGCGAGGCGTTGCAGGGCGGCGCCGAGCGGTTCTGAATCGCTCCCCCGTCGGTTGAATCAGTCGACGAACGCCCCGTCCCCCGCTTGGGGGGCGGGGCGTTTTCTCGTCGACTCCTTTCGGTAAACGGGCTGCTATGGTGAGGACATGCCCGGCCCCGTCACCCTGTTTGAAGATCCGCGGTGGCTTCGGCTGCTGCCGCTGGTCTATTTAAGAAGCGTCGGCGAGCTGTTGTGCGGCTCGCAGACGCTACGGGAGCGGACCGAACGCCGCGTCGTCGCCGCCGGACTGAACGGCGAGTGCGGGCTGTGGGTTCGCCCGCATCTCGCCGAGCTGACCCGCGAACGAACCGAGCGGCCGGTCAACGAATCGCTCGCGGCGGGTTCTCTTCTGCTCAGCGCCCGCGGGTGGTGGCGACGCCTGCCGAACAGGGATCGCCCGGCGCCGTGGGTCGGGACGGTCGGTTCGGCGATCGCCTGCGTGGCGGTCGACGAGGATCTTGCGGAGGCGCTCACGCCGGAGGCGTTGCTCAACGAGGTCCGCAGCGAGGCCCTACTGGCGGGGCTGCCGCGGGTGGACGTGTCGGAGGACGTTACGCTGATCGCCTACCCGTGGGATCTCGTCGCCCACAACGACGCCCTCCTGCGGGCCGACTGGGAGGAACGCGCTCCCGGCCGTGAGATCCTCGGCCACGTGCACGCCGGCTCGCACCTGCTGGGCGAGGACATTCACATCGGGGCCGGTACGAAAGTGCAGCCCTGCGTCGTGATCGACGCGACCGAGGGGCCGGTCTGGATCGGGAAGAACTGCACGATCCAGCCGCACAGCTTCATCGAGGGGCCGTGCTACCTCGGCGATCGCACGCTGCTGCAACCCGGCGCCGTCGTGCACGAGGGCTGCACCGTGGGGCACGTCTGCAAAATCGGGGGAGAGCTGGAAGCGTCGATCTTCCACCCCTACAGCAACAAACAGCACGACGGCTTTCTGGGGCATGCCGTGGTCGGCAGCTTCGTGAACGTTGCCGCGGACGTGGTCGCCAGCGATCTGAAGAACACCTACGGCCAGATTCGCGTGCCGCTGGGCGGCCGCGAGGTCGACAGCGGACGGATGTTCGTCGGCCCGACGATCGGCGATCACTCCAAGGTCGGCATCAACGTCAGCTTCCCGACCGGCGCCGTGATGGGCTGTTGCAGCAGCGTCGTCGGACCGGCGGCGCCGAAGTTCACCCCGTCCTTCGCCTGGATCGACGCTACCGGCGGAGCGGACGTGAAGTGGGACCGCTACGACGCCGACCGCGGCCTGGCGATCGCCAAGACCGTGATGGCCCGCCGGAACCTGACGATGAGCGCCGCGGAAGAAGCGGCGTTCCTCGACGTCCGCACCCGGGCGCTGGCCTCGGAACATGCCTCGCAGGTGCGGATCGAGTCGGGCGGCTGACCGCCCGACTCGCCGCTGACGCCAAGCGGCGCGCCGCCCGAAGAACGCACGCCGCCTCACGGCGACGGCGAACCGGGCAAGACGCTCTCGTCAGCCGATCTCCGGCACGACGTAGCCCTTGCGGTATTCCCGCTTGAGGAAGCGGTTCGCCACGTCGGCGTGCTGGCCGGTGAACTGCTCGGTCTCCGGATCGTGGGCGAGCATCGGGCTGGAGGCGATCACGGCGTCGGACGGGGCGACGCCGAACCGGGCGAGTTGCGTCTTCATCTCGTCCAGCACGAGGGGCCAGGTGTCGAAGCCGACGTCCGAGGCGGCCCCGGCCTGGGAGGACATCTCGCGGCCGACGCGGTAACCGACGTTGGCCAGATTGCACCAGCCGGTCGAATGGTGGCCGACTTCGATTTCGGCGTTGAGGGTTTCGTTCTTTCGCGAGCGAACCGCGTCGAGGAAGTTCTGGAAGTGCAGCTTGGTCATGTCGCCGCCCTTGAAGCTGCGAAGCTTCTTGCCGTCGCTGTCGTACGCCTGACCGAAGCCGCGGCCGCCGAGATAGACGCCGCCCTCGCACTTCACCGCATAGCCGGTGCTCGGACCGCCGACGATTCGACCGGCCTTCGAGGCCCATTGGCCCTTGCCGCTGTCCGGGGAGGCCGGCAGATTGCTCAGGGCGATGATCGTGGGGATCTTGCCGGTGTCGAAGTAGGTGTAGTGCACGTTCGGCGTGTCGCCGGCGTCGTCCCACCAGACGCGACCGCCGGTCGCCAGCACGCGGGTCGGGAGCGTCACGGAATCCTGGAAGACGACGTTCCGCACGTCGTCCAGCACGTGGACGCCCCAGTTGCCCATCTCGCCGCTGCCGGTGTTCCAGTCCCAGTGCCAATCGTAGTGCAGCGAGTTGCGGTAGATCGGCTCCTCCTGGGCGGGACCGAGCCAGAGGTCGTAGTCGACCTCCTTGTCGATCTCCAGCGGCGTATCCCGTTTGCCGATCTCGGCCCGCCGGCCGAACCGGTTGGCCTGCACGTATTCGATCTCGCCGAGGGCTTTCTCGTTGTGGAGATAGTCCTTGATCTGGGCCTGCATCGGATCGCTCCGCTGCTGGGTGCCCAACTGGCAGACGCGGTCGTACTTCCGGGCGGCCTTCACCACCTGCCGACCTTCCCACTGCGAATGGGAGAGCGGCTTTTCGACGTAGACGTCTTTGCCCGCCTGCATGGCCCACACGGCGGCGAGGCAGTGCCAGTGGTTGCAGGTCGCGATGACGACGGCGTCGACCGCGGGGTCTTCCAACAGCTTGCGCAGGTCGGTGTAGACGTTCTCGGCGTCGACGCTCTCCGCCGTCTTCTTGGCTCGCCGAATATCCGGATCGGCGACGGCAACGACGTTCACGCCGTCCAGCTTGTGAAATCCGCCGATGACCTGATTGCCCCGGCCGCCGGCGCCGATCAGGCCGAAGCCGATCTCATCGTTCGCCGCGGCGTGCCGCGACTTGGCCGAAGCGACCTGCGGACCGTACAGCGCGGCCGCGGCGCCCGCGGCGCCGGCCGACTGAATGAAGGACCGTCTCTTTAAACCGGACATCGCAATGCGCCTGATTGATGACTGAAAGGGATGTTTCCCTCAGCGTAATGGTCGCTGCACGGTCCCGCAAACTTCTGCCGATGGGTCGCGCCGATCGCGACGGTCAGGCGTCGGAGACGGCGCTTTCGTTGAACCGGTAGCCGACGCCGCGGACGGTTTCGACCGTCTCGGCCCGCTCGCCGAGCTTCTGCCGCAGGCTGCGGACGTGCACGTCGATCGTGCGTTCCAGTGCGTTGGCGTCGCCGCCGCGGCTGGCGTCCATCAATTCATGCCGACTGAACGGGCGCCCGGGCTGACGCATCAGGGTCCACAGCAACCGGAACTCCGTCGGCGTGAGGTTCAGATCCTCCCCGGCGGCCAGCGCGGTGTGCCGTTCGCGGTCGACCTCGATCCCGGCGCCGGTGACCTTCTCGGCCTCGGCTTCTTCCGCGTCGGGACGGCGGAGCAGGCTCCGCACGCGGGCCACCAACGGCTTCATCTTGAACGGTTTGGTGACATAGTCGTCGGCGCCCATGTGGAAGCCGACCAACTCGTCCACCTCCTCCCCCTTCGCCGTCAGCATCAGCACGCGAACGCCTTTGGTGCGGGCGTCGCTGCGAAGTTCGCGACAAACGGCCAGCCCGTCCATCACCGGGAGCATCAGGTCGAGAACCACGAGGTCCGGCAGCAGCGCCTTCGCTTTCGACAGCCCGTCGCGGCCGTCGCGGGCGACGTGCACCTCATGGCCTTCCGACTCCAAGTTATAGGCGAGCACTTCGGCGAGGCTGCGTTCGTCCTCGACGATCAGAATGGTCCTGCGGGGCATCTTCCCAGCTTGAACGACCGATGCGGCCGGAGCGCGAAGAATCCGTGAAGGTTCGGAGAATCTTGCGACGCCGCCGCCCGGACGATCCGGTCAGGAGACGGGCCTGGTAATAAACGGGCGACTCAGGAAACGCCGACGAGGTCCGGTTTGGGATGGGGGACGTCGACGTCGACTGGGCCGAAGCGTTCCTCGGCGGTCTCGCCGGCGCGGCGGTCCGGGAAGCGCTTGCTGTGCCGAACGATCTGTCCTTCGACCAGGTAGATCGCGTCCTTCGCGATGTTCGTGGCGTGGTCGGCGATCCGCTCGATGTGCCGGGAGACGCTGAACAGCCCGACGGCGGCTTCGACCGCGGCGGGGTTCTCCCGCATCAAATCGGTCACTTCGTTGAGGGTCTCCCGGTTCAACCCGTCGACGATGTCGTCGTCGACGCACACCTTGCGGGCCTTGGCGGGGTCGAGGTCCACGTAAGCGTCGATGCTGCGACGCAGCATGTCCAACGCCACGCGGGCCGCCTGCCGGACGCGTTTGAGGGCGGGCAGGTCGCCCAAACCGACCGGATTCGATTCGCCGGCCTCACGGGCGGCGCGGACCGCGGCGGCGGCGTGGTCGGCCCGCTCCGCAATGTGCACGCCGAGATCCGCGACGCGTTCCAATTCCTTCGCAATCCGCAGGACGCTGACGACCCGTCGCAGGTCTTCCGCGACCGGGGCGTGCAACGCCAGCACCCGCAGGCAACGCTCTTCAACCTGCACGTCGTACCAATCGACGCGCTTGTCCGCGGCTTTCAATTCGGACGCGAGGTCATGGGCTGCCCCGCCGAGACCGTCCACCGCGGCGCCGACCAACTCTTCGGTCAAAGCGCACATCGTGAGGATGTCCCGGTGGGTCTCCTCCATATCCCGACTAAGAGAGAGCGACATCGAATGGTTCCGAACAGGCAATTGTGATCCGCCGCGGGCGGAGGGGCATCCTACGCCCCCGTCATCCGTGCATCATACAAGTTCGATCAGTCTTTGGAGAAGATTCCAGGAAGGAGACCCCTCCAAGGGTGCACTTTCCGCCGCAGTCGTTCTCGCCACGGGGAACCCCCGCGTCATGCGGACGGTAAAGTCACTGTAAAGGTCGCGCCTTCGCCGACGACGCTCTCGACGGCGACCGATCCGTCGAACACGGCGAGCATCTGCTTGACGATCGCCAGCCCCAAACCGGTGCCGCCTTTCTCGCGGCTGCGGGCCGGATCGACGCGATGGAAGCGCTGAAAGACGCGGCCCAGGTGCTCCGCGGGGATGCCTTCGCCGGTGTCGATCACCCGGAGCTTCACGGTCGGGCCGTCCTCCCCGACTTCGGAACCGGCGTCGGAATTCCAGTCGACCGTGACCCGGCCCCCCGGCGGGGTATGGCGGAGGGCATTGGTCAGCAGGTTGTCCAACACGGTCGCGAGGGCGTCCGCATCGGCCCGAACGTACGCCGGTTGCGGCGGCGGAACGGCGGAGAGACGCACCTCCGCCTTCGTCGCGGCGGCCCGCAATCCTCGCAGGACGTCCTCCACGACCGGCCCGACCGGCAGGCGGCGGACGTCGAACACGTCTCGCCCGCTCTCTACCCGGGCCAGCCGGATCACGTCCACCACCAGATCGTGCAGGCGGTCGGCGTGGCCTTCGATATCCGCGAGGAACCGTCGCGCGATCGGCGGCCCTTCGAGCGGGCCGTCCAGCAACGTCTCCGCGAGCGCGCTGATCGCGGCGATCGGCGTCTTAAGTTCATGGGAGACGTTCGAGACGAAGTCCCGGCGGACCGATTCGAGCCGACGCAGTTCCGTTACGTCGCGGATCTGCAGCACCACGCCCGCGGCGCCTTTGAGAGCGGCGACGCCAGGCAACGGATCAGCGCGCAGCGCGAGCGTCGCGTGTTCGACCTCGAACTCCGCGTCATAACGGCCCTCCCCGCTCAACACCGTTTCGCAGGCATCGGTGACGGCGCTGCGACGCACCACCTCCCACACCGGCCGCCCCTTCAAATCGCCGCGGGGGAGCCGCAGCAGAGCGGCGGCGGCACGGTTCACCAGCAGCAATCGCTCGTCGCGGTCGACGGCCAGCACGCCCTCGCTCATCCCTTCCAACGCGGCGAACAGCCGGTCGCGGTCCTCGGTCAGTTCGAACAGCGCGGCGTCCAGCTGGTTCTTCCGCTCGAACACGGCTCGCACCGCGGCCCGCAGATCCGGCTCCGGTTCGCTCGGATCCAGCAGGGGCAACGGCGGGGCCGTGCCGCGACGCAGGTCGTTCGCCAGGTCCGCCAGTTCCCGGTCCCGTCGCGCCCGCCCCGCGATCTGCATCCAGGCGGCGATTGCCGCCCCGATCAGCAGCGCCGCCCCGGCCGTGAGCCGCAGTCCCGCCGAACTCGACGTCAGCCCCGCGATCCCCACGGCCACCGGCGCCAGCCAGGGCAGCAGCGCCGGCCATTCCGCCGCGAGCGGGCGCGGCGGGGTCGAATCGGACACTGAGAGGTTCGCGAAGGGAACGCGGAGCGGAGCCGGTCTTGTCCTCACGGCGGTCCGCGACCGCAACCCCACCCCGAAGTCTTCACGGTTCACTCCCGGTTCGGCCGCGGAGTCGCTCGCAGTTCCTCCGGTCGTGCCTATCGTGCGTCGCTTGTCGACTCTCCCCCCGACCGCCGACGACGCCCCAGGCCGCGCGGTGCGGGTCGGCACGGCGCTGGGGCTGTGCAGCGCCGTCGGCTACACGGTGGCGAACTCCGCCCTGCGGGACGTGAGCCGGCCGGACGACTTCGCCTGGTCGCTGTGGGTCACGCTGTGCAAATCGGCGCCGGTCGCCACCGCGGCGTGGGCGATCGTCGCGGTGCGAGCCCTGCGGGGGCGGAAAGCGTTGCCCTCCTTCGCCGTCTGGCCGCGACTGATGGCGGCGGGCGTGCTGGCTCAGTTGGGCGGGAACCTGATGTTCCAGGAAGCGCTGGGCGTGCTGGGGCTGGCCCTCACGGTGCCCGTGACCTTTACGGGGATCATCCTGAGCGGCGCCGCATTGGGTCGGTTCGTGCTGGGCGAACCGGTGGGGCTGCGGCAGGGAGCGTCGATCGTCCTGCTGATCGCGGCGACCGCGTCGCTGGGCATGGCGGCGCCGGATGCGGCGGACGCGGTGATCGCCCAGGCCGTCGCGGGAGCGAACGCCGACCCGGCCGCCGTCGCGTTCGCCGTGGCCACCGCGCTGGCGGCCGGGTGCGCCTATGGGGTGATGGGCGTGGTCATTCGCGGGAACACGGCTCAGGGCGTGGGCGTGGCGGGAACGCTCGCCCCGCTGAGTCTCGCCGGCTTCCTCAGCCTCAGCGCGTTCCTGCTGCTGAAGACCGGAGAGATCCCGCTGACCTCCACGCCGCCCGAGGCCCGCCTGCCGCTGTTGCTCGCGGGGACGGCGAACGTCGTCGCGTTCTTCTGCATCGCCGCGGCTCTGCAACGGATTCCGGTCGTCCGATCGAACCTGTTGAACGCCTCGCAAGCGGCGATGGCGGGGGTGGTCGGCGTGGTCTGGTTCCGCGAGCCGCCGACCCTCTGGCTGCTGACCGGCACGGCCCTGACGATCGCCGGTTTGGCGCTGCTGGGATTGCGTCGGCCGCGGTCCATCAGGGCGAGGCTGAGTGGGCGACCGCGTGAAGAAACCTTTGCGGAGGCGGTTGAAACGGTGTAAACTGATGGATGCGCCGTCCCTCGGCGTCGCCCCGCAGCCCCCGCCTCACAACCTGTTCTCCCGTGGCCCTGATAGGCTCCTCCGTTCGCCGGTTTGCGCCGGTCTCGCTCCTCGCTGTCGTGGCGGCGCTGTGCAGCGCCGCCGTCGGTCAGGCCGCGGACGAGACGCCCGCCCCCGCGGAGGTTCGCGCCTATCTGGAAGCGAACTGCGGCGACTGCCACGCGAACGGCAGCGCCGAGGGCGGGTTCGAACTCTCTTCTTTGCCCGATGACCCCACCCTGCAAGACGCCGGGCGGTGGGATCGCGTACACGATCGCATCCGCGACGGCGAGATGCCGCCCCCCGATTACGACGAACTGAACCGGTCCGAAAAGCGGGAATTTCTTTCGGACGTCTCCCGTTGGCTCGCCGCCAAGCAGCATCGCGAGATCGCCGAGGCCGGCCGCTCGCGGGGCCGGCGGTTGACCGCTCTCCAATTGGAGCGGTCGCTGCAATCCGTGTTGGGCATCGACACGCCGCTCTCGCACCTCCTCCCGCCGGATCGTCGCCATCACGGCTTCACCACGGTGACCGAGGGCGGTCTGAGCCATCACGATCTGGCCGCGCACCTCGAAGTCGTCGACGCGGCGCTGGACGAGGCGTTCGCACGCGCGCTCTCCTCTGACGAAACCTGGACGAAAGAGCTGTCCGCCAAGGATCTCGCCCGCAGAAATCCCCGGAGCCGCACCCGCGAGCCGGAACTGTTCAAGGAGATGGCGGTCACTTGGCAGACGCGGTTGGTCTACGTCGGCCGTCTGCCGGTCACGACCAGCAGGGACGGCGGCGGCTGGTATCGGTTCACGTTCGACGCTGAGGCCCTCAAGGCGCCGCCGGAGGGGCTGTGGTGCACGGTGCGGACGGGTCAGTTGACCTCCAGCGCCCCGACGATGGCGGACGTCGGCACGTTCCTCGTCACGGACCAGCGGAAAACCTACGCCTTCGAGGCTTGGCTGCCGGAGGGCCACATGTTCGAGGTGCGGCCGAACGACCAACGCCTCAAACAGGGCTCGACGCCCGGCGGACAGGTCGGAGCCGGCGAAATGCAGCCTCAGAACGTCGCCGGGCTGGGGATTCACCATGCCACCCTGACCCGCTTTCACCGTGGCCTGGACGACGCCAGCGTTCGCGAGCGTCTCTTCGGCGATGTGGAGGTGAATTGGGTCAAAAACCCCCGCCGCGGGCGCGGCGAGCCGGCCGGTTCGTTCCAGCCCCAGCCGCGGAATGCACGGGGGGCGATCGCTTCGCTAATGCGGGCCTTCGCCGATCGCGCGTTCCGTCGCCACGTTGATTCCGCCGCCCTCGCCCCGTACATCGCCGCGGCCCAGAACGATCTGGCCGGCGGGAAGTCCTTCACCGAGGCGCTGCGGGCCGGCTATCGGTCGCTGCTGTGCAGCCCGCGATTCCTGTATCACGTCGAGGAACCGGGCGAGTTGGACGGTCCGGCGCTGGCGTCGCGGCTCTCCTATTTCCTCACCGGCGCCCCGCCGGACGCCGAATTGACGACGCTCGGCGAGAGCGGCGAAATCCTCAAGGACGACGTGCTGCGGGAGCAGACTGAACGTCTGCTGACGCAGACCGCCGAAGAGAACGACCGCTACGGTGTGAACGGTCTCGACCGGTTCGTCGAGGACTTCGCCCACGAGTGGCTGGATCTCTCCGAACTGGACGCCACGGAGGTGACGAACCTCTATCCGAACTGGGATCCCACGCTGCAGATCTCCATGCGGGACGAGGCGCACGCCCTGCTGCGGACGATGCTCGCGGACGACCTGTCGGTGACGCACGTGGTCGACGGGGACTTCGCCTTCGTCAACGAGCGGCTCGCCGATCAATACGACCTGCCGCTCGAACAGAAGCCCGAGGCGTGGCGGCAGGAAAACGACGGCCTCACCCGGGTGGACCTGCCGTCCGACAGCCCCCGGGGCGGATTGCTCACCCTGGGAGCGATCCTGAAGCTGACCGCCGACGGCGCCGCCACCAGCCCGGTGCTGCGGGGGGTGTGGGCCTCCGAGCGATTGCTCGGCATCACCGTGCCCCCGCCGCCGGAGAACGTGCCCGCCGTCGAGCCGGACACCCGCGGCGCCCGCACGATCCGGGAACAGCTCGCCAAACACCGCGCCGATCCCAGCTGCGCGAGCTGCCATGTGAAGGTGGACCCGGTCGGTTTCGCCCTCGAATCCTTCGATCCCGCCGGCGCCTACCGCGACAGCTACATGGCCCGACGGAAAGGGAAGATCGTGCCCCGGGCGCCGATTGACCCGAGCTACGACATGCCCGACGGCCGGTCGTTCGAGGACATCGTCGGTTTCCAACAGCTGGCCGCCGGTCAGCCGGACGACCTCGCGGCGAACCTCGCCCGGCACCTGCTGACCTACGCGACCGGGGCGCCGCCCTCCTTCGCCGATCGGCGGGCGATCGACGACATCGTCTGGAAGTCCCGCGACGACGGCTTCGGCACGCGTTCCCTGCTGCACGCCTGCATTCAAAGCCCGCTGTTCCGCAGCAAGTAGCCCCCGCACACGACCGCGGCCAGCCAACGGCTCGCCGCTCTCCCCCGCATTCCCCCTTCCGTTCACATCCGCATGCCTGCTTTTCGCCCCGCCCGTCGTCCCGGCGACGCCCTGCCCCGCCGCACCATGTTGAGAGCGGCCGGGGTCGGCCTGGCCCTGCCGTGGCTCTCCGCGATGGACGGCCGTTCCTCCGCGGTCGCCGGCCCGCTCGATGAGACGCCCTTGGCGCCCGAGCTGCCGGAGATCGAGCAACAGGACGGCCCGCCCCGCCGGTTCGTCGCCTTCACGTTGAGTCTCGGCCTGCTGGGCGAGAACCTGTATCCGGAGCAGACCGGCAAGGATTGGAAGCCGTCCCGCTATCTCGAACCGCTGACGGACCTGCGTGACCAACTCACGCTGCTCAGCGGCGTTTCGCACCCCGGCGTCCGCAGCGGCCACCGGGCGGAAGCGAGCCTGCTGACCGCTAACCCCGCCGGCGGCAACGGCCGCGGCCGGAACACGATCAGCCTCGATCAGTACCTCGCCAAGCACCTCGGTGCGACGACGCGGTTCCCGTCGCTGGTGTTGTCCGGCGGCGGTTCGAACAGTCCCTGCTACACCGACGGCGGGGCGATGATCCCGGCTCAGGAAAGCGTCGAGGAACTCTTCGCCGACCTGTTCCTCGAAGAAGATCCCGACGTCCGCCGGCTGCACACCGCCCGCGCCGCCCACGGCCGCAGCGTGATGGACCTCGTGCTGGATGACGCGAATCGCCTGAGCCGCGAGGTCGGCCCCGGCGACCGCCGCCGCCTGGACGAGTACTTCTCCGGCGTCCGCGACCTCGAGGTGCGGATGGCCGCGGACGAACGCTGGGCCAAAGCGAAGAAGCCGCAGGTCGACGTGGAGCCGCCGGACGAGATCCGCGACGCGAACGAGTTCATCGCCAAACAGTCGCTGATGGCCTCGGTCGTCAAGCTGGCGTTGGAGACGGACTCCACTCGCTACGTCACCCACCACATCGGCGGATCAAACCGCACCGCGCCATTGCCGGGGGTGAACACCGGCTGGCACAGCCTGTCACACCACGGCAAGGACGAGAAGAAGCTGGAGCAGCTCGCGATCGTCGAGGGCGCCCTGATCGCCAGCTGGGCCGACTTCCTGCGGAGCCTGTCCGAAGTGAAGGAGTCCGGCCGCAGCCTGCTCGACAGCACCACCGTGCTGCTGACCTCGAACCTCGGCAATGCCTCGAACCACGACAACCGCAACATGCCCGTGCTGCTGGGCGGCGGCGGCTACAAGCACGCCGGGCACCTCGCTCACGACCGCAGCGACAACGCCCCGCTGCCGAAGCTGTTCACCACGATCGCCAACCGTCACGGCCTCGCGATCGACCGCTTCTTCGGCGAACCGGGTACGCAGAGCGGGCTGGAACTGGCGTAGCTTCGAGGGGCTGCTTGACCAACTTGAAGCGCCCGCGAGGGACACGGATGCCACTTAGGCTCCGCCCTCGCGGGCGCCTCGCCTGTTGCATCCGATAGATCAATGTGGCGTTTGTCTGTGCGTCCGAAGCGAAAGCGAGGCTCAGAACCGCTCCGCCTCGCTTGCGCTTCGGGCTCACGGAGGGCTCCGCAGACCGCTGCAGTAAACCGTGGAAGGCACTACCGCCCCGGTACGTCGCCGCTTTGCCACGCTTTCTGCAGGAACGTGTCGATGCGTTCCATCGTGGGCGTGAACCACGGTTCCCAGTTCCATTCGCCGTGCAGGCCGCCGGTGAGGACGAAGGTGTCCACGGTCACGTCAAGGTTCGACAGCTTGTCACGCAGGCTGTCGAACGAATCGAGCGAGTTCTCCCCGATCAGCAGCATCGGCGGGGCGTCCGCGGTCGCCCAATGGGCCGGCGAGGCGGCGGCGTAGCGCTCCGGCATTTCGTCGAACGAGCCGCCGAGGAACAGCTGGTAGTTGGATCCCGGTTGCCGGGACTGCTCGACGGCCCGTTCGCCCTCGGTGTCCGTCGGGCCGGCGACGACCACGGCGGCCTGCACCTTCGCGGAGACGGCGTCAACGCCGATCTGTTCGTCGGCGGGCGGGTTCATCGTCGCCAACAGCGCGGCGAGGTGGGCACCGGCGGAGAAACCGACCGCGGCGATGCGATCGTCGTCATAGCCGTACTGGTCCGCATTGGACCGCAGGAACTTCACCGCGTCCCGCACGTCGTCGATCGCCGCGGGGAACTTCGCGGTCCCGGAGAGTCGATAGTCGATCGACGCCACGGCATAGCCGCGTTCGGCGAGCCATAGGCCCTTGTTCCGCTCGCCGGCACGGTCGCCTTTCTTCCAGCCGCCGCCATGGATCAGCACGACGAGAGGCGGAGCCGTGCCGTCGTCCGTCGCTTTCGGCAGGTACAGATCGAGCGCCAGCTCGCCGGTGTCCCGCGTCGCGAAGGTCACGCCGTCCTTTACCGTGACGCCGTCCGCCGGTTCCAACGCCGGACGCACCACCTCGTAGCCCATCGGGGCGAGGGTCGCCTTGAGCTCGCGAAAGTTCTGCGGCTTCTGGCCTTCCGGCAGGTTCGGCGGCATCCCCTCGGCCGCGCCGCCGGCCGCCGGGGCGTCCCCTTCCCGCATCGCGGCGCCGGCCGTGCTCGGTTCCAAGCCCTTCAGATAGGCGAGCAACTCGAAGATTTCGTCCTCGGTGAACCGGTCCAGCAGCGCCTTGGGCATGAGCGAGGTGTCCGACTGGATCATGTCGAGAATGTCATCCCGCTTGATCACGTCCGGCTGTTTCGCCTCCGGGTTCTCGAGGATCGAAACGGATTCCTCATCCTCCGCGACCACCAACCCGGTGAGAACGCGGCCTTCCAAGGTCACGAGCTGGCGGACGGCGTACTTCGGATCGACGTGGGCGCTGGGGTCCAGCATCTCCCGCAGCACGATCCTGCCGTCCCCCTTCCAGCGCTCAAACACGCCCACCAGCGACGGGCCGACGAGGCTCGCGGTGGAATCGGAGCGGTGGCACTGGGCGCAGGTGGCTTCGGTGAAGATCCGCTGACCGATCTCCGGCGAACGGCCGGCGAGCTTCCGTTCGAGCGGGTCGCCGTCGGCGGGCAACAGATCGTCGACCGTCCACTTCTGCACGAACTCCCGCGTGTTGCCGATCGGGTCTTCCGGCACGGTCGGATTCGCGAGGTAGGCGTCGAGGTCCGGGACGACGACCATCACCCCGTACATCCGCATCCAGTGGCGGGGAAAGGTGCAGACGTAGGGGTACTCGCCCGGTTCGCTGGGGGCGGTGAAGGTGAGCCGGGAGGAGGCGTGGGCGTCGACCAGTTCCGTCGCGAACAACACGTCCTCACCGTCCGGGACGTACGGGTTGCCGGCCGATCCGCCCTCCGGGCCGACTTCCATCCCGCGGGCGGCGACGTCGCGCAACTGCCCCGGTGAGGTGACGACGAGGTTGTGCGGCATCAGGTCTTCGTTCTCCAGCAGCACCTGCACCGGGCGGCCGGCTTCGACGGCGAAGTAGGGGAGGTCGTAGCGCATCTCCTCCTCCACGGTTTTGATGCGGACGACCCGGACCACGACTTCCCGCAGCCGGCTCCGCAGCGCCTTCGCCTCGGCCACCGGCATCCGGGCGAACAGCCCGTCGGCCAACGACATCGCGTTCAGGAAGTCGTCGGTGGTGCGGTCGGCGGCGGGGGTGTTCTCCGCCAACTCGACCAGCGATTCGGCGAGCGTCGCGCTGACGCCCGGGTCGCGGTCCTCCGCGGGGACGGTCGCCAGCGTGCGGACGACCGTCGATCGCAGCGCCTCATCCCCCAGCAGCGGGGCGAGACGCAGGAAGGTGTCCGCTCGCTCCGTCGGGATCGAGGCGAGCGCGGCGATCGCGGCCCTCTTCACCGGCTGCGACGTGGACTCCAACAGCGCCACGACGTTCTCCCGCTGGGTGCCGCGGAACTCCGCCGTCGGCACGAGGGGGATCGCCGCGAGCCAGTCCCGCTGGCTTTCGAGCGTCGGCTTGGCGAGTTCCCACGCCGTTTCAAAGTCTCCGGCGGCGATCAGCCCGGCATACGCGGCGATGCGCTTCGGCCGGTTCTCCGCTTCGGTCGCGGCCTTCAACGCGTCCAGTTGCTCCGGGACGTACGCGGCCGGCTGTTGGAGCAGCAACGTCGTCAATTGGCTCGCGGCCCGGCGATCGCCGCGGTCCTCTTCGCCGAGCGGTTCGAGGACCCGCAAGATCTCGGTCACGGCCTCGGTGCCGTTCAGTTCGACCAACCCCGCCAGCGCCGCGGCCCGTTCTTTCGGGGAGACGCCGGGTCGGGTGAGGATCGCCTCGTACACCGGGGCGTACTTGGGATCGGTGGTCTCCCGTTCGACCAGCAAGAGCCGTGCGTCGTCCAGCCGTTTCAACTGGAACTCAACGATCCGCGGACTTTTATCGAGGAAAATCGTGGGCGGCTCCGGCTTCTCTGCCGGCGCCATCCCGGGCATCGCGTGATCGGCGTGGTCGCCGTGTTCATGCTGGGCAAATACGGGGGAGGCGGCGAGGCCCAGAAGCAGGGCAAAGGATAAGCAGCGAGACATGGGCGAGGCGGCGGCGGGGTGACGCGACGTGGGTGTCAAAAGATAACGCGGAGGCCCCGCGGGGCCTCCGCGTTACGGGCGGAGAGGCTCTTTACACGGGTTATTCCAAGGCCCGGAGCGTTTCTTCCAACGTGTAGTTCAGGAACGTGTCCGGGTCTTCGTTCGACTCCAACACGCCGAGCGCCAGTTCGAGGGCTTCGTCCCCCTCCATGTAGCTCAACGCCCGGAGGGCCTCGGCCTGCACGCGGGGATGCTCGTCCGCGATCCGCGGGGCGAGCAGGTCCAGCGGAGCGTCGACCTCATCCAACCAGAACGACAGCACCCGCACCGCGGCGGCCCGAGCGTGGTAGTCGTCGGCGTTCAGGAGTTCCTTCAACAGCGACTCGTTGACCTTTTGATGAGTCTGGTACTGCCAGAGGGCTTCGAGGCCGTGGTGGGTGAAGTTCTCGTCCTTCGGATCGAGAGCGTTCAGCCAGACGTCGACCGCGGCTAATACCTCGGCGCTGTCCCGGGCGGCAAGCTGCCGGCGGGCCATGTAGCGAGTCCGCAGCTCGGGAGCTTTCAACAGATCCAGCAGCGCCGGGATCGGTTCGCCGTCGATCTTGGGAGCCTTCACCAGCGGGCGATCCGGGTAGGTGACCCGCCAGACGCGACCGTGGGACTTATCGCGGTTGGGATCGCGGAGGTTGTGCTGCAGGTGGCCGATCAGAGCGTTGTGCCAGTCGACGATGTACAGCGAACCGTCCGGGGCGAACTGCATATCGATCGGGCGGAAGTTCCCGTCGCCGCCGGAGATCAGCATCGGCCGCTCGGTCGCGGTGAACCCGGTGCCGTCCTCCTGCATGTCGTAGTGCAACAGGGCGCGGTCGCCGATGACGTTCGTCACCAGATAGTCGCCCTGCACGTCCTCCGGGAAATGCCGGCTGGAGATGAGTTCGATCCCCGCAGACGGCCGGATCCGCTTCTTAAAGAACGGCGGATACGGGCGGTTCGGGTCGAGTTTCATCTCCTTGACGACGCGGTTCATCTGCGAGCCGCCGGGGTGCTTCTGCGGCCATTCGATCCGACCGGAGATCGGCGTGCCCCAGTAGTTTTCGCCGGGGGAGGCGTCGCCGATGAATTCCTGTCCCCACTTATCGAAGACATGCCCCCACGGGTTCGCGAAGGCGAAGGAGGTGTGCACGTCCACCGCTTCGGTGCGGGGGTTGTACCGCCAGATGCCCGCTTCGCTGAGCCGGTCCAGACCGTAGGGGTCTTCGACCTGGCTCATCTTGAAGGTGCCCTCCTGGAAGTAGAGATTCCCGCCCGGTCCCCACTCGAACGCGGCGATGCCGTGGTGGCTGTCGGCGGTGCCCAAGCCGGAGATCTGGCGAACGCGAACGTCCTTGCCGCCTTCGGTGAACTCGCGGGAGACGTCGATGTGGTCGTCGCCGTCCGTGTCCTTGAGGAACAGGATGTCCGGCTGCTGGGCGACATAGACGCCGCCCATGCCGAACTCGAAGCCGGTCGGCTGATGCAACCCGCCGGCGAAGGTCACGCAGCGGTCGGTTTTGCCGTCGCCGTCGTCGTCTTCCAGGATCAGCAGCTTGTCGTCGAGCTCCGTTTTGGGCTTCCAGTGCGGATAGGACGGCATGACGGCGACCCACAGCCGCCCCTTATCGTCGAAGTTCAACGCCACCGGGTTCGCCAGTTCGGGGAATTGCTCCTCCGAGGCGACCAGTTCGACTTTGTAACCCGGCGCCAAATCGAACGTCTCAAGCTGCACCTGAGCGCTGGAATACTCGAGCGAGCCCAGCTTGCCGCGTTTGCGGTTCGGGTCGTCGTCGCCGCCGACGTTCGACTTGGGATTCAGGAACGGCAGCGTGTCGGAGTCGTCCACCTCGTCGGGGACGCTTTCGCCGGAGGCCACGGCCCAGACGCGTTCGTCGCGGTTGGCGCTCATCTGGTCGAGAATGGCCAACTCGCGGTTCATCACGTCGCGGTTGTTATAGGTGCCGTCCGACCCCGCGTTGCCGCGCGGTCCCCAGATCGAATAGCCGTTGACGGCCCGATAGCGGTGCCACCAATGAAAGTTTTTATCGTTCAGTTCCGCGATGACCGCGGGGTTCGGCTCGCTCGGTCCGCCCTCGCCGAACAGGCCTTCCTGAAGGATCGGGGCGAGCGCCGCATACCCGGCCGCGTTCAGATAGGCGCCGTTCTTCGTCAACCGTTCGTCGCTTTGCTCGAAGAGCCGCAGCGTCGGACGGAACAGATCGACGAAGCCGACGTCCGTCGCTTCCGCAACGGCCTTCAGGCCGTCCGTGTACATTTCCAAACGTTGATTATGCGCCTTGCCGGTCGGAAGGTGCGGCTCGCCGGTGACCTCAAACGCGATCGGCGAGACCAGCACGATCCGCGGGGCGCCGTCGCCGCTGTAGTTCTTGGTCTTCGTCTCCTCGACCAGCCGGGTCATATCCGACTTAAAGTCTTCAAGACCCTCTTCTCCGGCGAACGATTCGTTGTAACCGAAGAAATAGAGAATCACGTCCGCTTCGACGTGCGTCAGGTGATCGTCCGGCGAGCCGAAGTCGCGGGTGCGGATGCGAGTGAACGGCTCGTCGCCGGGGAAGGCGAGGTTCCGAACGACCAGTTCCCGGTCCGCGAACCGCTGATGCAACAGCGCTTCCCACTCGTTGTGGTGCTGCAATCCCTCCGCGAGGGCGTTGCCGACCAGGGCGATATGGTCGTCGGCCTTTGGTTCTAACTCCGCCGCGTCGGCGGAGGTCAGCGAGACGGGTAGTACGCAGGCGAGCAGCGCCAGCGGGGATGTACGAATCATCATTCTTGAGAAGAAGTTCCGGGAGCGGGCAAACCGGGCAACAACGCGACGAGCGACGGGATCCCGTCGCTCGTCGCCGATGCGTTCAGTGTACGCAGCGGCCCGGGGAGTTGGCGACCGTGCGATCGACGCGGGTTCAGTCCGTCTTCGCGTCGCCGGCGGGCGGGATCGGCGTGTCCCAGCCGGCCATGTCCGACGGTTTGACGCCTTTCACATGGCCGCCGAATCGGAACGTGTTCGGTTGATACGGCCCGACCAGCGACACGTTCATGTCCGGTTCGATCTTCTCCTCCAGCCCCGCGGCCCAGAAGCAGGCGTTGACCAGCATGCGGCGGAAGCCGTCGTTGCGGAGATCCTCGGAGGCGCCGTACGTTGTCGTGAACACGCGACGAGACCCCGGATTCGAATCGGCCGGCCCCCAGGGGAGTTCGTACGTCCGGACCCAGGCCCCCGGCGCCGGTTCCTTGTCTTCCGCGGGCGGAGAGTCCGGCGTCATGCCCTGCAACGGCTGGGCGAAGGCCAACGTCGTGCTGTTCGGCATCGGGTCGGCCCAGTAGCCGCCGGCCTCGACCCACGGGTTCTTCACGCCGCGCAGGATGGGGTGATCGAGTTGCTCCTCATTCAGATCGAGCCGGGTGCTCATCACGTGGTTCTTGCCGTAGTGCCCCGCCCAGGTCTCGCCGAGGATCTGACGCCCGAATCCGCCTTCGTAGCCCTGCTCCTTCGACTGGAAGCTGTACCGGCCGTACCCGCTGTCGCCGGACATCTTGAAGGCGTGCGTCGCCGTCCGCAGACCGACGACCGGCCCGCCGCGGCGGAGGTAGAGGTCGATGTGCCGCATCTGATCGTCCGGCAGATTTTTGAATCGCAGGAAGTTGACCATCAGGTCCGCGTCCTTCAGCGCCTCCAGCCCCGGGATGTCGTCCGCCGCCGGATCGATCTCCCCTTTTTTGTTCTGGCTGAACAGCACCGTGCAATCAAAGCCGTGCCGCTTCGCGAGGATCCGGGCGAGGGCAGGGACCGTTTCTTCGGAGCGATACTCGTGGTCGCCCGCGATCAGCACGACCTTCGTGCCGGCGCCCGGTCCTTCTTCGCCTTTGTAAACGAGCGGCCCGTCCGCGGCGGACGTCGTTGCGGAACTAACCGTGAGGGCGACGCCGAACGTGAGGACGGCGGCGAGAATCGGGAGCGGCTTCATGAGGACTCGTCCGGGACGCGATGGAATCGGAGAATCCCAACGCATCGCCGGACCAAACGCCAGCGTCGACGGACTGACGGTGTTCTCTCGACGGACCATCGCATAGGCTGAATCCGATTCATCCTCAGCGAGCCTTCCCCTTTGCCGCCCGGAGTCCGCGTGACGTATCGCCCCGCATCGACGGCGCTTGTCGCGGCGCTCTGCGGAGCGCTGGCCTCGATCGCTTCCGCGACCGAACCGGATGAATCCTCGACGACGGCGGACCCGGTCGCGGGGCTGCTGACGGCCTCTTGCCTCGACTGTCACGCCGGCGACTCGGCGGAGGCGGGGTTTGATCTGGCGTCGCTCGACGCCCGCTCCCCGGCGACGCAGGCCGCAGCGTGGGAAAAGGTCGTCCGCAAGCTGCGCACCCGGCAGATGCCGCCGGCGAACGCCTATTTCGACGACGAACCGCTCCGCGACGCCGCGCTCGCGCGGCTTGAACTGGCCCTCGATCAG
This sequence comes from Alienimonas chondri, assembly GCF_013036045.1. GTDB lineage: Bacteria > Planctomycetota > Planctomycetia > Planctomycetales > Planctomycetaceae > Alienimonas > Alienimonas chondri. The sequence continues at coordinate 36,913 of NZ_WTPX01000021.1, forward strand.
CACGCCGCGGAGTTCCCCAGTCCCGGCCGTACGGCGACGTTCCGCCGGCTCACCCGGACGGAGTACGCCAACGCGGTGCGCGATCTGCTGGGGGTGAAAGTCGATGCTTCCCTCTGGCTGCCGAAGGACGAATCGAGCCACGGGTTCGACAACGTGACCGTCGGCGACCTCTCGCCGACCCGCATGGACCGCTACGTCACCGCCGCCCGGTCGATCGCGCGGCAGGCGTTGGGGCGACCGGGCCGCGGGCCGTCGGGTCGCACGGTGCGTCTGCGGCCGGACCTCACCCAGGAGAACCACCTCGACGGCCTCCCGCTGGGCACGCGGGGCGGAGCGCTCCTCTCCCACCACTTCCCACGGACCGGCGACTACGAGATTCGCGTTCGGCTGATGCGCGATCGTAATGAGGAAGTCGAAGGGCTGAGGGGCCGCCACGAACTCGACCTGCTGCTCGACCGCGCCCCGATCGCCCGGTTCGAAGTCAAACCGCCGCGACGCGGCAAGGCCGGCGACGGCGGGGGCGACGACGGCTGGGAGGCCGCCACCCACGCGGACGTCGACCTGCACCTCGCGAAGCGGGTGAACGTGACCGCCGGTTCGCACGAGGTGGGCGTCGCGTTCCTCAAGGACGACGCTTCATTGGTCGAGACGGCCCGCCAACCCCACGAGGCCCGCTTCAACTTCTACCGCCATCCCCGCCGCACGCCGGCGGTGTATGAGGTGACGATCACCGGCCCCTACGGCGATCCGGCGGCGGATTCCTCGCCGGGCGACTCGCCGAGCCGCGAACGCATCCTCACCCACACGCCGGACGGTCCCGAGCAATGGGCTGGGTCTACGCACGCGATTCTCGCCCCATTGCTGCGTCGGGCGTATCGACGGCCGATCACGCCCGACGATCTCGCCAAGCCGCTCGCGCTGTTCGAAGCCGGGGCAGCGGTTGAGGGAAGCGACGCGGAGCGGTTTGAGGCGGGGATCGAACTGGCCCTCGCCGGCGTGCTGGTGAACCCCAACTTCCTGTTTCGCGTCGAACGCGACCCCGTCGATCTGCCGCCCGCGACCGCCTATGCGGTGGACGACGTCACGCTGGCGTCGCGGCTATCGTTCTTCCTCTGGAGCGCCCCGCCGGACGACGAATTGCTGACGCTCGCGGAGCAGGACAAATTGGGCGACCCGGCGACGGTGGACGCCCAGGTCCGCCGCATGCTGGCCGATCCGCGGGCCGCGGCGCTCGCGACGAACTTCGCCGGGCAGTGGCTGCACCTGCGGAATCTGGAGGGCATCACGCCGGACATGCGGGCGTTCCCGGACTTCGACGACAACCTCCGCACCGCGTTTCGCCGCGAGACCGAACTGCTGTTTGCGGAGATGGTCGAGGAGAACCTCCCGGTCACCCACCTGATCGCCCCCGGGCATGCCTGGCTGAACGAACGCCTCGCCGCCCACTACGGGATCCCGCACGTCCGCGGGAGCCATTTTCGCCGGGTGAACCTGCGTCGGGTCGATCTCGGAGCCGACCCGGCCCGTGGCGGTCTGCTGCGGCATGGCAGCGTGCTGACGGTCACCTCCTACGCGACCCGCACCAGCCCGGTGCTGCGGGGGAAGTGGGTATTGGAGAACCTCCTCGGCACCCCGCCCAAGCCGCCGCCGGACGATATCCCGGCTCTCGAAGAGAACACCGTCGCCGCGGGTCTGTCGGTCCGCGATCGCCTCTCCGCTCACCGGGCGCACGCGGCGTGCGCCTCCTGCCATGACCTGATCGACCCGCTGGGATTCGCCTTCGAGAACTACGACGCCGTCGGTCGCTTTCGGACGTTGGAGGACGAACTCCCGGTCGACCCGAGCGGCGCCTTCCCCGGCGGGGGGGAGTTGTCCGGCGTCGCCGATCTGGAGCGGGAACTGCTCGCCCGGCCGGACCTGTTCGTCACGACCCTGACCGAAAAACTGCTGACGTATGCTTTAGGTCGCGGCCTCGATCACCGCGACGCCCCCGCCGTCCGCGGCATCGTGCGACGGGCCGCGGAGGACGATTATCGGTTTGCCTCCCTGATCGCCGCAATCGTCGACAGCCCGCCGTTCCGTCAACGGACCGCGGCGCCGCCCGTCTCTCTCTCGGAGAACTCGAAATGAGCTTCGTCCCCCGTCGCGCCCTGCCGCGTCGCACCTTCCTGCGGGGAGCCGGCGCCGCCCTGTCGCTGCCGTTGCTCGATGCGATGGTGCCGGCGCTGACCGCCGTCGAACGCACGCCCGCCGCCCCGGCGAAGCTGCGGCGGCTGGGTTACGTCTACATGCCGATGGGCTGCGCCCCGGAGGCGTGGAAGCCCGCCGGGGGACTGACGCCCGGCGGCGATCCGCTGGGCGCCCTGCCCTCGACGCTCGAACCGCTGGAGGCCGTCAAGGACCGCGTCACGGCGATCGGCAACCTCGAACTTCGCAACGCTTACCCCGGCACACACGCCACCAGCAACGCCGCGTTCCTCTCCGCGGCGAAGGCCAAGCGGACCGAGTCCGCCGACTATCACCTCGGCACGACGGCGGATCAGATCGCGGCCCGTCAGCTCGGCGTCGACACGCGGTTGCCGTCGTTGGAGTTGGCGATGGATCTGATGTCGATGGTCGGCCAGTGCGACAACGGCTACGCCTGCGTCTATCAGAACAACCTCGCCTGGTCCTCGCCGACCACCCCGCTGCCCGCGGAGGCCCACCCGCGGTTGGTGTTTGAAACGCTGTTCGGCGAGGGCGGCACGCCGGCCCAGCGACGGGCCGATCTGTCGAATCGAGCCAGCCTGCTGGACAGCGTCACCGACGAGTTCGCCCGGCTCTCCCGCACCCTCGGCGCCGCGGATCGCACGCGGGTCAGCGGCTATCTGGAGAGCGTCCGCGAAGTCGAACGACGCATTCAGCAAGCGGAGGCCGAGACCCGCGACAACCCCCTGCCCGACCTCGATCGCCCCGTCGGCGTGCCCGCGAAGTACGCGGATCACGCCAAACTGATGTTCGACCTGCAGGCGTTGGCGCTGCGGGGCGACATCACCCGCGTCGTCACCTTCCAACTCGCCCGCGAGACCAGCAATCGGACCTATCCGGAGGTGGGCGTCGACGATCCGCACCACCCGCTCACCCACCACGGCAACGACCCGGCCAAGGTGGCGAAGGTCGCCAAGATCAACCGCTTCCACGTCGGCCTGTTCGCGGACTTCCTGAAGACGCTGCGAGACACCCCCGAAGCCGGCGGGAGCCTGCTCGATCATTCGCTGTACCTGTACGGCAGCGGGATGGGGAACCCGAACGTCCACGACCACGTCGATCTGCCGATCCTCGTCGCCGGCGGCGCCGCCGGGAACATGCGCGGCGGCCGACACATCCGCTACGCCGAGCCGACGCCGTTGGCGAACCTGCACCTCACGCTGCTGAACAAGGTGGGCGTGAATCAATCCGCCTTCGCCGACAGCGACGGCGAGGTCGCCGACCTGTTCGATCCGCTGGGGGTGTGACGATGAGCGCCGCGTTCCTCTCCGCCCTGCTGTTCGCCGCGGCCCCGCCGGCCGACGCGCCGCTCGCCGACGCCGTCGAAACCCGCGACGCCGCGGCCATCGATCGGCTGCTGGACCGGGAAGAACCGGGGGTGAACCTCGCCCAACCGGACGGCATGACGGCCCTGCACTGGGCCGTGCGACGCGGAGAGGATTCGATCGTCGCTCGGCTGATCAACGCCGGGGCAGACGCCACCGCGGAAACGCACTACGGAGTCACGCCGCTCGCGTTGGCCTGTGAACTAGGTGATGCGGGGATCGTGCGGCGACTGTTGGACGCCGGGGCCGATGCGAACGCCCGATTCCCGGACGGGTCGACGCCGCTGCTGAGCGCCGCCCGCACCGGTCGCCCCGCGGCTCTCAAAGCTCTCTTGGAGGCCGGGTCGAAGCCGAACGCCGCCGATCCCCGCGGTCAGACCGCGTTGATGTGGGCCGCGGCCGCGGGGCATGCGACGGCGATCGACGTGCTCGTCGCCGCGGACGCCAACGTGAACGCGACGCTGCCCTCCGGCTTCACCCCGTTCCTGTTCGCCGTGCGGGAGGGCGAGGTCGCCGCCGCCCGCCGGTTGCTCGCCGCGGGGGTCGACGTGAACGCCCCCGCGGAGGTGCGAAAGGGCGCCCGCAATGGACTCCGCAACGGCACGCCCCCGCTGGCGCTCGCCGTCGAAAACGGGCACTTCGAATTGGCCGCCGCCCTGCTGAACGCCGGCGCCGCCCCGGACGATCTCCGCTCCGGCTTCGCGGCGTTGCACGCGATCAGCTGGGTGCGCAAGCCGATGCGCGGCGACGGCGACCCGGCGCCGACCGGCTCCGGTTCGCTAACGAGCCTGGAATTTGTGCGCGTGCTGATCGACGCCGGCGCCGACGTGAATCTGCGGTTGAAGGGGTCCCCGCCCGGCCATCCGGGGCTGAACAAGAAGGGAGCGACGGCGTTCCTCCTCGCCTGCGAATCGTGCGACGTGCCGCTGATGACGGCGCTGCTGGACGCCGGAGCTGACGAAACGCTGACGAACGCCGACGGGACGACGGCGCTGCTGGCCGCCGCGGGCGTCGGGGCGCTCGGCAGCGGCGACGAACCGGCCGCGACGGAGGCCGAAGCCGTGGAGGCAGTGCGTTGGTTGCTCGACCGCGGGGCGAAGATCGACCTGGTCGATGACCGCGGTGAAACGGCGATGCACGGCGCCGCCTACAAGAACCGTCCGGACGTGGTCCGATTGTTGGCCGAGCACGGTGCCGACCCGGCGGTCTGGAACGTCGAAAACCGGTCGGGCTGGACGCCGCTGGAGATCGCCTCCGGCCAGCGTCGCGGCAACTTTCGCCCCTCCCCGGAAACGATCGCCGCGATTCAAGCCGTTCTCGCCCGCCCGTTCACGGTTCGCTCCGACTGAAGCGATCGAATCCATTTTCTTCAGGCGGCCCGAGACGGACTGAACGGCGATCAACCCGGGCGCTGACGGGGGCACGGCCGACGTTGAAGACGGAGAGCGCTCCTCCGGAGCAAGGAGCCAGTCCGGGGTCGTTGGCAATACCCCCCGATTGAGAGGGGAGGAACCGTAGTCGAAACGACGGCGCGGTGACGCGGGTCTGACGACGGCGAACGCCGTCCGAGCACGACGTTTGCCTACTTTGCAGGCGAATTGTTCGTGCATTGGGTTCGGCACGGCCGCTGCATTCCTATCACGGGCGGTTTCCCCCGATCCGCCTTCCCGACCCGCGTCGAACTGCTACCGTACCCCGGTATCGACCGCTCCCTCGTGAGCTGACCGTGTTCCGCTTCGTCACCCCGCTGGCCACGCTCGCCGCCGTGCTGACGCACGCCGTGCTGGGGTGCTGCGTGCATCACGCCCATGCGGGCGAGGCGCTGGGACATGGGAACGGCGTCGTGGAAACGCACGCCCATCACGGCGATGAGCCGCACGACGGCAACCACGACGATCACGGGCACGAACGTCACGGGCAGGACGACGGCGGCGGGTGCCACGAGTCCGACTGTTCCTGGCTGACGGCGCCGTTTACGGCTCCGCCGATCCTTAATGCGGGCGGTTTCTCGGCCCTGCTCGACGCGCTGCGGACGAGCGACGTTCGGGCGGATCGCGTCGCTGCGTGGGATCGCGGGGATCGATCGGGGTTTCGAAGCGGTCCGGGCGACCGCCTGCGCACGCGGGTCTTCCTGCTGTAGCGCGTCTCTGCGCCGACCGTGACGTCGGCGGCGCCTCCCGGAACTGACGGTCTGAATCCTCATCCGTGACGGATGCGGAATCGCCCGCGTCGCCCGGTCTCTTTCTGCCCCCGGTCCCGCCGTTCGGCGCGGCCTGCGCAGTCGCTTCTTCAACCTTCTCCCTCGGTGCTGCCATGCGCCTCGGCAAACGAAACGTCTCGGTTCTCAATCTCTCGCCAACGTGGCTGTCGATCGCGGCCGTCCCGGCCGTCGCGTTGGCTCTGTGGCTCTCCGCGGACTGGTGGGGGCCGCCCGTCTCCGCGATGGTCTTCGGAACGCCCCCCGGCGAGACGACGGCTGAGGAGGCCCACGACGACCACGGGGCCGGCGCCGGGGCGAACGAAGAGATTCGTCTGTCCGAGCAGGCCCGCGGGACGATCGGGGTGCGGACCGCGGAAGTCGCGCTCACCGATTTCGACCGCACGATCACGGTGCCCGGCGTCGTCGCGGAGCGGCCGGGCCGCACGTCGCTTCAGGTCTCCGCCCCGATGACCGGCGTGGTGACGGACGTCTTCGCCACGGAGGGGCAGGCGGTTCGTCCCGGCGAGACGCTGTTCGTCATGCGGCTGACGCACGAGGACGTGGTGAACGCCCAGACGGAGTACCTCAAAACGCTCGAATCGCTCGATGTCGAGGACCGCGAGATCGGCCGCTTGCAGACCGTCTCCCGCGGGGTGGTCGCGGGGAAGGTCGTGCTCGAACGACAGTACGAGAAGCAGAAACTGGAAGGGCTGCTGAAGGCCCAGCGCCAAAGCCTGCTGCTGCATGGGTTGGAAGAGGCGCAGGTGGACCGGATCGCCACGGACCGGAGCCTCGTGCGAGAGATTCGGGTCGTCGTCCCCGAGCCGCACGATCCAACCGCCGCGGGACATGACGAGCGCCATGATCCGACCGTTCGGGAGGCGGTTCGCGGCCTGCGGGCACAGGCGATCAGCTATCAGCCGAGCGCGTCGGAATCACAGCCGCCGCTGACGCTCGAACGGCTGACCGCCCATGCGGGCGATGCGGTCCAGGCCAACGCGCCGCTGGCGGAGTTAAGCGACCTGTCCCTGCTGTACATCGAGGGCCGCGCCTTCGAGCGGGACGCCGCGTTCGTCGCCGCCGCGGCCCGCGACAACCGGCAGGTCGCCGCGCTCCCCACGGACGAACTCTCCTCCGGTCCGGGCAGAACGAGCGCCGATCCGGTGACGGGGTTGGAGATCGCCCACGTCGCCAATCGCGTCGCGGCCGAGAGCCGCGCCCTGCCCTTCTACGTCCTGCTGCCGAACGAGATCGTCCGCGACTCCCGGAGCGTTCCAGGCGGGAACGGCGGCGCGCGCTTCCTGACTTGGAAATACAAGCCCGGCCAGCGGATGCGGCTGCGGGTGCCGGTCGAAACGTTCCGCGACGTGATCGTGCTGCCGGTGGCGGCCGTCGCGGAGGCGGGGGCGGAGCGGTTCGTATTCGTCGAGAACGGTTCGACCTTCGAGCGTCGGCCGGTGCGGGTGGAGTTTCGCGACGGCGGTTCGGTCGTGATCGCCGACGACGGCTCGCTGCTGCCAGGCGAGAGCGTCGCCGTCACCGCCGCTCACCAGTTGCAGATGGCGCTGATGAACGCCGCCGGCGGCGCCCCGGACCCCCACGCCGGCCACAGCCACTGAAAGGGGTTGAAGGTCGAAGGTGGAGAGTTGAAAGGCAGACCGCCGTTTCTCGTTCACGAAGCGCTCAATGACCGCCGCAGTCCGCTCAGCATTCGAGCCAGCTCCTCCGCTTCGGCATAGAGCGACTCGAAGCGTTCCTCAGTCAGAAAGCCTCGCCGGCGGGCGATGTGCAGTTGGGACGCCACCTCCATCAGCGACCCGTACGCGATCCCAATGAAACGGATGAAGTCTTTGCTCGATCCCCGCCCGCTGCCCTCAGCGATGTTCGACGAGACGGAGACCGACGCCCGTCGCATTTGGTTCGTGAGTCCGAACCGCTCGTCCGCCGGAAAACCCGCCGTCGCGTCATAGACGGCGTCCGCCCAGTCCACCGCTTTTCGCCAGACCGTCAGCTTCTCGAATCCGAACACGGCACGCTCCGGTTTGAGGCGGAAAAGCCGGCACTCTCAACTTCCGACCATCGACTCTCAACTCTCAACACCCCATGCTCAATGCCGTCATCCGCTTCGCCCTGCACAATCGCCTGCTGATTCTGGCGGGGGCGTTGCTGGCGTTGGGTCTCGGCGGGTGGCGGACCGCCGGTCTCACGATCGACGTCTTCCCCGACCTGAACAGGCCGCGGGTCGTCGTGATCACCGAGGCCCCCGGCATGGCGCCGGAGGAGGTGGAGACGCTCATCACCTTCCCGCTGGAGACCGTGCTGAACGGGGCGACCGGCGTGGAGGCGGTGCGAAGCAGCAGCGGCGTGGGCATCAGCGTCGTCTACGCGGAGTTCGCCTACGGAACCGATATCTACACCGACCGACAGATCGTCGGCGAGCGGCTGCAACTCGCCGCGGAGCGGATGCCGGAGGGCATTCGACCGTCGCTGGCCCCGATCAGTTCGATCATGGGGCAGGTCTTAATGCTGGGGATGTGGAGCGAGGACGGCAGCACCGGCCCGCTGGAATTGCGGACCATCGCCGACTGGACGATTCGCCAGCGCCTATTGACGATCCCCGGCGTGAGCCAGGTGTTCACGATGGGCGGCGGACGGAAGCAGTTTCAGGTCCTCGTCGATCCGGACGCCCTGCGGGCCTACGGCCTGACGTTGGAGGACGTGAAGCAGGCCGTCTCCGAGAGCAATCTCAACGCGACCGGGGGCTATCTGGACGAGCGCGGGCCGACCGAGCTGCTGGTCCGTGGGCTGGGCCGGGCGAAGTCCGCGGAGGATCTCGCCGGCGTCGCCGTGACGATCCGCGACGGACGCCCGGTCACGCTGGCGGATCTCGCCCGCGTGGTCGAAGCGCCGCAGGTCAAACGGGGCGACGCGGCGGCTCGGGTGAAAACCGAGGACGGCGAGAGCGGCGGGCCGGCCGTGGTTCTCACCATCGCCAAGCAGCCCGGCGCCGACACCCGGGCCGTCACCGACGCCGTCAACGCGGCCCTCGCCGACCTCGCTCCAGGCCTGCCGGACGACGTGCGGGTCCGCACGACCTACTCGCAGCGGAGCTTTATCGATCGCAGCATCGAGAACGTCGTGGAAGCCCTCGCCGACGGCGGGGTGCTGGTCGTCGTGATCCTGTTCGCCTTCCTGCTGAACTTCCGCACGACGTTCATCACCCTGACGGCGATCCCGCTGTCGATCGTGGTCACGGCGCTGGTCTTCGCGGCGTTCGGGCTGGGCATCAACACGATGACGCTCGGCGGCCTCGCCGTGGCGATCGGCGAGCTGGTCGACGACGCGATCGTCGACGTGGAAAACATTTTTCGCAGGCTCCGAGAGAACAAGCAGCGACCGGCCGCCGAGCGACTGCACCCCCTGATCGTGACGTTCCGGGCCAGCACGGAGATCCGCAGCTCGATCGTGTTCGGGACGGCGATCGTGGTGCTGGTGTTCCTGCCGCTGTTCGCCCTCGGGGGGATGGAAGGACGGCTGTTCGCTCCGCTGGGCGCCGCGTACGTCGTGTCGATCCTGGCGTCGCTGGCGGTCTCGTTGACGGTCACGCCGGCGCTCTGCTCGCTGCTGCTGGTCGGCAACCGCGGTTGGCACGTCGTCTCCCCGCTGCTGGGGCTGGGGATGAGCGCGGCGACCTTCTACTGGATCGCCCCCCGAGCCGCGGAGATTGTTCACTGGGACGCCCTGCACCCCACGCACCCGCTGTGGTGGACGCTGGCCCTCGCCCCGGCGTTCTGGATCGCTGTGGAGGCGCTGGACCGCTTCACCTCCGGCGGCGAAGAAGAAGGGCTGTTCCTGCGAGGGTTGCAGTGGGCGGCGGGCGGGCTGATCCGCGGGGCGACGCTGTTCGCCTGGCCCGTGCTGCTCATCACGGCGATCGCGGTCGCGGCGGCGGGGGCGAGGTTGTCCACGCTGGACCGGGACTTCCTCCCGCCCTTCAACGAGGGCGCCGTGCAGGCGAACGTGATTCTCGCCCCGGGCACGTCGCTGGAAACGAGCGACGAGATCGGCGCGATGGTCGAACGGCGTTTGATGCAGATCGACGCCGTCACCGCGATGGTCCGCCGCACCGGCCGGGCCGAACTCGACGAGCACGCCGAGGGGGTAAACGTCTCCGAAATCGTCTTGGACATCGATCCGAACGCCCCGCAATCCCGCGAGGAAACGCTGGAGGAGATCCGCGAGGCGCTCGCCGACGTGCCCGGCGTCGTGGCGTCCGTCGAACAGCCGATTTCGCACCTGATCTCGCACATGCTCAGCGGGGTGAAGGCGGACGTGGGCATCAAGCTGTACGGCGACGATCTGGACGTGCTCCGTCGGGAAGCTCAGCGGATGAAGGTCGCCGTCGCGGACGTGCCCGGCCTGACGGACCTGATCGTCGAACCGCAGGTGGTCATTCCCCAGCTGCGAATTGAGGTGGACCGCGACGCCCTCGCCGCGAACGGCCTGCGACCGGCCGAGGTGATGCGCTACGTCGGCACCGCCATGAACGGCGAGGTGGTCTCCGAGGTGCTGGACGGTCAGCGCACCTTCGATCTGCTGGTGCGGCTGGACGAGCCGTTCCGCGAAGACCTGGACGCCCTCCGTCGTCTCGCCCTGACCACGCCGGAGGGCGGACAGATCCCGCTGTCGTCGGTGGCGCAGGTCTACGAGGGCGGCGGTCCAAACACAATCAACCGGGAGAACGTCCGCCGTCGCATCGTCTTGCAGGCGAACGTGACCGACCGCGGCGTGGTGGAGGTCGTCGCGGACGTGAAGGCCCGTCTCGCCCAGCTCGATCTGCCGCCGGGGTACTACATCGAGTACGGCGGCCAATTCGAGAGCCAGCAGAGCGCGACCCGCGTGTTGGGCGCCCTGACGGCGGTGTCGGTGCTGGGGGTGTTCCTCGTGCTCTATACGCTGTTCGGATCGGCGAACTTCGCCTTACAGGTGATGGCCGCGCTGCCCACCGCGTTCGTCGGCGGGGTGATCGCGCTGGTCGTCACGGACCAAACGCTGACCGTCGCGGCGCTGGTCGGGTTCATCTCCCTTGCCGGCATCGCCAGCCGCAACGGCATTCTGTTGCTGAACCATTACCTGCACCTCGTTCGGCATGAGGGCGAGGACTGGACCCGCGGCATGGTCGTGCGAGCCGGCCGGGAACGGCTGGCGCCGGTGCTGATGACGGCCCTCACCAGCGGCATCGGCTTGGTCCCGCTGGCGCTGGCCGCCGGCGAGCCCGGCAAGGAGATCCTCTACCCGGTCGCCACGGTGATCATCGGCGGACTGCTGACCAGCACCGCCGCGGAGTTCGTCGTCCGTCCCGCACTGTTTTGGGCGATCGGCCGCCCCGCCGGCCGGCGACTGGCCTCGTCATCCGGCGGCCCCGTGAAGCTGACGGAAGAGTCCGAAGCCCACGCCTGAAGCGTTCCCCGGGCGCCGGCCCCCCCGCCGCCCACT
>NZ_WTPX01000210.1 GCF_013036045.1 Alienimonas chondri
CCCCGGTTCCAGCGCCCTCGTCCGTGCCGCCCGCCGCGGTAGTCAGCAACTCGACCGGGACGCCGGGGGCGTCCTCCTGCATCAACTCCATGGGCGGCGCCGTCATCACCAGCGGACTGCCGCCGGATTCCTCGAACTGGGTGTCGATCAGCTCCAGCTCCGCGGTGTCGTCGGCGCCGGGCGTCAGGGAGAGCGTCAACCCGCCGCCGTCGATCTGGGCGTCCACCGCCCACAGCGCCATCGCGAGCAAGACGACCCCGTGCACCGCCAGCGAAACGCCCATGCCCCCGGTGCCCTCCGCGGTGCCCAGCCCCAGCGCGGCCAGCGCCGTGACCCACCAGGACCGCGGTTCCCCTTCCTCCGGTGATTCGACGGTGCGAATCGGCGGGACGTCGGACATGGGGAACCCAGGGGGCGGGCGGTGGCGAAGCACAGTCTACGGGCTGTCGCCCTCCCACGACAGATCGGCCAATCGCGTCGCAAACTGGCGGCCGGTCTTCGACAGCGGCAGGTCCGTCAACGCCGCCGGCTGGATCCAACGCATCGTTGCTCCCGATCGGAGCCGACCGCCGAGCCGCGTTCCGCCGTAGCACAGCAGGCGGATGCGGTATCGGGTGACGCCATGCCGGATCTCCAACAGGCCGGCGCCCACCTCGCATCGCACCCCGGTTTGCTCCTGAACCGCAGTCGACAACCACGCTAGCAAGGGCGTGTCGCCGTCTCCCAGCGGCAGCGCCGGCTGTCGGGCGTCCAGCGTGGGCACGTTCGTCGTGAGTTCGGACGGAGGCTCGAACCGCGGGAAATCCCACAGGCCGGCCCAGCGTTCATCGGCGTCCCGTTGGCGGACGAGAACGGCCCCGTCCGCCCGCCGCACGGCGACGGTGGCTTCGGTCACCTCCGTGATCTTCGGGCGTGCCTTGGGGAGCGGGATCTCGCTCTGCAAGCCTGTGGTGAACGCCCCGCACCAATCGCTCACCGGGCACTCTCCGCAACGCGGCTCCTTCACGGTGCACACGGTTCCGCCCAGTTCCATCACCGCTTGATTCACCAGTCCGGGGTCCACGCCGGACCCGGATTCGCCCGACTCGGAGGGGGACGGAGGCAAGATCCGCTCGGCAAAGTCCCACAGCGCCGCCTGCCCCGCCGACGAACGTGGGTCGCCGCGGTAGGCCAACAGGCGGGCGTAGAGGCGAAGCGTATTCGCCTCCACGATCGGCGCCGGCAGACCGAAGGCGAAGCTCGCCACCGCCCCCGCCGTGTAGCGCCCCACGCCGGGCAGGTCTCGCAGCCCCTCCACGGAGCGCGGCCATTCGCCCCGCTCGACCACCGCCTTCGCCGCAGCGTGCAGGTTGCGGGCGCGGCTGTAGTAGCCGAGCCCCTCCCACAATCTCAGCACCGCGGATTCCGGCGCCGCGGCGAGGGCTTCGACCGTGGGGAACGCCTCCAAAAAACGTTCCCAGTACGGCACGACCGCCGCGACGGTCGTCTGCTGGAGCATCACCTCACTGACCCAGATCGGATACGGATCGCGGGTCCGCCGCCACGGCAGATCGCGGCCGTGCGCGGCGTACCAGTCGAGCAGCGCGGCGCGAAACGCAGGAAGGTCCGCGTCCGTCACTCCGACGCGGCGTCCGTCGCCGGGCGGCCGTAGACCGCCAGATTGTCGAACGCCCCGGCGTCGTCGAACGAACCGATGCCCACCTGACCGTGCGTGAACGTCTTGTCGACGGCGGTCATGACGGGGTTCTCCATATCATCGAAGTAGACGCTGATCTCCCCCGTCGCCGGCTTTCTTACGACGCGGGCGTGGTGCCACTGATCGTCCCAGGGCGTGCCGTCGGTGGTCGTCTTGGAAATCTTCGTCCGCGGCTTGCCGTCCACGACGAAGATCTGGTTGGCGTGCGGGTCCGCCTCCTTGCCGAAGTGCACGTAATAGAAGTGCGACGGATCCTGATAGTTGAAGAACAGGCAGAGCGACCGGTGACCGTAGTCCGTCATCGTGCTTTGGAAGTCGACGTCGATGATCGTCTCCGTCAGAGAGAGATCCTTCACCAGCGCGATGTTGTGCGGGCTGCGCACCGGCGGCTGATAGTCGCTTTTGCGAACGGTGAGGGCGAAGACCTTGTTGTCTCCCTGGTCTTTCACCTTCCAGGCGTCGGCGTCGGTCGGCTGGAAGGGCGCGACGTCGGCTGATTCGAAGTCCGCAAAGAACGCCCGCGGCTGGCCGAGCAACGTCTTCGCTGGGGCTTCCCCCCGAACCAGCGGGGGCATCTCGGCGGCGTCGGTTGGAACCGGGTCTGCGGCGAGGGCGGCGAGCAGCAGGAAGGAATGCATGAGCGAATGCGAGTGCGTGCGAATCGGGCCGAACACTGTGCCGTGGCGCCCCGCGGAGCCGCAAGCGCTACGCCGCGACCCGCGCTCGCTTCCCAACGGGTAGGAACCCGCTTCTGCAGGCTTCGAGCGCTTCGGCGGGCGTGAGAACGCCCCCTAACTCTTCCGGCTTGGTGCGGAACCAGTGCCCGGTGAGATTGACCGTGGGGTGCGGCGGGATGTGATGTCGCGGCAGCAGCCGCCCGTCGTCCACCCAGGCGGCGAGCGCCCGCTCGGCCGGCTTGCGACGCCGGCGATCCGCGACGGGGTCGTGCACCACCCCCGCAACGTGCCCGCGTTCGATCAGATACCAGAGCCGTCGCCCGTCCTCCGGCCCGCCGGCGTCGCGGTTCTTCTCCGGCTTTCCGTCGGGACCGCCGCCGCCCGCGACGGTCGGGTAGACGAAGTGAAACGTCTCGCGCACCGTCCGCAGATCGGCCAAACGGGTCGCCAGCCATTCGACCGCCGCGGCGCTGTCGCGCAGTTTGGCCGCGGTCTCGAACCGCATCTCCCGGGCGGCCCGGCCCATCCGCTCGGCGAGCGTCGCGGCGGGGTCTTCTCCGTCCGCGGCCTCGCTCAGGCCCCGGAGCCAACGCAGGCAAGCCTCTTCACGAGCCGCATACGCCGACCGCGTGCAGGCGCCGGCACAGGGGCCGAGGCAGGTGCCCAGATCGATCCTCAGGCAACCGGGGCGCTTGTCCGAGGGGAATAGCTCCGCCTGATCGGCCCAGTGCAGCGTGACCTTGCCGGTGCAATCCCGCAGGCCGAAGTGATGGTTCAACGCCTCCGCCGCGGTCGTCAGTAATCGCCGACCCCGAAAGGGACCGAAGGCGACGGCGTCTTTCGGCGGGGCGGTCGTGACGAACACGCAGCGAGCCGGCCCGCGGCCGACGCACAGGTACCGCGGCCGTCGGCTCCGCGGCTGGTCCTTCACGTTCCAGCGGGGGCGCCAGGTGCGAATGAGCTGCAACTCGCGGAGCAAACTGGCGAAGTCGGTGCCGGTCTCCTCCCAGACCAGCGTCCGCGTCTCGCGGATGATCTTCGCAGCCTTCTCCCCCTGGGCGCTCTTGCCGAAGTAGCTCAGCAGGCGGGTTCGCAGCGCCTTCGACTTACCGACGTAGATCAATCGCCCGGCCGCATCGACCATTCCGTAGACGCCCGGACGCCGCGGGCAGGCGGCCCGCATGCGATCCTTCAAAGTTTTCTTCTGACGGGCCTCGACCACGTGCAGCGGGGCCGGCGGACCGGGGGCGGCGAACGGATTGGGTCCGAACGCTTGAAAGGGTTCCGGCTGCCAACTGATCTGCACTCCGTTCGCTCCGCCGAATCCGTCCGTGAGGGTCGTGCGGAGTGTACGCCCGCGCGGGTCGCAGCGTTAGCCGTTCTCTTCGAGAGGGCGGCTAACCGACGCGTCGCCCGCCTCTCGCGGCCGTCGGTTGATCAGCACGATGCCGACCGCCACCGCCCCCGCCGCGACGAAGAGCCAGGGGGAAAGCGGATCGCCCAGCAGCACGATCGCGATCCCCACGCCCCACACCGGCGTCGCCGCGTTGAACGCCGTCACCCGGCTCGCGGAGTACGTCTCCAGCAAAGCCGTCTGCGCACCGAAGCACAAACCGCCGACCAACAGCCCCTGATAGAGCAGCGCGAGCACAGCCGCGGTGGTGAGCCGTGTCGGATCGAACGTCTCGAACGCGACCGCGGCCGCCAGCAACAGCATCGCGCCGAAGATGTCGTGCCAGAGGATCAGCGTGCCCGGCGGGACGACGCGCACCATGCGTTTCGTCACCACGATCTTGATTCCCAGCAGCAGCCCCGAGATCGCGGTGATGAGGTCGCCGCGGATCGACGGCGGATCGCCGTCGCCGGTGATCGGGCCTCGTGCGGTCAGCAGCACCGTGCAGACCCCGCACACGGCGCAGGCCAGTCCGATCCAACGCACGAACGTCAGCCGATCGTGCCGGGTGACGAAGTGCTCGATGACCGCGACCCAGAAGACGAACGTGTTGATGAACAGGGCCGCGTGCGAGGCGTTCGTGGCGTCCACCCCGATGTGATACAGGGCGATCTGCGCGAACATAAATAGTCCCAGCAGCCCGCACGGCCGCCACTCATGGCGGCGGGGACGCAGCCGCTCCTGCCGCGCGGCGCACCAGACGAGCATGAACAGGCTCGCGAGACCGAAGCGGATCGCCGCGCCGAACAGCGGCGGAACGCTGTCCCCCGCGACGCGAATGCTCGCCGGGGTGCCGCCCCAGAGGATCGACAGCAGGATACACAACGCCGTCGCCCGCCAGGGCAACGGCTTCGAGACGGGTTCGCCGCCCGCGGCTTTGTTTGGGTCGACTCGCTCGCTCACGCCGGCGAAGCGGTCGCTGCGGCGGCGAGTTCGGCCGCCGCGATCAGCTCGGCGGCGATGCCCTCGATCTGCTCCTCGCGCGTCGGCGTGGCCCCCGGCAGCACCGGCCAGGTGTAGGTTTCGACTTCCAGGTGCGGTGCGTAGGGCAGCTCCGCGATCGCCGCGAACGCGGCGACCAACTCCGGCCGCGTCGTGTTCAGCAGGCCGAGATCCGTGCGGCTGATCGGCACGTGAAAGTGCGTCCGCCACACGTCCGCGTCCGCAAACTCCGCGGGCGGGGCGTCGCAGAGCGCCGCGGTCATGTCGGCCGAGCGACCGCGGACCTCAAAGCCTTCATCGGCCCGCGAGGCTGCGAACGTCTGGTGCAGGTAACGCGGTTCCGCGAACCGGGCGAGTTCCGCCCGGGCGGCGGCGTCCGCGGGATCGGTCAGTTCGACGGCGCAGGAGAGCTGAACCTTGTTGATCCGCACGTCGGCCGCTTCGAACTTTGCCACCACCTCCGCCGGGGCTTCGAACTCCACGGCCTGATGGCACACGTCATAGCAGAGGCCCAGATGATCCCGGACCGCCGCCGCGTCGCCCGGTTCGCCAGCGGCGGCGGCTCTCAGTTCACGGAAGAAATCGAGCGTCTGATCCGTCCGCTCCAGCAGGCAGAACGGTTCCGGTTCGATCGCCAATCGGATCATCCGGCCGGAGCGATCGTGAAGCTCGTCCAAGCCGCGGGCGACGCGGATCAGGTTTTCGATGCAGCTCGTCTGGAAGTCTGCGGAGAGCGGGCCGTTCAGATCGCTTCCCAGCGGCAGCGTCGAAACGCTTCCCTCCCGGCCCTCCGGCAGCAGCGCGGCTAGAATTGTGCAGCAGTCGAGCGTGTAGCGGGCGCGATCCGGCGAGGCCCAGTCCGGCGTGTAGACGGCGGCTTTGACCGCGTCGGCATGAAAATCTCCGAAGGGAAAGGCGTTGAGCGTGTAGCAGGAGAGATCGTGCTCCTCGAGAAACTCGGCGATACGGGCCGGGCCGTCCGCGTCTCCAGTGAGCGTCGCGGCGACCGGGTCGGCGAACCACAGGCCGACCGCCAGCGGGCCGCCCCCCGCGGCTCTCAGCCGATCGCGGACGGGCAACGCAAATTGTCGGAGCCCCTCCAGCACTTCCTCGACGCTGCGGCCCGGGTGCACGTTCGTGCAATAACAAAGCGGCAACGAGGGCAACGTCACGGGGCGTGCGGGGGAATTGAGCAGGCGGGATGGGGCGACCGAAACGATCGGCGGGCGGGCATGGTATCGGTTCTCGCCGGCCGGCCGGTACACTGTCGAGCCCGCCGGTTCGGTCCGCGGCTCGACGGAGCCGACGCCGCCGTTTCCTCCCTCGCCTCGCCCGAACCCCGCCGCGTGCCGGA
>NZ_WTPX01000211.1 GCF_013036045.1 Alienimonas chondri
CCGCCCCCGTCATCCTGCCCCCATTCGGCGACCCCGCCGACCGGCCATGAAGCTGCTCCGAAGCTCCCTCGATAAGTTCGCCCCCCCGTTTGAAAAGGGCGGTAGGCTGGAGAAGATGTACCCCGCCTACGAGGCGGCGGACACCTTTCTGTACACGCCCGGCGAGGTGACGGAGGGACCCAGTCATGTGCGTGACGGGATGGATCTGAAGCGGATGATGACGCTGGTCGTCGTCGCGCTGATCCCCGCCATCTTCATGGCGTGCTACAACACCGGCTATCAGGCGAATTACGCGCTGAAAAGCGTGTTGGCCGACAACGCCGTCGAGTCGCGGCAGGCTCTCGCCGCCGAGGCGGAGCAGGCGCTGGACGCCTTGCCTGCCGGGGCGTTGAAGGATCTGGGCGCCGAGGAGTTCGCGACGCTATCCGCTGGGACGCTCGTGCTGGATCCCGTCGAGAAGATCGAGGCCGCCGCAGATCCGGTCCTGTCGACCTCGACCGCGCAGCTTGAGAAGGCGATCCTCGGCGACGGGGAGCCGACCGCCGCTCAGAAGGAGCGGCTTGAGGCGGCGCTGGGCGCCCGCGGGGCGGTCGACGAGCTCGTGCAGGCCCGGTTGCTGGAAGAGCCGCGCGTCGAGGGCTGGCGGGGCTGGCTGATGGGGGCGTTGGGGCTCTCGCCCGATCCGGACAACCACATCGCGAACTTCCTGCACGGTCTGCTGTGGTTCCTACCGCTGTACATCGTCACGGTGGCGGTGGGCGGCACGGCGGAGGCGATTTTCAGCGTCGTGCGGGGGCATGAGATCAACGAAGGCTTCCTGGTCACCAGCATGCTCTTCCCGCTGACGCTGCCGGCGACGACGCCGTTGTGGCAGGCGGCGCTGGGCATTCTGTTCGGCGTGGTGATCGGGAAGGAGGTGTTCGGCGGGACCGGCAAGAACTTCCTGAACCCCGCGATGACCAGCCGGGCCTTCCTCTACTTCGCCTACCCGGCGGAGATCACCGGCGACAAGGTCTGGAACGCCGCGACCGGCGCCAGCCCCGCGGCGTACGACGCCTATTCCTCGGCGACGACGCTGAACACGATGTCGACCATGCCGAAAGGCTCGAGCATCGCCGATCTGCAGGCCGCCTACGATGTGGTGCCCGGCGGGTGGTGGGAGTCGTTCCTGGGGATGATCGAGGGGTCGATGGGCGAGACCAGCACGCTGGCGGCCCTCATCGGCGCCGCGATCCTGATCGGAGTGGGCGTGGGCGCCTGGCGGATCATGGCCGGCTGCGTCGTCGGGCTATTGGCTTTCGATACGCTGTTGTGGCTGTTCGTCGGCGACGGCCTCGCCTGGCTGGGGATGGCGGAGGCCGCCCGCGTCGGCGATCCGGGCGCGGCGTACGCGATGTACAACATTCCGCCCTGGTATCATCTCGTCGTGGGCGGGTTCGCCTTCGGGGCGGTGTTCATGGCGACCGATCCGGTCAGTTCCACATGGACGAAGGCCGGGCACTGGTGGTACGGCATCCTCATCGGCGTCGTGACGGTGCTGATCCGCGTGGTGAACCCCGCTTACCCGGAGGGCATCATGCTGGCGGTGCTGTTCGGCAACGTCTTCGCTCCGCTGATCGACCACTTCGTCGTCCAGCGGAACATCAACCGCCGGTTGGCTCGGGCGAAAGCGACGACCGCGAAGCCGTCCGAAGACTACTCCGTGCCCGCTCCCGCAACCGCGTGACCCCGGCCGGGCGTTCGCGTCCGGCTTCGGTTTCCTCCCCCGTTTCTCGCTCCTCCGACGACCCGTCCCCCGTGGCTTTCAAGCCGAAGAATAAAGACTCGCTGGCCAACGTGCTGACGGTATCGGTGCTGCTCTGCCTGGTGTGCAGCGCGGTGGTCAGCGTCGCTGCGGTCTCCCTGCGGGATTTGCAGGACGCCAACGAGAAGCTCGCCAAGCAGCGGAATCGTCTGCTCGCCGCCGGGCTGATCGAGCAGGACGCCTCCAACGACACGGTCGACGAGGTCTACGCCGCCCGCATCCGCGAGCAGTGGATCGACTTCTCCACGGGCCGGCCGGTCGTCGCCCCGGACCCGGAGAGCAAGGCGTACGACTTCGAAGCCGCCGCAGATTCCGACGAGCTGTCGGGGGCGATCCCGTCCGAGTACGGCGTGCCGGGCCGTCGGCCGAACGTCGCGCCGGTCTACCAGGTGCTCTCCGAGAACGGAAATTCCGTCGAACGCCTCGTGTTTCCGGTCGCCGGCAAGGGCCTCTGGAGCACGCTGCGGGCGTATCTCGCGTTGGACGTGAACTTCGACGAGACCGATCCCAAAGCTCGATTCCCGATCGCCGGCGTCACGTTCTACGAGCAGGCCGAGACCGCCGGTTTGGGCGCCGAGGTTGAGAACGCCAGTTGGCAGCAGGAATGGCAGGGCCGATCCGCGTTCGACGAAACCTTCACCCCGGCGTTCGAAGTGGCGAAGGTGCCCGCCGCCGAGGGCAGCGAGGCCGCTCAGTATCAGGTCGACGCCCTCGCCGGGGCGACGATCACGTCCAACGGCGTGGAGTACATGGTGAACTACTGGCTCTCCAAGGACGCCTTCGGAGCCTACCTGAAAGAACTGGACCCCGAGTTGTTAGAGTTGCATCGCGTCGACCCGGCCGCCGCCGAGGCGGCGCTCGACAAGCAGGCGGAGACGACGGCCAACTGACGCCGCCGCGATCCGCCCCCCTCCGCCCGCTTTCCTCCCCGTTCGCCGCCTGGCGCTGACCCCACGATGGCCGCCCCAAAGCCGACCTCGGTCCTGTTCGACCCGGTCTTCAACAACAACCCCATCGGCTTGCAGATCCTCGGGATTTGCAGCGCGCTGGCGGTGACCAGTCAGTTGAAGCCCAGCATCGTGATGAGCCTCTGCGTGATCGCGGTGTGCGCGTGCAGCGGGGCGGCGATCGCGATGATTCGGGACTTCATTCCCAGTTCGATCCGGATCATCGTGCAGATGACGGTGATCGCCTCGCTGGTGATCGTGGTCGATCAGGTGCTCAAGGCGTTCGTGCCGGACGTCGCCCGCCAGCTGAGCGTGTTCGTCGGGCTGATCATCACGAACTGCATCGTGATGGGCCGGGCCGAAGGCTTCGCGATGAAGAACTCCGTGGGCCTGTCGTTCCTGGACGGCATCGGCAACGGGTTGGGCTACGGACTGGTTCTGGTGCTGGTCGGCTTCTTCCGCGAGTTGTTCGGCGCCGGGACGTTGCTCGGTTACGACGTGTTGAACCAGTTCGACTACAACGGCAACGGCCTGATGCTGCTGCCGCCGAGCGCCTTCTTCCTGATCGGGGCGTTCATCTGGATCGTTCGCACCTGGAAGCCGGAGCAGGTCGAGGAGGGGCATTGAGGAGTGAGTTGAGAGACGAGAGTCCAGAGTTGAGAGTCCCTCCGCACGCCCCCGCCGCCGTTAAAACATCATGATCGAAGCCTACCTCGGACTGTTCCTCAAAGCGGTGTTCGTCGAGAACCTCGCGCTTGCCTTCTTCCTGGGCATGTGCACGTTCCTGGCGGTCAGCAAGAACGTCAAAACGGCGATCGGGCTGGGAATCGCGGTCATCGTGATTCAGTCCATCACCGTCCCGGCGAACAACCTGATCTTTCAACATCTGTTGAAGCCGGGAGCGCTGATCTGGCTGGACCAATTGCTGGGCCACAGCCCGACGAACGAAGATCAGTTTCAGTTCGCCTCGTTGGACCTCAGCTTCCTGGGCTTCATCAGCTACATCGGCGTGATCGCGGCGATGGTTCAGATCCTGGAGATGACGCTCGACCGCTATGTGCCGGCTCTCTACAACGCGTTGGGCATCTTCCTGCCGCTGATCACCGTGAACTGCGCGATCCTCGGCGGGAGCCTGTTCATGGTGGAGCGGAAATACGATTTCGGCCAGAGCGTCGTGTACGGCCTCGGCAGCGGCTTTGGCTGGGCGTTGGCGATCGTGGCCCTCGCGGGCATCCGCGAGAAGTTGAAGTACTCCGACGTCCCCGACGGTTTGAAGGGTCTCGGCATCACCTTCATCACCGTCGGCCTTATGGCCCTCGCCTTCATGGGCCTCGGCGGTATTTGACCAGCGGTCCGGTTGCGTACGCGACCGGACGGCGGTTCCTCGTACAGATTACGGTTTCTCAAAAAGTCCGATGGCCGAATTTTACCCGATCCTGCTCGGCATCACCTTCTTCACGCTGATCGTGATGGGGCTGGTGACGGTCATTCTGTTGGCCCGCAAGCAGCTGGTCGCCAGCGGCGACGTGGAGATCAACGTCAACGACCAGAAGACGTTGCATATCCCCGCCGGCGGCAAATTGCTGGGGGCGTTGGCCGATAACGGCATTTTCGTCTCCAGTGCCTGCGGCGGCGGCGGCACCTGCGCCCAATGCAAAGTGAAGGTGCTCGAAGGCGGCGGCGACCTGCTGCCGACCGAAGCGGGCCACATCAACAAAAAGCAGGCCCGCGAGGGCGAACGCCTGTCCTGTCAGGTGGCCGTCAAGCAGGACATGAAGATCGAAGTCCCGCCGGAGGTCTTCGAGACCAAAAAGTGGGAGTGCACGGTCCGCAGCAACGAGAACGTCGCCACCTTTATTAAGGACCTCATCCTCGAAGTCCCCGAAGGCGAGCAGGTGAAGTTTAAGTCCGGCGGATTCATTCAGATCGAAGTGCCGCCGCACGAAGTCGAGTACAAGGACTTCGCCGTCGAGGAGCACTTCCGCGGCGACTGGGACAAGTTCGACCTGTGGCGGTACAAGTCCGTCGTCGACGAGCCGGTGTTCCGGGCCTATTCGATGGCCAACTGGCCGGGCGAAGAGGGGATCATTCGCCTCAACGTCCGCATCGCCAGCCCGCCGCCGCGGGCGCCGGAGGGCACCCCGCCGGGGAAGGTGAGTTCGTACATCTTCAACCTGAAGCCGGGGGATAAGTGCACGATCTCCGGCCCCTACGGTGAGTTCTTCATCCGGGACACGAAGGCCGAGATGGTCTACATCGGCGGCGGCGCCGGCATGGCCCCGCTCCGCAGTCATATCTTCCAACTCTTCAAAGGGCTGAAGACCGACCGCAAGGTCTCCTATTGGTACGGCGGCCGCAGTAAGCGCGAGCTGTTTTACATCGACGAGTTCCGGCAGATCGAAAAGGATTTTCCGAACTTTCAGTTCAATATCGCCCTGTCCGATCCGATGCCGGAGGACAACTGGGACGGCTACACCGGGTTTATTCACCAGGTGCTGCTCGATAACTATCTGAAGGACCACCCGGCGCCGGAGGATATCGAATATTACATCTGCGGCCCGCCGATGATGTTGCAGGCCGTTCTGAAGACGCTCGACGATCTGGGCGTGGAGCCGGAGAACATTATGTTCGACGACTTCGGGGGTTGAACGTGTCTGTCCGCAAGAACGCCGAGGCTCCACGGAGCCTCGGCGTTTTGTGTTTATTGGTGCTGGTCGCGGCGGGCTGCGGTCCGCTCGCCGACGCTCCGCCGGAGCCCGCCGTCGTGCGTTGGCAGGGGCAGACGATGGGGACGACCTACTCCGTCGCGATTGCCGAACTGCCGGAGGGGATCTCAGCAGACTGGCTCAAAGCTCGGATCGACGCCGAGCTGCAGGCCGTCAACCGGCAAATGTCTACCTGGGACCCCGAGAGCGAATTGAGCCGCTTCAATGCCTCTCAGTCGACCGACTGGTTCGACGTCTCCCCGGAGACCGCGGCCGTCACGGCGCTGGCGCTCGAGATCGCTGCCGACAGCGGCGGGGCGTTCGACCCGACGGTCGGTCCCCTGGTCGATCTGTGGGGGTTCGGCGACGGAGCGCGACCGATCGAAGCGCCGTCCGATCAGGTCCTCGCGGAGACGCGGGCGCACGTCGGCTATGAAAAGCTGCACGTTCGCGACGACCCGCCGGCACTGCGGAAGGATATCGCCGGGCTGCGGGTCAATCTGTCCGCCATCGCGAAGGGGCACGGGGTCGACCGCGTGGCGGATGCGTTGGAGGCTGCGGAACTGACGAACTATCTGGTGGAGATCGGCGGCGAAGTGCGGGCGGCGGGGGTGAAGGCGAACGG
>NZ_WTPX01000212.1 GCF_013036045.1 Alienimonas chondri
ACCGCGAACTGATCGTCGTCAGCGATCTGCAAACCGGCGCCCTCCCCGCGGATGCCGCCGACGCCTTCCGCCGCGGCGTCGAAGGTGGGGGCGTCCGTCAGCCCGGTCGGCGGTCCGCCGGCGAGGATCACCATGAAGTCCGAGCCTTTTCCAGCACCGGCGACGATCTCTTTCACCGCGTCCACGGCGGCGTCAAAACGGGTGCTGCCCTCGCCCGGGGCGCCCATGGATTGGCTGTCGTCCAGCACGATCGCCAGCGAGACCGGCCCGTCGCCGCTGGCCCCGGCAAGCCCCGTCCAGACCGGACGGGCCAGACAGAACGCCAGCAGCACGGGAATCGCGCAGCGGACCAGCAGCAACAGCAGTTGATCGAGCCGGAACCGGCGCCGGTTCGTGCGGACGACCTCCGCGAGCAGGTGCATCGCCCCCCAATCGACGGTGCGAAACCGACTGCGATTGAGCAGGTGGATGATGAGTGGGATCGCCAGCGCGACGGCCCCGAAGGCAAGCGCGGGGTTGAGGAAGTTCATCCGTCGAACCTCCCCACACGCTTGGGTGGCATGCTCTCACCGCGCAGCGGAGCACCAGCGAAGTGGAGCGGAGTGGGCATGGAGCGTGACGTCCGCCCCCGGCTCGGCGGTTGGGCGTCACTCGCATGCTCACCCGCCGCCGCTTCGCTTCGCTGCGCGGCGACGTGAGAGCATGGCACCCGGTGCTTGGAAAGAACGTTCATCGGCCGCGCCTCCGGGCGGCGAGGTACGCGGCGAGGGCGTCGGCGAAGGGGCGGTCGGTCGTCAGCGGGACCAGCCCGATCCGCTGGCGGCCGCAGCCCTTCTTCAACGCGTCGCGGAAGGCGGCGAGCTTCTCCAGATAGGCCCGCCGCACCTGGGCGGGGTCGATCGTGTGGTGGTCGTCGTGATCTTCGAGGTTGCGGAACCGCGTGCGGCGGTCGAAGGGGAAGTCGATCTCGTCCGGGTCGAGGATCTGAAAGACGACCACCTCGTGCCCGCCGTGCCGCAGGTGAGCCAGCGACGTGAGCAGCCGATCCACGTCTCCGAATAGATCGCTGAGCACGATCAGCAGTCCCCGCCGCGGCAGCTTGGCGGCGAGGCGGTGGAAGACGTCGCCCAGTTCGGTCTCCCCGCCGGGCTTCGTTTTGGCCAGTTCGCTGAGGATCGCCGTCAGGTGCTTGGGTCGCACGCGGGGCGGGATGAACCGACGGACCTTCGTATCGAACGTCACCAGCCCGCAGCCGTCCTGCTGGCGGATCATCAGATGGGCCAGCGCCGCGGCGCAGCGGACGGCGTAGTCGTGCTTGGTGAGGCCGTGCGACCGCTGCCCGCCGTAGTTCATCGAGCCGCTGGAATCGACCAGCAGCGTGGCCCGCAGGTTCGTTTCCTGTTCATGCTCCCGGATGAACAGGCGGTCGGTTTTGCCGTAGAGCTTCCAGTCGATCGTCCGCGGATCGTCGCCGGGGACGTAGCTGCGATGCTCCTTGAACTCGACGCTGAAGCCCTTGTGAGGGCTTTTGTGCAGACCGCTGCGGAAGCCCTCGACCACCTGCTTGGCGAGCAGCTGGAGATTCCCCAGCGTGGCCGGGGCGTTCGCGGGGAGGAGGTCGGGGGACGCCATGATTACCAGCCCGAGGCGCAAGCCTCGGCCGGCGGAGCCGGTCTTGGGGACGGGGAGCGACACGTCGTGGACGACGTACGGCCGACGCTTGCGCGTCGGGCTGGTGAAGCGGGGAGGAACGCTCGCATCTCACGCGACCCGCGCGGGCTTCTTGGGCATCAGCTTCTTCGCTCCGCCCTGGGAGGACGATCGGGGCAGGGCGTCGATCAACCGCTGCACGAGGTCGTCGACGGTCACGCCCTCCGCCTCCGCGTTGAAGGTCGGCACGATGCGGTGTCGCAGCACCGGGGCGGCGAGGGCCAGCACGTCCTCGCGGGTGACGTGATGACGCCCCCGCAGCAATGCCCGGGCCTTGCCGGCCAGCACGAGTTGCTGACAGGCCCGCGGGCCGGGGCCCCAGTCGATCATCTCCCGCACCCAACTCGCGGCGTGCGGGTCCTTGGGACGAGCCGACCGGACGAGGTCCAGCACGAGCTGCTTCACGTTGTCCGGCAGCGGCACGCGACGCACGGTGCTTTGGCAGGCGACGATCTCCTGCCCGTTCACCACCGGCTCCGGCGTGGCGGAGAGCGTGCTGGTCGTGCGGTCGAGAATGTCGCCTTCCTCATCCCGCGATGGGTAATCGACCACCACGTTGAACAGGAACCGGTCCCGCTGGGCCTCCGGCAGGGGGTAGGTGCCCTCCTGCTCGATCGGGTTCTGCGTGGCGAGCACGAAGAACGGCTCTTCGAGCGAATAAGTGGTTCCGCCGACCGTCACCTCATGTTCCTGCATCGCCTCCAGCAGCGCCGCCTGGGTCTTGGGCGGGGTGCGGTTGATCTCGTCCGCCAGCAACATTTGGGTGAAGATCGGGCCGCGATCGAACACCAGATCGCGGGCGCCGGTGTTGCGGTCTTCCTGGATCAGATCGGTGCCCGTGATGTCCGCGGGCATCAGGTCCGGGGTGAACTGAATGCGGCGGAACTCCAGGTGCATCGCCTGGGCGAGCGACCGCACGGTCAGCGTCTTGGCGAGCCCCGGCACGCCTTCCAGCAGGCAATGCCCGCGGGCGAGGATCGCGATCAGCAGTTGCTCCACGACCTCCTGCTGCCCGACGACCACCTTGCCGACCTGCTCGCGGATGGCGGCACAGATTTCGACCAGCCGAGCGGCCCGGGCCTCGTCGCCCTGCTCCCCGAGCGGCTCGTCTTCAGCCGGGGCGAACGTGACGTCGGGATCGGTCATCGCAGAACGAACGGCGGGCGGGGCGGGCGGCGGGTGCGGGGCGACCACAAGACGCGGTCGGGCGGGACGGCGAGCATAAGCGGTCCCCGTTGGAAACGCTCGCGCCTGACTCTCCCAACCCATCCAACCGGGTCGACGTTCGCCGCTTTCGGACGCCTTGCCTCAAATCCATGGCCCCGAGGCCGTGCCGAATGCACACCCCCGACGGCGATCGCCTGGCGAAACGCCTCCGCGGGACGGCGCTCGTTCCGCGGCGGGATCGTGGGTTCCTTATGCTCCGCGTGGTCTCGTCCTCCCGATCTGCCGCTTTGATGGCCGAACGCCTCCTTCGTTGCGCCGGTTGCGGGGCGCGCGTCGTGCCGCACGACGAACACGGCGTCGAGTTCCGCTGTCCGGCGTGCGGGGCGGTCGCCGTGGCGACCGATCGCGAGACGCCCGTGCGGATCGGTCGGCGGGGCGATCTGAGGCGGCTTCACGGGGTCGACCTCGCCAAGTTCACGATCGACGTAGACGGGCCGCGTTTGCTGGTCAGCTGGCGGTGGAACCGGTTCGTCGGGGCGGCGTGGCTGGTCATCGCCGCGCTCGTCGGGGGGGCGGCGCTGTTCCTCTTCTCGATGCCGCTGCTGCGGGGGGAGGAGCTGTCAGGTCAGGACGAACGGTCGCTCATCGGGTTCGTGCTGGCCGGACCTGCTCTGCTTGCGCTGTACGGCGGACTGTCCCGCACGCTCAACCGCACCGAAATCGCGGTTCACGAGGGGACGATCCGCGTCTGGCACGGGCCAATCCCGGGACGTCGCTCCCGCCGCGTAACGCTGGCGGAACTGGATGAACTGAAGGTCTGGCGGAAGGTCTACAACGACGGCGACGGGGGGAGGCAGAGAGTCGCCTACGAACTGCACGCCGTCCGCACGAACGGTCGGTGGGTCCGGCTGATCGCCGGCGAGACGAAGCAGGACACCCCCGAAGCGGTGAAGCGCCTGCTCGATGCGCACCTCGCGCACCTCGACGGCGATGTTCGACCCGACGGGGCCGCCCCCGTTCCCCGGTCGCCGGCTCGGGTCGCCTCGGCCGAACCGGCGAAGGTTCTTCCTGCGATCACCCTGAAGTGTCCGCGGTGCGGCGGGACGCTCGATCCGCCGCCGGAGCGGGCGGAGATGACCTGTCGGTTCTGCTCCGCCAAGGTGACGATCCCGCCGGCGGTCCAACGCTCGCTGGAACTGCGGCCGGCTCGGGTTCACGACCGGGCGCGGTTCCGGGCGACGTTCGCGGCCCGCAAGGAGAACGGGGCGATGATCTTCTCCGCCCCCTGGCCGCGGGAGATCGGGACGTTCCTGCTGATCGTCGCGGCGGCGGCGGGGGCGATCACGGCGCTGGGAGTCGTCGTCTTCTACTGGGCCGGGTTCGATCTATTCTGGATGGTCCAGACGGTCGCCGCCGCCGGGGGGACGGCGTGGGCCGGCTATGTCGGGCTGTGCTACCGGTGGAACCGCACGACCGTGACCGTCACCCGGGAGACGTTCCGTGTCGTCCACGGCCCGCTGCCGTGGGCCTGGCCGGCCGAGGTGCCGACCGCCCGCGTCACGCAGTTGGTGGTTCGCAAAGAGATCGTCTTCCGCGGCTGGCACGGCGAGGTGTACTGGACCCTGCTGGCCCTGGCGGAGCACGGCGCGAACCTCACGCTGTTCGGCCAGATCCGCGATCGCGAGGCGCTGGAAACGCTGGAACACCTCGTCGAACGCCGCTTGGGCATCCGCGATCAGGCGGTGCGGGGGTGACGGCGTCACGTCGCAGCAAGTCGCGACGAACCGACGACGTCCAACCCCCTCTTCCCCCCTCTCCCTTGAGGGAGAGGGGCCGGGGGTGAGGGTGAACGAGCCTTCGCACGCAGCCGGTCGCGAAGTGACGGGAGGGCGGCGGGATTGTGAAGGGCGACCGAACGGTTCCAGTCCCCTCACCCCCAACCCCTCTCCTCCGGTATTCTCAAACTGGGGGGCCGAGGGGAGCAAGGCGCCGCCTCACTCCGCGGCGCGCGGTTCGCCGCCCAGTCGCAGGGGGATTTGCACGATCTGCTCGCCGCGGCGGACGTTCAGGGTCACGGTGTCGCCGGGGCGCTTCGCTTCGATGTCGCCCAGGAAGGCGTCGGCCGTTCTCACCGGGACGCCGTCCACCCCGACGATCACGTCGGCGACGCTGCGATCCGTGCGTTCCAACATCAACGGGCCGCGCCGCTCCCGCGTGACGAGCGGCCCCCGCAGGCCCGCCTGCTCCGCCGGTCCGCCGGGCACCAGCTTGGCGATCTGCAATCCGCCGGGCACTTCGAACACCTGACTGATGCCCACCTCCGGGCGAATCACCCGGCCGTAGCGGATCAGCTGCGGCACGACTCGTCGCACCAGCGAACCGGGAATGGCGAAGCTCACACCGGCGCTTTGGCCGCTTTTGGAGGCGATCGCCGTGTTCACCCCGATCAGCGCGCCGCGGCCGTCCAGCAGCGGACCGCCGCTGTTGCCCGGGTTCACGGCGGCGTCGGTTTGAATGATGCCCCGCACCGTGCGGGCGCCGCGGATCGGCAGGTCGCGGTTCAGGCTGGAAATGATCCCCGCGGACATCGTCCGCTCCAGCCCGAAGGGGTTGCCGATGGCGAACACGCTTTGCCCGACCCGCAGGTCGCGGCTGTCGGCCAGCGGGATCGGGTAGAGATCCTCCGGGGGAGCGTTCACCAGCTTCAACACGGCGACGTCCCCGACCAGATCCCCGCCGACGAGCGTGGCGTCGTAGCTCTCGCCGGTGAACAGGCGGACCTCGATGCGGTCGGCGCCCTCGACGACGTGCAGGTTGGTGAGGACATGCCCGGAGCGATCCAGAATCGACCCGCTGCCGCGCCCCTCGGACTCCTGTTCGACCCGAAACAGATTGTTGCGCGAGACGCTGTGGGCGGTGACGTTCACCACGCCGCGGTTCGCGGAGTCGTACACCCGCACCCGCATCGCCTCCTCCGGCGTGAGCGGCGCCGGCCCGGCCGTCGGCGCCGGCACCGTGCCTTCGTCCGGCGCCTGGAGCGCCGCATTGCCCGGCGTCGCATTGCCCGGCGCACCAGCGGCCGGAACC